>NZ_CP040948.1:325372-650745 GCF_006363955.1 Methylophilus medardicus
GTCGTCGCAATATTGTCATTTTATTGAAAATGCGGTTATGATGCACGCTATTGTACATAATGTGCAGTGAGGGTTGCGTTTGCATGATTGCTGCGCATAGATTCATTGGATTTAAAATAGAGCAAACTCGGAGGAAGAAAAATGGCACAAACCCAGATGGCATTGGACTCATTGGATTTCGACGCAACAATCGCTTTGGCAGCAAAAGTTGCGCCACACGTTGATATTCTTGAAATTGGTACACCTTGTATCAAACACAACGGTATCGAACTGTTAAAAGCACTGCGTTCAAAATTCCCAAACAACAAAATTTTGGTTGACCTGAAAACCATGGATGCCGGTTTCTACGAAGCTGAGCCATTCTACAAAGCAGGCGCTGACATTTGTACCGTTTTGGGTACAGCAGATATCGGTACGATCAAAGGCGTGATTGACGCTGCCAACAAATACGGCAAAGAAGCGCAAATCGACTTGATCAACGTAAAAGATAAAAAAGCCCGTACGCTTGAAGTCGTTAAATTGGGTGCACACATCATCGGTGTGCATACTGGTTTGGATCAACAAGCGGCTGGTCAAACACCATTCGCTGACTTGGGTTTGGTATCCGGTCTGAAAACAGGCGCTAAAGTGTCTGTTGCCGGTGGCGTAAAAGCAGCAACTACTAAACAAGTCGTTGATGCGGGTGCTGACATTGTGGTTGCTGGTGCAGCTATCTACGGCGCTGCTGATCCAGCGGCTGCTGCTACTGAGATCACTAAAATCGCTCACGGTGCTGGTACTGCCGCTAAAGGTGGCAACAAGTTGCTGCCTTGGATCATTGCTGCTGTTGCTGCAGTGTTGGTTTTCTCTTTGTTGGGTAAAAAATCAGAAGAAGCTGCCCCAGCTGCTGAAGCCCCAGCTGCAGAAGAAACTGCACCTGTTGAAGCTGCCCCAGCTGCTGAAGCCCCAGCCGCTGAAGCAATGCCTGCTGAAGCTGCACCTGCTGAAATGGCACCTGCAACTGAAGAAGCAAAATAATCAATTAAGATTCTCACGAATCATTTTTTGATGTTAAAAAGCAGCCCCCGGGCTGCTTTTTTGTTTTTCATGTCGGCTTTTTGCCAGTCAAGCAAGACTTGCTGTAAAATGAATACATTATTTGCTAATTCATTGTGGTCAATCTCCCCACCTTTATATGTCACGTCAAGCTGAAGTCACACGCAATACGCTAGAAACTCAAATCACGGTCTCGATTAATCTCGATGGCACGGGTCAATCTGACCTCAACACTGGTTTGGGCTTTTTCGATCACATGCTCGATCAAATTGCGCGTCACGGCATGATCGACATGAAGATACACGCCAATGGTGATTTGCATATTGATGCGCACCATACGGTTGAAGACGTAGGAATCACGCTAGGACAAGCATTTGCCAAGGCGATAGGCGATAAAAAAGGACTCACTCGCTACGGCCACAGTTATGTGCCGTTGGATGAGGCTTTAAGCCGAGTTGCGCTTGATCTTTCTGGTCGACCAGGCCTTGAATTCGATTGTGTATTTACCCGTGCCATGATTGGTGCCTTTGATGTCGACCTCATTCATGAGTTCTTCCAAGGCTTTGTCAATCATGCTCTGGTGACACTGCACATTGATAACCTTAAGGGCCAAAACGCACACCACCAAGCTGAGACTATTTTTAAAGCTTTTGGTCGCGCGTTACGCATGGCTTCGACTTTAGATCCACGTATGGCTGGATTGATGCCTTCAACCAAGGGTGCGTTATAACGCCTGATCGCTAATCATGAGTCGCTTGCAAGTCGCCATTGTTGATTATGGCATGGGTAATTTAAGATCTGTCGCCAATGCGTTCAAGGCCGTGGCGCCATCGATTTCGGTCGCTGTTACCAGCGACCCGGAGCAGATTGCGCAAGCTGAGCGCGTCGTTTTTCCAGGTCAAGGTGCGATGCCTGATTGCATTCGAGAGCTGGATGCACGCGACTTACGGCAGGCAGTCATCATGGCCACCAAGCAAAAGCCATTTTTAGGGATTTGTATTGGCCTGCAAATGCTGTTTGAACATTCTGAAGAAGGTAATGTGCCGGGTTTAGGGGTGTATCCAGGTCAGGTGAAACGCTTTCCGTCAGAGTGCATGATTGACGTGAATGGGGCCAAACTAAAGGTGCCGCACATGGGTTGGAGTCAGGTGCATCAGACGCAGACCCATGCCCTGTGGGCTGACATTCCCGATCAAGCCCGGTTTTACTATGTACACAGCTACTATGTGGCCCCAGATGAAGTCGGTCTCACCGCAGCGACCACTGCTTATCCATTCGATTTTACTGGTGCCATCGCGCGCGATAACGTGTTCGCAGTGCAGTTTCACCCAGAAAAGAGTGCGGCGGCAGGGTTGCAACTTCTCGATAATTTTGTAAACTGGAAACCCTAAAACAGGGTTTTCGGTTGTTTTAGTCATCACTCGTCATTTATCTATTGAAAACAACATGTTAATTATTCCAGCGATTGATTTGAAAGATGGTCACTGCGTCCGTTTAAAGCAGGGCTTGATGGAAGAGTCCACCGTATTTTCCGAAGACCCAGGCGCCATGGCCAGACATTGGGTAGATCAGGGCGGTAAACGATTACATCTGGTGGATTTAAATGGTGCCTTTGCGGGTAAACCGGTCAATGAGGCGGCTATCAAGTCCATCGTAGCAGCCGTAGGGGGCGATATTCCGATTCAATTGGGTGGAGGCATTCGCGATCTGGATACCATTGAGCGATATCTTGATGATGGCATCAGCTATGTCATTATTGGCACGGCTGCGGTCAAAAATCCGGGTTTCTTGCACGAGGCTTGTTATGCTTTCCCAGGACAAATTATGGTCGGATTGGATGCCAAGGACGGCAAAGTCGCGGTGGATGGTTGGTCTAAGTTGACTGGTCACGATGTGATTGATTTGGCGAAAAAATTTGAAGATTACGGCGTAGAGAGCATTGTCTATACCGATATTGGACGTGATGGCATGCTGACGGGTGTGAATATTGATGCGACCGTCGCTCTTGCGCAAGCGCTGACAATTCCAGTGATCGCCAGTGGCGGCGTTACCAATCTCGATGATGTGCGTCATTTATGTGCCGTGCAGGATGAAGGCATTATTGGAACGATTACAGGGCGTGCGATTTATGAGGGCACCCTCGATTTTGCTGCTGCACAATTACTCGCTGATCAACTGAGTGGCCGCGCATAATGGGTTGTGCCAAACGCATCATTCCTTGCTTAGATGTGACCGATGGCCGTGTGGTCAAAGGGGTGAATTTCCTTGAGTTGCGCGACGCGGGCGATCCAGTCGAAATTGCACAGCGCTACAATGATCAGGGCGCAGATGAGTTAACCTTTCTTGATATTACAGCCAGCTCTGATAACCGTGATCTGATTCTGCATATCATTGAACGTGTGGCTGAGCAGATATTTATTCCTCTCACAGTTGGGGGCGGTGTTCGCAAGGTAGAAGATGTGCGTCGCTTGCTCAATGCCGGCGCAGATAAAGTGAGCATCAACACAACTGCGGTTTTAAATCCGCAAGTGGTCGAAGATGCTGCTAGCCGATTCGGCTCGCAGTGCATCGTGGTAGCAATCGATGCGAAAAAAGTCGACAACCAGCCGTTTGAATGGGAAGTGTTCACGCACGGCGGACGGCAGTCAACCGGGTTAGACGCGGTGAAGTGGGCACAAAAAATGGTCAGCCTCGGCGCTGGTGAACTGTTAGTGACCAGTATGGATCGCGATGGCACCAAGATTGGCTTTAATAACCCGCTGAATAAAGCGATTAGCGATGCAGTGGATGTGCCTTTAATTGCCTCTGGTGGTGTAGGTAATTTGCAACATTTGGTTGATGGCGTGACCCTGGGTGGTGCCGATGCCGTGCTGGCTGCCAGTATCTTCCACTACGGAGAATTCACTGTGAAACAAGCCAAAGAATACATGCGTGAACACGGGCTAGAAGTGAGATGAACTGGCTCGATCAAATTGCTTGGACAGCAGATGGCCTAGTGCCAGTGATCGCGCAAGAGCAAGGCACAGGAAAAATTCTCATGTTTGCCTGGATGAATCGCGAGGCGTTGCAACTGACGCGTGATAGCGGCCACGCAGTTTATTTTTCCCGTTCCCGCAACAAACTATGGCACAAAGGTGAGTCTTCCGGCCACACACAGCTGGTACACGACATCCGCTTAGATTGCGACAATGATGTGATCATGCTCACTGTCGAACAGTTAGGCGGTATTGCTTGTCATACTGGTCGACACAATTGTTTTTTTCAGCAATTACAAGCTGACCAATGGGTCACGGTGGAGCCTGTGCTCAAAGATCCGAAAGCGATATACCATGAGTGATGTACTAACCAGATTGTCAGAATTAATGGACCAGCGTAAGTCAGCTGATCCATCGTCTTCTTATGTCGCCAAGCTTTATGCCAAGGGCATGGATAGCATTTTGAAAAAAATTGGCGAAGAAGCCACTGAAACCGTGATTGCAGCCAAAGGCGGCAACACCGAAGAAATCATTTATGAAACCGCAGATTTATGGTTTCATACCTTAGTGATGCTGAGTCATGCCGGATTAAGCGCGCAGGATGTGCTCAATGAGTTGGCGCGGCGCGAAGGCTTGTCAGGGATTGAAGAGAAAGCGAGCAGAAGCCAATGAGTGCAGACTGTATTTTTTGTAAAATTGCCGCTGGCCAAATCCCGTCTAATTCAGTTTATGAAGACGAAGACGTGATTGCGTTTCATGATATTCGTCCGCTGGCTAAGATTCATTTTTTGATTGTGCCAAAAACGCATATCGAAACCCTCAATGACTGTACTGCTGCACATGAGGCTTTGCTTGGTAAAATGATGGTATTAGCGCCAACATTAGCCGCTGGCTTAGGGTTGACTGGCTATAAAACTGTGATGAATGTCGGTCGTGAAGGCGGCCAAGAAGTGTTTCACATTCATCTGCATGTGTTTGGTGGCGGCGCGATCAGCGGATAGCGTCTGGCAAGGTAAAGGAGATTATGATGGGATCATTTAGTTTATGGCATTGGCTGATTGTGTTGCTGATTGTAGTGCTGGTATTCGGCACCAAGAAACTGCGTAATATCGGCGGAGACGTCGGTGGCGCAGTGAATGAGTTTAAAAAAGCAGTGAATGAAGGCAAGGCTGAGTCCAAGCAAGATGAGCTCACGGATCAAAGCAAATAAGTATTGATGCACCGTGTTTGATATTTCATTTTCAGAATTGCTGGTGATCGCCTTCGTAGCCTTGGTTGTGATAGGCCCAGAAAAATTGCCAAAAGTCGCCCGCACCACGGGCGCTTTTTTTGGCCGTATGCAGCGCTTTGTCACCCAGGTTAAAGACGAAGTCAATCGTGAAGCACGCTTTGCTGAGTTGCAAAAACTACAGGACGAGGTGAAATCCAGCTTGCAAGAGGGTATGCAAGAAGTGGAGCGTAGCATTCTGCCATCGGTGGCGCCTGACATCGCGGGCCCTGAACCTGCAAGCGAGGGGGCTAAGAAACCCCGCCAACCCCGCCAACGCAACATCCAAGATGCCGTGCTCGCAGACGCAACGTCACTGCCACCACCGCAGCTTGAGGCACAACCACAACCCAGTCTTGCATCAGACCCGCAGGCGCAATTGTTTGCCGATTCAGGCATGACTAAAAAACCCACGCGGCGCGCTCGCAAACTTAGCCCTAAGCTGGAGGATACGAGTAATGCTTCTGAACAAAAGACCTCCACTTAAGCTGTCACTGAGTATTCAAGCATTATGACGCCGACAGAAACTTTTATTTCTCATTTGATTGAATTGCGTAATCGTTTATTACGCGCCGTCATCGGACTGCTGGTCGTGTTTGTCACCTTGTTCCCATTTTCTGATCGCTTGTATAGCTTGCTAGCCGCACCGTTACTAGCCAAGCTGCCGCAAGGGGCGCAAATGATCGCTACCGCAGTGACGACGCCCTTTTTTGTGCCCATGAAAGTCACCATGCTTTCGGCATTTCTACTGACGCTGCCATGGATGGTCTATCAATGCTGGCGTTTTGTTGCGCCGGGTCTCTACGCGCATGAAAAGCGCTTGATTCGCCCATTACTTGCATCGGCGATCATTTTGTTTTTTATTGGTATGGCTTTCGCCTATTTTGTGGTGTTTCCTGTCGTCTTTGGCTTTTTAATTGGGAGTGCGCCGGCCGGGGTGACAGTGATGACTGATATTGCAGAATATCTGGATTTCGTTATCGGTTTATTTCTAGCATTTGGCTTTGCGTTTGAGGTGCCAGTGGCTGTGGTGCTCATCGCGCTGATGGGTTGGGTGAGCTTGGCGCAATTAAAAGAGTCGCGTTCTTATGTGATTGTGGGAGCGTTTGTGCTGGGGGCCATTTTTACGCCGCCTGATATTGTTTCGCAATGTATGTTGGCATTGCCGCTCTGGTTGCTATTCGAAATCGGCTTGTTGGTGGTACGCTGGCTGCCCCAGCCGACAGATCAAGAGGCAGCCGTCGACTGAGTGTGCAGTTACTGCGGTATTTTGCTCGGTAGTGGGCGTTTACCCACCACTAAGACGATGTTGATTTTTTTGCCTGCCCGCATGATGGATAACGTCGCTTTGTCACGTGGTTTTAACATGGCAATGATGTTCAGCATCGATTGGCTATCCGCCACCACTTTATCGTCGATTGCCAGCAAAATATCACCGGGGCGCAAGCCTGCACGATCCGCAGGGCTGTCCAGTAGCACGCCTGCAATCAGTGAGCCGCTCGGTGCTTTCAGGTTGAACGATTCAGCCAGTTCTGGCGTGATGTCTTGTGCTTCAATGCCAATCCAGCCCCTGGTGACGGAACCATTAAAACTAATCTGTTCCATGACCTGTTTGGCAATGCTTACTGGGATGGCAAAGCCAATGCCCATGCTACCGCCGTTGCGCGAATAAATTGCGCTGTTGATTCCAATCAGGTTGCCATTCACGTCTATTAATGCCCCGCCGGAATTGCCAGGATTAATCGAGGCATCAGTCTGAATAAAATTTTCGAAGGTGTTAATGCCTAAATGATTGCGGCCCAGCGCGCTGATAATTCCTTGGGTGACAGTTTGGCCCACACCGAACGGGTTGCCAATCGCTAGTACGACGTCTCCAACCTTCATCTGGTCGCTGTTACTGAAGGTGACTGCAGGCAGATTTTTACGGTCGATTTTCAGCACGGCTAAGTCGGTATCCGGGTCAGTGCCCACCACCGTGGCCGAGGATTTACTACCATCGCTGAGCGCGACCTCGATCTGATCCGCTGAACTGATGACATGGTTGTTAGTCAATATCAGGCCATCTGCACTGACGATCACACCACTACCCAAGCTATTTTCTGGTTGGTCGTCTTCTTCTTCCATTTCATCGCCAAAAAAATGACGAAACAATGGATCATTTTTTAAGGCATGATGGGGGTCTTGACTGATGCGCGCCGTGGTAAAAATATTTACTACCGACGGCATGGCTTTACTGACAGCTGTACGATATCCGCTTGCAGCAATCAATGCCGATGTTTTTGCTTCTGTTTGAGTATTGCTTGTCATCGGATGTGTAGGCGACTGCGTTAGTACACCCGGATAAAATAACTTTAAGACAAATAAAACGCCCAAGCAAACGGTAACGGCTTGTGAGAAGATAGACCAGAGATGTCGCATAGATGCAAATGTAAATGAATGTCTTAACAAATGAATAGTATATATGAGAGTCATCGATGGAATTGAATCTTCTTGTCAATACGTTGGCTAATTTTTTGCAAGTGGGCAAATTTCAAGATTATTGCCCAAATGGATTGCAAGTCGAAGGTCGTCCGCAGGTCAGGCGGATTGTCAGCGGCGTCACAGCGAGTCAGGCCTTGATCGAGGCAGCCATTAAGATGGATGCTGACGCGATCTTGGTTCACCACGGTTATTTTTGGCGGGGTGAGCCAGCAGAAGTGACTGGGATTAAACGCCAGCGGTTAAAGCGGCTGCTGACACATGACCTCAGCCTGCTCGCCTATCACCTGCCGCTGGATGCACATCCAGCGGTCGGGAATAACGTACAACTAGGTAAGGCGCTCGATTGGCCCGTGGCGCGTTTTATCGACGATAAAAATATGTTGCCAGTGAGCGAGCTACCGGAGGCCCTATCACTGGCGCAGGTGGGTGAGCACGTGAGTCAGCGCCTCGGCCGACAGGTGCAACTATTGGGTGATGCCCAAAAACAAGTGCGCACAGTGGCTTGGTGTTCGGGTGCAGCCCAATCCTACTTGCAACAGGCGGTCAATGCCGGTGTCGATGTGTTTATCAGTGGTGAAGTCTCTGAGCAAACTTGGCACACGGTTTGCGAGACTGAAACGGCTTACATTAGCGCGGGGCATCATGCTACCGAACGCTATGGCGTGCAAGCTTTAGGGCAATGGATTGCCGAAAATTACGGAATTGAACACATTTATGTTGAGTTGGATAACCCTGTTTAACTGATTAATATCAAATACTTATCGAATTAAATTTGGCTTGTTTCTGCGAAAAATGTATAATCGCGAATCAAGTTTTGATCACACTGTTCCCTAGAAGGGTAGATTAAGGAAGCCAATGTCAGAAAACAAAATTGACAGCAATAGTTTGTCGTTTTGCCAGCCATCTGAGGTGGATTTGCAAAAGCGCGATTTCTTGGTAAAAGCGACGGCCGCCACAGGGGCTGTTGGTGCAGCCGCGGTTGCAGTTCCGTTTGTCGGCAGTATGTTGCCTAGTGAGCGTGCAAAAGCAGCCGGTGCGCCTGTCGAAGTCGACATTAGCAAGCTAAAACCGGGTGAAAAACTGACAGCCGAGTGGCGTGGTCAGCCGGTATGGATTGTACGCCGCACACCAGAAATGTTAGCTCAGCTCGTCAAGCACGATGACCAACTATCTGATCCAAATCTTGAAGTGCCGCAACAACCTGAATACTGTAAAAACAAAGACCGTTCAATCAAGCCCGAATTCGCGGTGATGTTGGGGACCTGTACCCACTTGGGTTGCTCCCCAAATGACAACTTTGCAACGACTGCAGAGTGGGATGGTGGCTTTGTCTGTCCATGTCACGGCTCTAAATTCGACCTTTCTGGTCGTGTGTTTAAAGGGTCGCCTGCACCGAAAAATCTGTTGATACCTCCACACCAGTATCTGACAGAGACGACTTTGCTGATTGGTGAAGATAAAAAGGCGGAGGCTTAATTCATGGCAACGACTAAAAAAACGACGTCCGCTGGGGTATTGGATTGGGTTGATGCCCGTTTTCCGCTCAGTAGCACGATCAAGGGGCATTTGACCGAATACTATGCACCAAAAAACTTTAATTTTTGGTATTTCTTTGGTTCGTTAGCGTTAATGGTGCTGGTGCTGCAGATCGTCACTGGTATTTTCTTAACTATGAACTACAAACCAGAAGCGGAATTAGCGTTTGCTTCGGTGGAATACATCATGCGCGATGTATTCGGCGGCAATATTATCCGTTACATGCACTCAACGGGCGCCTCCATGTTTTTTGTGGTGGTCTATTTGCACATGTTCAGAGGCATTATTTATGGCTCATACAGAACGCCGCGTGAATTAATTTGGTTGTTTGGCGTAGGCATTTTCTTGGTGCTGATGGGTGAAGCGTTTTTTGGATACCTGTTGCCTTGGGGTCAAATGTCTTATTGGGGTGCGCAAGTGATTGTTAACTTGTTCTCCACCGTGCCTTTTATCGGCCCAGATTTGTCTGAATGGCTGCGTGGCGACTACTTAGTCTCCGATGCAACATTAAACCGCTTCTTCGCTTTTCATGTGATTGCATTGCCCATGGTGTTGTTGGGTTTGGTGGCGGTGCACATTGTGGCGCTCCATGAGGTCGGTTCAAACAACCCAGATGGTGTTGAAGTGAAAGCCACCAAGGACAAAGCGACGGGTATTCCGCTGGATGGTATTCCGTTCCATCCTTATTACACCGTGAAAGACTTGGTTGGGGTTGTGGTGTTCTTGATGGTGTTTTTTGCCATTGTGTTTTTTATGCCGGAAATGGGCGGATATTTCTTGGAAGCGAATAACTTCATTCCTGCTGACCCGCTGAAAACACCTGCTCACATCGCCCCGGTTTGGTACTTTACGCCTTACTACTCCATTTTGCGTGCCGTACCGCCTATCGGAATTTCACAGTTCCCTGGTGTGGTAGCGATGGGCTTGTCCGTAGTGGCATTTGCATTCTTGCCATGGCTGGATAAGAGTCCAGTGAAGTCCATTCGTTATCGCGGTGCCTTGTACAAGCGTTGGTTGGCAGCGTTTGTGGTGAGCTGGGTATTATTGGGTTACTTGGGGACCATTCCGGGTGACGCATGGGGTCAGTTTGGGGCATGGTTAGGTCGTGCCGATCGCGCAACCGTGATAGCGCGTGTTTGTAGTGTGGTGTATTTCGCATTCTTTGCTTTGATGCCTTGGTACACCAAAAAAGACCAAACCAAGCCAGTGCCAGAAAGGGTGACTTACTAATGATGAAAAGAATGTTTATACAGGCTTTTGCCAGCCTGACATTGCTGGCTTCTGGCAGTGCGTTGGCGAATGAAGTCCATATTGATGTCAAGGCACCGATTAACATGTCGGACAAAGCGTCCTTGCAGCGCGGGGCTAAAATTTTCGTGAATTACTGTTTGAATTGTCACAGCGCCAATTACATGCGTTACAACCGCTTGCAAGACATTGGCCTGACAGACAAGCAGATTAAAGATAATTTGCTGTTTGCCGGTGAAAAAGTGGGCGAAACCATGCGTGTGAGCTTAAACCCCAAAGATGCTAAAAAATGGTTCGGGGCTGCCCCGCCTGATCTAAGTGTCGAAGTGCGCGCCCGTGGTGCTGACTGGGTTTATGCTTATCTGCGCAGTTTTTATAAGGATGACACGCGTCCAACCGGTTGGAATAACTTGGTTTTCGATAAAGTCGCCATGCCGCATGTGTTATATGAGCTGCAAGGTGTGCAGGTGTTGGATCATGAAACCCACACCTTAAAAGTCGAAAAAGCCGGCAAACTCAGTCCAGAAGAGTATGATCAGTTTACTGGTGACTTAACCAATTTCCTTGCGTTTATGGCAGAACCAGCCAAACAGTCCCGTTTGTGGATTGGTGTAGCGGTGTTGTTGTTCCTGTCAGTGCTGTTAGTCTTGGCCAAGAAAATCAAAGCGGAATACTGGAAAGACATTCGCTAATTAGCAACCAAGTCCGACACCAAGGCGTCAGGCCTTGGTGTCTTTTTTTATAGGGAGAATAATTATGATGAGATTGTATTCGGGCACTGTCGATCCTTACAGTCATCGTTGCCGTATCGTCTTGTTTGAAAAAGGCATGGATTTTGAGGTCATTGATGTAGATCTGACCAATAAAACCGAAGACTTAGCCATCTTAAATCCGTATGGTGAGGTGCCAGTATTGGTAGAGCGCGACTTGGTATTGTCTGAAGCCAATATCATCAATGAGTATATTGATGAGCGCTTTCCACACCCGCAGCTCATGCCTGCCGATCCTGTCATGCGTGCGCGTGCGCGTCTGTTTTTATATAACTTTGAAAAAGACTTGTTTAGCCATATCAAAGATATTGAATCGAATGACGAGCAAGTCTCTGAGCGTGCGAGAAAAGTAGTACGTGATAACTTGACGCAACTAGTGCCTATTTTTGCCAAGCAAAGTTATTTGATGGGCGATGAGTACTCAATGCTGGATGTGGCAATTACGCCACTGCTATGGCGTTTGGGCCATTATGGAATTGAGTTACCAAATCAAGCTGCACCGTTGTTGAAGTATGCGGAAAGGTTGTTTTCTCGCCCAATGTATGCTGAAGCAATGACCCCTTCTGAGAAGGCAATGCGTAAATAACCGCAATGAGTCTTACCGGCAGCGCGAATATTCTTCGCGCTGTTTTTTTAAGGAAAACCGTATGAGTGCTTTAATCCCAACCACTGCTTACCTGATCCGTGCCATCCATGAGTGGTGTGTGGATAATGGTTTGACCCCGCATTTGTTGGTCAAGGTGGATGCCCATACTCGGGTGCCGATGGCTTATGTGAAAAATGGTGAGATTGTGCTCAATATGAACTATACCGCGGTCAAAGATCTGCACATTGATAATGATGCCGTGGTGTTTTCTGCGCGCTTTGGTGGCGTTGCGCAACATATCTATGTCCCTATTCATCGTGTTGGTGGTGTATTCGCCCGTGAAAATGGGCAAGGCATGTTTTTTGAGGTGTCAGACGGGCAGCCACCATTGCCTGAGGGCACCTCTCAGAGTGTCGAACCGAATCCATCGACATTAGCGGCCGCTAAAAAATCGCATCTAAAAGTGGTTAAGTAATAGGGTTGAAAAGCGGCTCAGTATGGTCTGTGAGTCATGTCCGTTGGGTAGGCAACATTTTTTCAAGAAAAAATAAATTTTTTTTTAAAAGCACTAGATCACTCACCAAAAAAAGTGATATAGTTGCGCCTTCCTGAAATGCCGGGTTAGCTCAGTTGGTAGAGCAGCGCACTTGTAATGCGAAGGTCATCAGTTCGATTCCGATACCCGGCACCAAATTATGTTGGTTGACATTGACGTCAACGACATTAACCGCGATAATCGCGGTCGATTTTTTGGAGAGGTGGCCGAGTGGTTAAAGGCGACGGACTGTAAATCCGTTCTCTCAGAGTACGCTGGTTCGAATCCAGCCCTCTCCACCAAAAAATGATTGCCTGTAGGTATTGCTGTAAAGCGGGTCGGTGAGAACCCTCCTTGGGTGTTCTGCATAGTGCGGGTGTAGCTCAGTTGGTAGAGCACTTGCCTTCCAAGCAAGATGTCGCGAGTTCGAACCTCGTCGCCCGCTCCAACAATAAAAATAGGCAAAACGCCCATGTGGCTCAGTGGTAGAGCACTCCCTTGGTAAGGGAGAGGTCGCGGGTCCGATTCCCGCCATGGGCACCAGATTTGCTCTGTAGCAAGGGGCTTGGTAAGTAGTCGCGTGCAAGGGTGCTGTCATCCGCGTCGCATAATTTGTGAAAACAATATTATTGGCTTTATTTAGTACTAATAAAGGAAAAACATCATGGCAAAAGGCAAATTTGAACGTACCAAGCCACACGTGAACGTTGGTACGATTGGTCACGTTGACCACGGTAAGACGACATTGACAGCGGCGATCACCACTGTATTGACGAAGAAATTTGGCGGCGAAGCAAAAGCTTACGACCAAATTGATGCGGCACCAGAAGAAAAAGCACGTGGTATTACCATTAACACTGCACACGTTGAATACGAAACTGCAGCACGCCACTACGCACACGTTGACTGTCCAGGTCACGCTGACTATGTCAAAAACATGATTACTGGTGCAGCACAGATGGACGGCGCGATTCTGGTTTGTTCCGCAGCTGACGGCCCAATGCCACAAACACGTGAGCACATCTTGTTGGCCCGTCAAGTTGGCGTTCCATACATCGTTGTGTTCTTGAACAAAGCGGACATGGTTGACGATGCTGAGTTGTTAGAGCTGGTTGAAATGGAAGTACGTGACTTGCTGAGCAAGTATGACTTCCCAGGCGACGACACACCAATCGTTAAAGGTTCTGCTAAATTGGCACTGGAAGGTGACCAATCTGAAATCGGCGAACCAGCTATTTTCGCATTGGCTGACGCATTAGACAGCTACATCCCAACGCCAGAGCGTGCTATTGACGGTGCGTTCTTGATGCCAGTAGAAGACGTATTCTCTATTTCTGGTCGTGGTACTGTAGTAACTGGCCGTATCGAGCGCGGTATTGTTAAAGTTGGTGATGAAATTGAAATCGTTGGTATCAAGCCAACGTTGAAAACCACTTGTACAGGCGTTGAAATGTTCCGTAAACTGCTGGACCAAGGTCAAGCAGGCGACAACGTAGGTGTGTTGTTGCGCGGTACTAAGCGTGAAGAAGTTGAGCGTGGTCAAGTATTGTCCAAATCTGGTTCAATCAAGCCACATACTAAATTCACTGCTGAGATCTATGTGTTGGGTAAAGATGAAGGTGGTCGTCATACTCCATTCTTCAATGGTTACCGTCCACAGTTCTACTTCCGTACAACCGACGTGACTGGTGCAGTTGAATTGCCAGCAGGTACCGAAATGGTGATGCCAGGCGACAACGTATCGATCTCTGTTGCGCTGATCGCTCCGATCGCGATGGAAGAAGGCTTGCGCTTCGCGATTCGTGAAGGTGGTCGTACCGTTGGTGCTGGCGTTGTTGCCAAAATCATCGAGTAATAGTTGATGTATGTGATGGCTGCACTACAACCCGTGCAGCTTTCACTTTAAAGAGTACAGGCCAATAGCTCAATTGGTAGAGTATCGGTCTCCAAAACCGAGGGTTGGGGGTTCGAGACCCTCTTGGCCTGCCAAACACCCAGAATAAGCTGTGGTGTTAATCATAAAGTTAAGTATATGATCGATAAAATCAAACTGGCTTTTTCCCTGTTGTTGCTAGCTTTGGGGATCGCCGGTTTTTATCTTTTTGAAGATAAAGCAATGGTTGTTAGGATACTTGCCGTTTTGGCAGGTATTGTCGCGTCTGTCGCTGTGGCGTGGACTTCGCCGCAAGGCAAGCAGGCGCTCAGCTTTTTTAACGAATCCGTTGCCGAGGCGAAAAGAGTCGTATGGCCTACGCGTCAGGAAACCATCCAAACCACCCTTGCCGTTGCAGTGCTGGTGATGATCATGGCTGCGTTTCTTGCGCTGGTTGATATCGGCTTTGCCTACATGGTGCAATGGATTATGGGTAGGGGTGCTTAATGTCTATGCGTTGGTATGCAGTTCAAGCTTTCTCCGGCATGGAAAAATCCGTGAAAGCCGGTTTGGAAGAGCGCATCATCAGATCCAATTTACAGGATCAGTTCGGTGACATTTTAGTGCCAGTGGAAGAAGTCATCGAGTTGAAGAATGGTCAAAAGACGATTTCTGAACGTCGTTTGTACCCTGGTTACGTTCTTGTTCAAATGGAAATGACGGATGAAAGTTGGCATTTGGTTAGAAGCACGCCACGTGTAACTTCTTTTATTGGGGGCACTGCGCAACGTCCAACACCTATTAAAGACAAAGAAGTCGAAATTATTCTACGTCGTATGGATGACAGTAAGTCTAATCCAACGCAGAAGATGACATTTGAAAAAGGCGAGAGTGTTCGTGTCATTGATGGCCCGTTCAAAGACTTCTCCGGCAACGTTGAAGAAGTCAATTACGATAAAAATAAACTGCGTGTGTCAGTCGTGATTTTTGGTCGCGCAACACCCGTTGAGCTTGATTTCGCGCAAGTAGAAAAAGAAGTCTAGTTGTGCGCATGTCAACTGCCATAAATGGTAGTTGATTTTTTACTAACGGGGAGCCTGTTAAGGCGTTAACTACCCATTTAAGGAGTCAAACATGGCAAAGAAAGTCATTGGCTACATTAAGCTGCAGATCCCTGCAGGTAAAGCCAACCCAAGCCCACCAGTCGGTCCAGCATTGGGTCAACGTGGTCTGAATATTATGGAATTCTGTAAGGCCTTTAACGCTGCAACGCAAGGTGTTGAGCCAGGCTTGCCGATTCCAGTAGTGATTACTGCGTTTGCAGACAAGAGCTTCACTTTTGTGATGAAAACGCCTCCAGCAACGGTGCTGATTAAAAAAGCAGCCAAACTGGAAAAAGGTTCTCCTCGTCCACATACCGATAAAGTTGGCAAGATTACGCGCGCACAAGCTGAAGAAATTGCTAAAACAAAACAGCCTGACCTGACGGCTGCTGACCTGGATGCTGCTGTACGTACCATCGCTGGTAGCGCACGCAGCATGGGTATCGAAGTGGAGGGTGTATAACATGGCTAAAAGAATTGATGCACTACGTGCGAAAATCGACCGTAACAAATTGTACCCAGTGGCTGATGCTCTGAGCTTGGTTAAAGAAGGCGCGAGCGCTAAATTTAACGAATCGGTTGACGCGGTGATTAACTTGGGTATCGACCCACGTAAATCTGACCAATTAGTGCGTGGCGCCATTGTGTTGCCACATGGTACTGGTAAGTCAGTCCGTGTTGCCGTGTTTGCGCAAGGCGCACAGGCTGAAGCGGCAAAAGCGGCCGGTGCTGATATTGTTGGTTTTGAAGATTTGGCTGAACAAGTTAAAGGCGGCATGTTGGACTTTGACGTAGCCATTGCGACACCAGACGCGATGCGTATCGTGGGTGCACTGGGTCAAGTATTGGGTCCACGTGGTTTGATGCCAAACCCGAAAGTTGGCACTGTAACTCCTGATGCGGCTACTGCGGTTAAAAATGCCAAAGCTGGTCAAGTACAGTATCGTACTGACAAAGGCGGTATCGTGCATTGCACCATCGGCCGTGCTTCATTTACGGCTGAGCAATTGCAAGGTAATTTGTCAGCGCTGATCGAAGCATTGAACAAAGCCAAACCAGCAAGCTCTAAAGGTATCTATCTGAAGAAATTGTCCGTTTCAAGCACGATGGGCCCAGGTGTGCGCGTTGATCAAGCATCCGTAACTGCCTAAGCATTAAATTAAGCCCCGATCCAGTTGGATCGGGCAAGAACTTTGGGCTTGAGTCTCGATGCATTTAGATCGAGATTCAAGAGCATCAAAGACCGTTGGTGTTTTTACTTAATCAATAATGTTTATCAATGGGTGAGCGATCCTCTGTTTTTAAATATTTGAAGCCAACGCAGATGGCGATCCCCAACACAGGATATTTCCATGCCCTGCACAAGGACGCCGTGAGTGGCTCAGTTTTACTGAGCTTTCATTAACGGAAGGAGAACAGACCTTGAGTCTTAATCTTACAGAGAAAAAAGAAGTCGTTGCCGAGGTGGCCGCACAAGTGGCTAATGCACAAGCAATCGTACTTGCTGAGTATCGTGGTATTGGCGTAGCCAACATGACGAAACTGCGTGCTGAAGCACGTAATGCAGGTGTGTTTCTTCGTGTGTTGAAAAACACCCTGGTTCGTCGTGCAGTTGAAGGTACGCCTTTTGCAGCATTGGCAGACGATATGGTTGGGCCGCTGGTCTACGGTATTTCTACCGATCCAGTTGCAGCCGCCAAAGTGATGAACAATTTCGCTAAAGATAACGAATTGTTCGTACTGAAAGCGGGCTCAATGCCTAATGAGCGTCTTGATGTGGCTGGCGTACAAGCGCTTGCATCTACATTGAGCCGTGATGAGTTGCTGTCCAAATTGGCTGGCACGCTCAATGAAGTCCCAACCAAGTTTGCTCGTGCAATCGCTGCAATACGCGACGAAAAAGAAAAGCAAGCGGCTTAATTTTTATTCAATTTATTTTAGGAAATTTATATCATGGCAATTTCTAATGCTGACATCTTAGATGCAATCGGTGGTATGACCGTATTGGAACTGACCGCTTTCATCAAAGAAATCGAAGAGAAGTTTAATGTTTCTGCTGCTGCGGTTGCAGTTGCTGCTGTTGGTGGTGGTGCTGCTGCACCAGCTGCTGCTGAGCAAACTGAGTTCAACGTTGTGTTGAACGGCGCTGGCGACAACAAAGTAAGCGTGATTAAAGCGGTTCGTGAACTGACTGGTCTGGGCTTGAAAGAAGCAAAAGACTTAGTTGATGGCGCACCAAAAGCAGTTAAAGAAGGCGTTAGCAAAGCTGACGCTGAAGCTGCAGTGAAAAAATTGATCGAAGCGGGCGCAACTGCTGAGATGAAATAATTCACATTTGTGAATCTGGCTGGGCTGACGGGAGACCGTCGGCCTTCGCCATTTCTGGCGTATGCAGATACTGATGTCCTTTTTTCAGTAGTAACATCGCCTAAAGTTGTCGTAGTACGCGATCACTTTTAATTGTTAAGTGGTTGAATTTAAACGAAGTTAGATGTCAAAACATTGCAGTGGATGAAAAGTGTTTTGTCTTCTACCCTCAAAAATTTCAGGAGACGCTATGAGCTATTCCTTTACCGAAAAGAAACGCATCCGCAAAAGCTTTGCTAAGCGCGACAGTGTTCAAGAGGTACCTTACCTGCTAGCCATGCAGTTGGAATCCTATAAATCATTCCTGCAGGAAAATGTACCCGCAGACCAACGTAAAAACGAGGGTCTTGAGTCCACTTTCCGTTCCATTTTCCCGATTGTCAGTCATTCAGAGAATGCACGTCTGGACTATGTGAGCTACCAATTAGGCGCAGAGCCTTTTGACGTTAAAGAGTGTCAACAACGTGGTTTGACCTATGCAGTGCCACTGCGTGTCAAAGTGCGCCTGACCATTATGGACCGTGAAGCGTCCAAACCTACGGTTAAAGAAGTCAAGGAACAAGAAGTGTACATGGGTGAATTGCCGCTCATGACCGAGAATGGTTCTTTTGTGATTAATGGTACCGAGCGTGTGATTGTGTCCCAATTGCACCGCAGCCCTGGCGTTTTCTTTGAGCATGATCGTGGTAAAACACATAGCTCTGGCAAACTGCTGTTCTCCGCCCGTATCATTCCTTACCGTGGTTCTTGGTTAGATTTTGAATTTGACCCGAAAGACTACCTGTATTTCCGTGTTGACCGTCGCCGCAAAATGCCAGTGACGATCTTATTGAAGGCGCTTGGTTATAACCCAGAGCAAATTCTAGAGACTTTCCACGATACAGACACTTTCCATATTGGTCCTAAAGGGGTGGAATTTGAGCTGGTTGCGGATCGTTTACGCGGTGAAGTTGCCAAGTTTGATATTACGGACAAAGACGGTACGGTGCTGGTTGCTAAAGACAAGCGCATTACAGTGAAGCATATTCGCGACATTGAAAAAGCCGGTGTGAAAACCATGGCTGTGCCAACCGACTTTATGATGGGTCGTGCAGTTGCTAAAAACATCATCGACACTGAAACCGGTGAAGTGATTGCCAACGCCAACGATGAAGTCACCCCTTCATTGCTTGAAAAATTAGTCGCAGCAAAGATTTCAGAAATTGATACCATCTACACCAACGACTTAGATCATGGAAATTTCATTTCGCAAACATTGCGCAGTGATGAGATTCCGGATCAATATAGCGCCCGTGTAGCGATCTATCGCATGATGCGTCCAGGCGAGCCACCGACCGAAGATGCGGTTGAAGCTTTATTTAGAGGTCTGTTCTTCACTGAAGATCGTTATGATCTGTCAGTGGTTGGTCGTATGAAGTTTAACCGTCGCGCCTATCCAACCAAATTGGAAGAGCGTACGGCAACATGGATGCGCCGTTTCTATGAGAACGTCGGCCCGCAAGGCGACACCGGCAACAATGTGTTATCAAATGAAGATATTTTGGCCGTCATTGGCGTGTTGATCGAACTGCGCAATGGCCGCGGTGAGATCGACGATATCGACCACTTGGGTAACCGTCGTATCCGTTCAGTAGGTGAATTGGCTGAGAACCAGTTCCGTGCTGGCTTAGTGCGCGTAGAACGTGCGGTCAAAGAGCGCTTGTCGCAAGCGGAATCAGAAAACCTGATGCCGCATGACTTAATCAACGCCAAACCAGTGTCCAGCGCGATCCGTGAGTTTTTCGGTTCTAGCCAGTTGTCACAGTTTATGGACCAGACTAACCCATTATCTGAAATCACGCACAAACGTCGTATTTCAGCCTTGGGCCCAGGCGGTTTAACACGTGAGCGCGCCGGCTTTGAGGTGCGTGACGTACATACCACGCACTATGGTCGTGTTTGCCCAATCGAAACGCCAGAAGGTCCAAACATTGGTTTGATCAACTCTTTGGCCTTGTATGCGCGTACCAACGACTATGGTTTCCTTGAAACACCTTACCGTTTGGTAGAGGACAACAAGGTCTCCGGCAAGATCGATTACTTGTCAGCGATTGAAGAGAGCCAGTACGTGATTGCGCAGGCAAACACTGAAATCTCTGTAGATGGTGGTTTCAAAGAGGATTTGATTTCCGCACGTTTCCACAACGAATTTACCATGACGCAACCCGGCCGCGTACAGTATATGGACGTGGCGCCAGGTCAGATTGTTTCGGTAGCGGCTTCACTGATTCCGTTCCTTGAACACGATGACGCGAACCGTGCCTTGATGGGTGCCAACATGCAACGTCAGGCGGTTCCTTGTCTGCGCGCTGAAAAAGCGGTTGTGGGTACTGGTATTGAGCGTACCGTGGCCATTGACTCCGGTACTGTCGTGACTGCACGTCGTGGCGGGGTGGTGGATTATGTGGATTCAGGCCGCATTGTGGTGCGTGTGCATGACGTGGAAGCGTTAGCTGGTGAAGTGGGCGTAGATATCTACAACTTAACCAAATACACCCGATCTAACCAAAACACCAACATCAACCAACGTCCATTGGTGAAAGTCGGTGACATCATTGCCCGCGGTGACGTGGTTGCTGATGGCGCCTCAACCGACATGGGTGAGTTGGCCCTGGGTCAAAACATGCTGGTTGGCTTTATGCCTTGGAACGGTTACAACTACGAAGACTCGATTTTGATTTCAGAGCGCGTCGTGGCCGATGACCGTTACACCTCCATCCATATTGAAGAATTGTCTGTGGTGGCGCGTGATACCAAGTTGGGACCTGAAGAGATTACGCGTGATATTTCCAATTTGTCCGAGCGTATGCTGGGTCGTTTGGATGACTCCGGTATTATCTACATTGGTGCTGAAGTGGAAGCCGGTGATGTGTTGGTGGGTAAAGTCACCCCTAAAGGTGAAACCACTTTAACCCCAGAAGAAAAATTGTTGCGCGCCATCTTTGGTGAAAAAGCATCTGACGTCAAAGACACTTCCCTGCGCGTGCCGTCTGGCATGACAGGCACAGTGATTGATGTGCAGGTCTTTACCCGTGAGGGGATCGACCGTGATACCCGTGCACAACAGATTATTGATGACCAATTGTCACACTACAAAAAAGATCTGGGTGACCAGATGCGTATTGTAGAAGACGATACCTTCGGTCGTATCAGTCGTTTGTTGAATGGTAAAGCCGCAACAGGTGGTCCAAACAAGTTGAAAAAAGGCGACACCCTGACTCAAGAGTACCTTGAGAGCGTGGGTCGTTATGATTGGTTTGATATTCGTTTGAGCGATGAAGATGCCGCACGTCAACTTGAGCAATTGAAAGATAGCTTGAGCCAAGCGCGTATTGAATTTGACAACAAATTCGAAGAGAAAAAGCGTAAGCTGACCCAAGGCGATGAATTGCCACCTGGTGTGCAAAAAATGGTCAAGGTCTATCTGGCGGTTAAACGTCGTATTCAACCAGGTGACAAAATGGCGGGTCGTCACGGTAACAAGGGTGTGATTTCAAAAATCTGCCCGGTTGAAGATATGCCGCATATGGCTGACGGTACGCCGTTAGATATCGTGTTGAACCCATTGGGCGTGCCTTCACGGATGAACATTGGTCAGATTCTAGAAACGCACCTTGGCTGGGCAGCGAAAGGCTTGGGCAAGCGCTTAGGCGATATGCTGCAAGCGGAAGCGAAAGTGGCTGAAATTCGTGCTTTCTTGGACAAAATCTACAACAGCAGCACTGGCAAGAAAGAAGACATTGCTGGTTTGACCGACGTTGAAGTGATTGATTTGGCCACAAACCTGAAACTTGGCGTACCATTTGCCACACCAGTGTTTGACGGGGCTGCAGAATCAGATATCCGTGCCATGTTAGATCTGGCGTTCCCGGATGATGATGAGCACACCAAAAAGTTGCAGTTCCACGCAGGTAAAACACAGGTAAAACTGTTCGACGGCCGCACGGGTGATGCTTTTGAGCGTCCAGTCACTGTCGGTTATATGCACGTATTGAAACTGCATCACTTGGTTGATGACAAGATGCACGCACGTTCTACCGGTCCTTACAGCCTGGTGACACAGCAGCCGTTGGGTGGTAAAGCCCAGTTCGGTGGTCAGCGCTTCGGTGAGATGGAAGTCTGGGCACTTGAAGCCTACGGTGCGTCATACACCTTGCAAGAGATGTTGACGGTGAAATCAGATGACGTGAATGGTCGTACAAAAGTGTACGAAAACATCGTCAAAGGTGAGCACAAAATTGATGCGGGTATGCCTGAATCATTCAACGTGTTGGTGAAAGAAATTCGTTCACTCGCGATTGACATTGATTTAGACCGTAACTAAGCCCGCCATTAAGGAGAGTCTCTATGAAAGCGTTATTAGATTTATTTAAACAGGTTACGCAAGAAGAAGAGTTCGACGCGATTAAGATCGCGCTGGCTTCACCTGAAAAAATCCGTTCATGGTCCTATGGCGAAGTTAAAAAGCCAGAAACGATCAACTACCGTACTTTTAAACCAGAGCGTGATGGTTTGTTCTGCTCCAAAATCTTTGGCCCAATCAAAGATTACGAGTGTCTGTGCGGTAAATATAAGCGTTTGAAGCATCGCGGTGTGATCTGCGAAAAATGCGGCGTTGAAGTGACCTTGAGCAAAGTGCGCCGCGAGCGTATGGGCCACATCGAGTTGGCCTCACCGGTGGCACACATCTGGTTCCTAAAGTCCTTACCAAGCCGTTTAGGCATGGTGTTGGATATTGCATTGCGCGACATCGAACGTGTGCTGTATTTTGAAGCATTCATCGTGATCGACCCAGGCATGACACCACTGACACGTGGCCAGTTGCTGACTGAGGACGACTACTTAGCCAAAGTTGAAGAATATGGTGATGAGTTCAATGCCGTCATGGGTGCTGAAGCGGTGCGTGAACTGTTGCGCACCATGGACATCGAGCGTGAAATCGAAAGATTGCGTAGTGAGTTGTCTGCCACCAGTTCAGAAGCCAAGATCAAAAAGATCGCTAAACGTCTGAAAGTGTTAGAAGCATTCCAGAAATCAGGGATCAAACCTGAGTGGATGATTCTGGAAATCTTGCCAGTGTTGCCGCCCGAACTGCGCCCGCTGGTGCCGCTGGATGGTGGTCGTTTCGCGACGTCTGACCTAAACGATCTGTATCGTCGTGTGATTAACCGTAACAACCGTTTGAAGCGTTTGCTGGAGTTGAAGGCGCCAGAAATCATCGTGCGTAACGAAAAACGCATGCTGCAAGAAGCGGTGGACTCACTGCTGGATAACGGCCGTCGCGGTAAAGTGATGACCGGTGCTAACAAGCGCCCATTGAAATCATTGGCAGACATGATTAAAGGTAAAGGCGGTCGTTTCCGTCAGAACCTGCTGGGTAAACGCGTGGACTACTCCGGTCGTTCCGTGATTGTGGTCGGCCCTACCTTAAAACTGCATCAGTGCGGTTTGCCGAAAAAAATGGCGCTCGAGTTGTTCAAACCGTTCATTTTCCACAAGCTGGAAGTATTAGGTTTGGCCACAACCATCAAGGCCGCCAAGAAGAAAGTGGAAGAAGAAGGACCAGAAGTCTGGGATATTCTTGAGGACGTGATCCGCGAGCATCCGGTGTTGTTGAACCGTGCGCCGACGCTGCACCGTTTGGGTATCCAAGCTTTTGAGCCAGTTCTGATCGAAGGTAAAGCGATTCAGCTGCACCCATTGGTGTGTTCAGCCTTTAACGCTGACTTTGACGGTGACCAAATGGCGGTACACGTGCCATTGAGCCTTGAAGCGCAAATGGAAGCACGCACTTTGATGCTGGCATCCAACAACGTGCTGTCGCCAGCCAACGGCGAGCCAATCATTGTGCCATCACAAGATATCGTGTTGGGTCTGTACTACATGACCCGCGAAAAAGTGGCTGCACGTGGCGAAGGCATGATCTTCAGTGATATTAAAGAAGTGCAGCGCGTTTATGACCAAGGCTTGATTGATTTGCATGCCAGAGTCACTGTGCGTATTCGTGAGTTCGAGCTGGATGTAGCGGGCCAAAAGATTGAGAAAATCAACCGGTATAACACCACCGTCGGTCGTGCATTGCTGTCTGAGATCTTGCCACCAGGCTTGCCATACAGCTACATCGACAAGGCATTGAAGAAAAAAGAAATTTCACGCCTGATTAACGCCAGCTTCCGTAAAGTGGGTATCCGTGAAACGGTGATTTTTGCCGACAAATTGATGTACACCGGTTACTCGTATGCGACAAAAGCGGGCATCTCGATCAGCATTAACGACATGTTGGTGCCACCAGAGAAAGAGCAATTGATTGCAGCGGCTGATGCTGAAGTGAAAGAGATCGAAGACCAATATGTCTCCGGTTTGGTCACCCAAGGCGAGCGCTACAACAAAGTGGTCGATATCTGGGGTCGCGCAGGTGACAAAGTGGCTGACGCCATGATGAAACAGTTGCGTGAAGAAGATGTGAAAGATGCTGACGGTAATGTGGTCATGAAAGACGGCAAGGCAGTGCGTCAGGAGTCGTTTAACGCGATTTACATGATGGCCGACTCAGGTGCCCGTGGTTCTGCGGCACAGGTGCGTCAGCTGGCCGGTATGCGTGGTCTGATGGCGAAACCGGATGGCTCCATTATTGAAACACCGATTAAAGCCAACTTCCGTGATGGTTTGAACGTGTTGCAATACTTCATTTCGACACACGGTGCACGTAAAGGTCTGGCAGATACGGCGTTGAAAACAGCGAACTCAGGTTATCTGACCCGTCGTCTGGTTGACGTGACGCAAGACTTGGTTGTGACTGAACTCGACTGCGGTACCGTTGAGGGCTTAGTGACTAAAGCGTTAGTCAAAGGTGGTGAAGTGGTCGAGCCGTTGCATGACCGTATCCTTGGTCGTACTTCAGCGCTGGATGTTCTCCACCCTGAAACACAAGAAGTCATTTTCCCAGCGGGTACATTGCTTGGTGAAGACGAAGTTGAAAAAATTGATGCCTTGGGTATCGATGAGGTCAAAGTGCGTACTGCGCTGACTTGTGACACTCGCTATGGTATTTGTGCTAAGTGTTATGGTCGTGACTTGGGTCGTGGCAAGCTCATCAGCATGGGTGAAGCCGTTGGCGTGATTGCGGCGCAATCCATTGGTGAACCAGGCACACAGTTGACCATGCGTACCTTCCACATCGGTGGTGCGGTGTCTCGTGCGGCTTCTGTCTCTCAAGTGGAGAGTAAGTCTAATGGTGTGTTGAGCTTTACCTCTAACATGCGTTATGTCACAAACTCTCGCGGTGAGCAAATCGTCATCTCACGTAATGGTGAAGTGATTATTGCAGATGACAATGGACGTGAGCGCGAACGTCATAAAGTGCCTTATGGCGCGACTTTGACAGTGACCGATGGTAAAACGGTCAAGGCGGGTCAAGCATTGGCAACTTGGGATCCACATACCCGTCCTATCATTACTGAATACGCTGGTCGTGTGAAGTTTGAAAACGTTGAAGAAGGCGTGACGGTCGCTAAACAGGTGGATGAAGTGACTGGTCTATCATCACTCGTGGTGATTGATCCGAAGCAACGTGCGGGTTCAACCAAAGGGTTGCGTCCGCAGGTTAAGTTGTTAGATGCCAATGGCGTAGAAGTGAAGATTGCCGGGACAGAAACTTCCGTCAACGTGACCTTCCAGCTGGGTTGCATTATTACGGTGAAAGATGGTCAAGAAGTAGGCGTGGGTGAAGTGCTTGCACGTATCCCACAAGAATCTTCGAAAACCCGTGATATTACCGGTGGTCTGCCACGCGTCGCCGAATTGTTTGAAGCACGCTCACCAAAAGATGCCGGTATGTTGGCTGAGGTGACAGGTACGGTTTCCTTTGGTAAGGATACCAAAGGTAAGCAACGTCTGGTGATTACTGACCTTGACGGCTTGACCAGCGAGTTCTTGATTGCCAAGGACAAGCACGTTACTGCGCACGATGGCCAAGTGGTGACCAAAGGTGAAACGATTGTCGATGGACCCGCTGATCCTCAGGATATTCTGAGACTGCAAGGTCGCGAGGCGCTGGCACGTTACATCATTGACGAAGTGCAAGACGTTTATCGTTTGCAAGGCGTGAAGATTAACGATAAGCACATCGAAGTGATTGTGCGTCAGATGCTGCGTCGCGTGAAAGTGCAAGACGCGGGCGATACTGGCTTCATTCCGGGCGAGCAAGTTGAGCGCGCTGATTTGTTGACAGAAAACGAACGCGTAGTGGCCGAAAACAAACGTCCATCAACCTTCGAGTATGTGTTGTTGGGCATTACCAAAGCTTCGTTGTCTACAGATTCATTTATCTCGGCGGCATCGTTCCAAGAAACAACGCGTGTACTGACCGAAGCAGCCATTTTGGGCAAACGCGACGATCTGCGTGGCTTGAAAGAAAACGTGATTGTGGGTCGTTTGATTCCAGCCGGTACCGGTTTGGCTTATCACGAGTCTCGCAAACGTGCGGCGATTGCGTCATTGACGCCGAACGTAGCTGCACCGTCTGAGGCATTATTGGCGGCAGAAGCCATGTTCGCATCCGAAGAAGTAGTAGAGGAAATTGCAGTAGACGATCAGCCGGCCGAGTAATTCGATCACTGTTGTCATGATGCACAAGGGGTGTCAAGTATGAATAATGCTTGACACCCCTTGACTCGTTTATTAAAATGCTGGGTTTCTCAGAATAGCCTTATTGTCTCAGTAGGGTGTTATTGTTGATATGCCGCCAAACTTGAGTTTCCTGCTCAAATGGTGGTTTTTTAAAGGTGAAGAGGTTAAGGCAATGCCAACCATTAATCAGTTAATACGTAAACCACGCGTTAAAGTGGTAACCAAGAGCAAGGTTCCGGCCTTGGAATCTTGTCCACAAAAACGTGGTGTGTGTACCCGTGTATACACAACAACGCCTAAAAAGCCTAACTCTGCGCTGCGTAAAGTTGCAAAAGTACGTTTAACCAACGGCTACGAAGTGATTAGCTACATCGGCGGTGAAGGCCATAACCTGCAAGAGCACTCAGTGGTGCTGTTGCGTGGTGGTCGTGTAAAAGACTTGCCAGGTGTGCGTTACCACATGGTGCGCGGTAGCTTGGATACCGCTGGCGTGAAAGACCGTAAGCAGTCTCGTTCCAAATACGGTGCAAAACGTCCTAAAGCAGCTAAAGCTTAATTTTTTAAGCGGTTGCCGGACAGTAGTCCAATTTTTAATAGCGGCTGAAATGCCTTGCAGTGTAATAGCTAGCAAAATTTAAATGAAAGAGAATAGTCATGCCTAGACGTAGAGAAGTCCCCAAACGTAATATCTTGCCGGATCCAAAATTTGGTAGTCAGGAAGTATCCAAATTCGTAAACGTGTTGATGACTGGTGGTAAAAAATCAGTTGCTGAACGTATCGTTTACGGTGCATTTGATCAAGTAGCTAGCAAGAGTGGCAAAGATCCGCTGGAATTATTCACCACAGCGTTGAACAATCTTCGCCCAATCGTTGAAGTGAAAAGCCGTCGCGTCGGTGGTGCAAACTATCAAGTTCCAGTTGAAGTGCGTCCAAGCCGTCGTAGTGCGTTGGCAATGCGCTGGTTGCGTGATGCAGCCCGTAAGCGGGGCGAAAAGTCGATGGGCTTACGCTTGGCAGCTGAGTTGCTCGAGGCCTCTGAAGGTCGTGGTTCAGCCATGAAAAAACGTGAAGAAGTTCACCGTATGGCCGAGGCTAACAAAGCCTTCTCGCATTTCCGTTTTTAATTAAACGACCTCGTTCTTTAATAATTAGTTGAATTGATAGCAAAGGTAAAGCATCGTGGCACGTAAAACCCCTATTGAACGCTACCGTAATATTGGTATTTCTGCGCACATTGACGCAGGTAAAACAACCACGACAGAACGTATTCTGTTCTACACTGGTGTGAACCATAAAATTGGTGAAGTGCACGATGGTGCAGCTACCATGGACTGGATGGAGCAAGAGCAGGAGCGTGGCATTACCATTACTTCTGCAGCAACTACTTGCTTCTGGAAAGGTATGGATCTGTCTTTACCTGAGCATCGATTCAACATTATTGACACCCCAGGGCACGTGGACTTCACCATTGAGGTGGAGCGCTCCATGCGTGTGCTGGATGGTGCCTGCATGGTGTACTGTGCAGTAGGTGGCGTACAGCCACAATCTGAGACGGTTTGGCGTCAAGCCAACAAATACAAAGTGCCTCGTCTGGCCTTTGTGAACAAAATGGACCGTTCCGGTGCCGACTTCTTCAAAGTCGTTGATCAAATGAAAACACGTCTGCGCGCAAACCCTGTGCCAGTGGTGATCCCTATCGGCCGTGAAGACACTTTCACTGGTGTGGTGGATTTGATCAAAATGAAAGCCATCATCTGGGATGAGGCTTCACAAGGCATGAAATTCACCTATGGTGAGATTCCAGCTGATCTGGTTGAAATCGCAGGTAAGTGGCGCGAGCAAATGGTTGAATCAGCGGCTGAAGCTAGTGAAGCACTGATGAACAAATACCTCGAAAATGGTGATCTTGAAGAAAAAGAAATCATCTTAGGTTTGCGTACACGTACCATTGCTGGTGAGATCCAACCAATGCTGTGTGGTTCAGCTTTTAAAAACAAGGGCGTTCAACGTATGTTGGATGCGGTTGTTGATTTCTTGCCATCGCCAATCGATATTGATGACGTGACTGGTGAAGATGACTACGGTAAACCAGCCAGTCGTAAAGCTGATGATAAAGAAGGCTTCTCTGCGCTCGCGTTTAAATTGATGACTGACCCGTTCGTTGGCCAGTTGACCTTTATTCGCGTTTACTCAGGTGTGTTGAACAAGGGTGATACGGTTCTTAACTCTGTTAAGGGAAAAAAAGAACGTATCGGCCGTATCGTGCAAATGCACGCCAACAACCGTGAGGAAGTTGAAGAGGTATTGGCAGGCGACATCGCCGCTTGTATCGGTCTGAAAGACGTGACCACTGGTGAATCCTTGTGCTCACCAGACAAGCCGATCATTCTTGAGCGTATGATTTTCCCTGAGCCAGTGATTCACGTGGCTGTTGAACCAAAAACCAAGAGTGACCAAGAAAAAATGGGCTTGGCGTTGGGTCGCTTGGCACAAGAAGATCCTTCATTCCGCGTGCGTTCAGATGAAGAATCTGGTCAAACAATTATCTCAGGCATGGGTGAATTACACCTTGAGATTCTGGTAGACCGTATGCGTCGCGAATTTAACGTTGAAGCGAACGTAGGTGCGCCACAGGTGGCTTACCGTGAAGCGATTCGTAAATCGATTGAAGTTGAAGGTAAATTCGTTAAACAGTCCGGTGGTAAAGGTCAGTACGGTCACGTATGGCTCAAAATGGAGCCTAACGAAGCTGGTAAAGGCTTTGAGTTCGTTGACCAGATCAAGGGCGGTACTGTTCCACGTGAATTTATTCCAGCGGTTGAAAAAGGTCTGCGTGAAACCATTCCTTCTGGCGTGTTAGCTGGCTTCCCGGTGGTTGACGTAAAAGTCACGTTGTTTGATGGTTCATACCATGACGTTGACTCTAACGAAAACGCTTTCAAGATGGCTGCGTCAATCGGCTTTAAAGATGGTATGCGTAAGGCTGACCCAGTTTTGCTGGAACCAATGATGGCGGTTGAAGTTGAAACGCCTGAAGACTACATGGGTGATGTGATGGGTGACTTGTCATCCCGTCGCGGTATTATCCAGGGCATGGATGATATGCCTGGCGGCGGCAAAGCGATTAAAGCTGAAGTGCCGTTGTCAGAAATGTTTGGTTATTCCACTGTCGTGCGTTCCTTGTCACAAGGCCGTGCAACTTACAGCATGGAATTCAAGCACTACGCCGATGCACCGAAAAACGTTGCTGATGCAATCATCAACAAAAAATAATTGATTTTTAAAGTATTGAATTAAAGGAAAAACATCATGGCAAAAGGCAAATTTGAACGTACCAAGCCACACGTGAACGTTGGTACGATTGGTCACGTTGACCACGGTAAGACGACATTGACAGCGGCGATCACCACTGTATTGACGAAGAAATTTGGCGGCGAAGCAAAAGCTTACGACCAAATTGATGCGGCACCAGAAGAAAAAGCACGTGGTATTACCATTAACACTGCACACGTTGAATACGAAACTGCAGCACGCCACTACGCACACGTTGACTGTCCAGGTCACGCTGACTATGTCAAAAACATGATTACTGGTGCAGCACAGATGGACGGCGCGATTCTGGTTTGTTCCGCAGCTGACGGCCCAATGCCACAAACACGTGAGCACATCTTGTTGGCCCGTCAAGTTGGCGTTCCATACATCGTTGTGTTCTTGAACAAAGCGGACATGGTTGACGATGCTGAGTTGTTAGAGCTGGTTGAAATGGAAGTACGTGACTTGCTGAGCAAGTATGACTTCCCAGGCGACGACACACCAATCGTTAAAGGTTCTGCTAAATTGGCACTGGAAGGTGACCAATCTGAAATCGGCGAACCAGCTATTTTCGCATTGGCTGACGCATTAGACAGCTACATCCCAACGCCAGAGCGTGCTATTGACGGTGCGTTCTTGATGCCAGTAGAAGACGTATTCTCTATTTCTGGTCGTGGTACTGTAGTAACTGGCCGTATCGAGCGCGGTATTGTTAAAGTTGGTGATGAAATTGAAATCGTTGGTATCAAGCCAACGTTGAAAACCACTTGTACAGGCGTTGAAATGTTCCGTAAACTGCTGGACCAAGGTCAAGCAGGCGACAACGTAGGTGTGTTGTTGCGCGGTACTAAGCGTGAAGAAGTTGAGCGTGGTCAAGTATTGTCCAAATCTGGTTCAATCAAGCCACATACTAAATTCACTGCTGAGATCTATGTGTTGGGTAAAGATGAAGGTGGTCGTCATACTCCATTCTTCAATGGTTACCGTCCACAGTTCTACTTCCGTACAACCGACGTGACTGGTGCAGTTGAATTGCCAGCAGGTACCGAAATGGTGATGCCAGGCGACAACGTATCGATCTCTGTTGCGCTGATCGCTCCGATCGCGATGGAAGAAGGCTTGCGCTTCGCGATTCGTGAAGGTGGTCGTACCGTTGGTGCTGGCGTTGTTGCCAAAATCATCGAGTAATTTATCTTATAAGCGGCAGGGGTTTCCTGCCGCTTTTGCTCTTTAAAGGAAAAAACATGGCAGCTCAAAAAATTCGTATCCGTCTGAAAGCATTTGATTACCGTTTAATCGACCAATCTGCTTTGGAAATTGTGGATACCGCGAAACGTACTGGCGCAGTTGTAAAAGGTCCAGTGCCATTGCCAACACGTATCGAGCGCTTTGACATTCTGCGTTCACCACACGTGAACAAAACTTCCCGTGACCAGTTTGAAATTCGTACGCATCAGCGTTTGATGGATATTGTTGATCCAACGGACAAAACAGTGGACGCGTTGATGAAGTTGGATTTGCCAGCGGGTGTGGATGTAGAAATTAAGTTGTAATTGCAAATAACCTTTTTGAATGAAAAGGTTATTGTCAAATCAAGAATAGTTCGGTATAATCCGCGCTCTTCGGTGGACGGTCAATTGTAATCGTCCACTTTAACTATTATAAGGAACTGATCATGAGCTTAGGGCTTATTGGTCGCAAGGTGGGCATGACCCGCATTTTTACAGATGAAGGCGCAAGCGTTCCTGTAACTGTGCTGGAAGTGATCCCGAACCGCGTGACACAAGTTAAGACAGTCGCAACGGATGGCTACACAGGCCTACAAGTTGCTTATGGCGAGCGTCGTGCTAGCCGTATCAACAAAGCGTTGACTGGTCACTTTGCTAAAGCTGGCGTAACTGCTGGTGCTGGCATCAAAGAATTCAATGTGGCAGATGATGTATTGGCTAACTTTCAAGTCGGTGGAAACGTCACAGTTGATATTTTCTCAGTCGGTCAGTTGGTTGATGTGACAGGTACTTCGATCGGTAAAGGTTTTGCCGGTGCGATTAAGCGTCACAACTTCTCCTCTAACCGTGCTTCTCACGGTAACTCACGTTCACATAACGTACCAGGTTCTATCGGTATGGCGCAGGATCCAGGTCGAGTATTCCCTGGTAAGCGTATGCCTGGTCATTTGGGTGATGCAAAAGTCACTACCCAAAACCTGGAAATCGTTCGTGTTGACGTAGAGCGTAACTTATTGTTGATCAAAGGTTCAGTGCCTGGCTCTAAAGGTGGCAATGTTGTAGTTCGACCAGCCATCAAAGCGAAAGGGGCTAAATAATGGAATTGAAGCTAATCGATCAAAACGGCAAAGTAGCTAAAAAAGGCGTTGACGCGTCTGATGTTACTTTCGGTCGTGAGTTTAACGAATCGCTGGTGCATGAAGTGGTTGTTGCTTACATGGCCAATGCACGTACTGCAACACGCGCACAAAAGACACGTGCCACTGTAGCGCATACGACGCACAAGCCATATGCACAAAAAGGCACTGGTAATGCACGTGCTGGTATGACTTCTAGCCCGATCTGGCGCGGAGGCGGTCGTGCGTTTCCTAACAGCCCTAACGAAAACTACAGCCACAAGGTGAACCGTAAGGCTTACCGTGCTGGTATGCAGACTATCTTGTCTGAGTTGGTTCGTCAGGACCGTTTAAAGGTAGTGGATACATTTACTGTAGACACACCAAAAACAAAACAATTTGTACAAAAAATCAATGCCTTGGGTATCGACGGCGGTGTTTTGCTGTTGACTGACGGCTTTGACGAAAACTTGTACTTGTCTTCCCGTAACCTGCCAAACGTATTGGTGGTTGAAGCGCAGTATGCTGATCCAGTAAGTCTGGTGCGTTTCCCTAACGTTTTGGTCACAGCCAATGCTGTGAAAAAACTTGAGGAGATCTTGGCATGATTACCGCAGCAACTAAAACGCAAGATCGTTTATTGCAAGTGATTTTAGCGCCTCAGATTACTGAGAAAGCAACCTACATTGCTGACAAACATCAGCAAATTGCTTTTAAAGTTCGTACTGATGCGACCAAGCCTGAAATTAAAGCGGCTGTTGAACTGGTGTTCAAAGTCGAAGTGGCTTCAGTGTCTGTGATTAATGTCGCAGGTAAAGTGAAGCGTGCTGGCCGTCGTATTGGTAAGCGTAACGACTGGAAAAAAGCTTATGTGAGCTTGAAGCCAGGTCAAGAAATTAACTTTGCAGCTGGCGAATAAGGAGAGAAGACATGGCATTAGTTAAAGTCAAACCAACTTCCCCCGGTCGTCGCGGTGTACTGAAAGTAGTCACACCTGATTTGCACAAAGGCAAACCTTACGCGCCGCTGTTGGAAAGTCAAAGTAAAAATGCTGGTCGTAACAATAACGGCCGCATTACAACCCGTCACCAAGGTGGCGGTCATAAACAGCATTACCGTATTGTTGACTTCCGTCGCAATAAAGATGGTATTCCAGCGACTGTTGAGCGCATCGAATACGATCCTAACCGTACAGCGAACATTGCATTACTTTGCTACGCCGACGGCGAGCGTCGTTACATCATTGCCCCAAGAGGCATTGCTGCTGGCGCGCAATTAATCAGCGGTTCTGAAGCGCCTATTCGTGCTGGTAATGCGTTGCCTTTGCGCAACATTCCAGTCGGTAGCACGATTCATTGTATTGAAATCCAACCAGGTAAAGGCGCGCAAATCGCTCGTTCAGCCGGTACTTCAGTGCAACTGCTTGCACGCGAAGGTTCTTACGCTCAGCTGCGTTTACGCTCTGGTGAAGTTCGTCGCGTACACGTTGACTGCAAAGCCACATTGGGCGAGGTAGGTAACGAAGAGCACTCACTGCGCTCTATCGGTAAAGCTGGTGCGATGCGCTGGCGTGGTGTTCGTCCAACCGTTCGCGGTGTGGTGATGAACCCGGTAGACCACCCGCACGGTGGTGGTGAAGGCCGTACAGCAGCTGGTATGAACCCAGTTTCACCATGGGGTCAGAAAACTAAGGGTTATCGTACACGTAAGAACAAGCGTACTGATAACATGCGCGTAAGTCGTCGTCCGAGAAATGTAAGGTAATCGATATGGCACGTTCTATTAAAAAAGGTCCATTTGTGGACGCTCACTTGGCTAAAAAGGTCGAAACTGCGTCAGCGAACCGCGACAGAAAGCCAATTAAAACCTGGTCACGTCGTTCGACAGTTTTACCAAATTTTATTGGTTTAACAATCGCAGTGCACAACGGTAGGCAGCATGTTCCTGTGCTGATTTCTGAAAATATGGTTGGTCACAAGCTCGGTGAATTTGCGTTGACACGCACGTTCAAGGGTCACGCGGCTGATAAAAAAGCGAAGAAGTAAGGGGCTGATTATGCAAGTTACTGCAGTTTTAAGAGGCGTACACCTTTCTCCGCAAAAAGCGCGTTTGGTAGCCGATCTGGTTCGTGGCAAAAAAGTAGACCATGCTTTGAATATTCTCGCCTTTACGCCTAAGCGTGGTGCTGAGATTATCAAGAAAGTGGTTTTGTCTGCTATTGCTAACGCAGAACACAACAATGGGGCTGATATCGATACGTTGAAGGTAACTTCAATTTATGTGGATAAAGGCATGGTCATGAAGCGTATCCGTGCTCGTGCAAAGGGTCGCGCTGGCCGTATTACGAAACCAACCTGCCACATTCATGTGACAGTCGGTGACTCAAAGGAATAATATGGGACAGAAAATTCATCCAATTGGGTTCCGTTTGAGCGTTCAGAAAAACTGGGCCTCACGTTGGTACTCGAATAGCCAGAACTTCCCTGCGATGTTACAAGGTGACATCAAAGTGCGTGAGTTCTTAAATAAGAAGTTGGCGAGTGCTGCGGTGAGCAAGATCATCATCGAGCGCCCTGCTAAAAATGCAAAGATCACTATTCACAGCGCACGTCCAGGCGTTGTCATTGGTAAAAAAGGTGAGGATATCGAATCCTTACGCGCAACCCTGCAAGGCTTGATGGGTGTACCAGTGCATTTGAACATCGAAGAAGTGCGTAAGCCAGAGTTAGACGCTACTTTAATCGCACAATCCATTGCGCAGCAATTGGAAAAGCGCGTGATGTTCCGTCGTGCGATGAAGCGTGCAATGCAGAATGCAATGCGTCTGGGTGCTCAAGGGATCAAGATCATGAGCTCCGGTCGTTTGAACGGCATCGAGATTGCACGTACCGAATGGTATCGTGAAGGTCGCGTGCCATTGCACACTCTGCGTGCTGATATCGATTACGGTGTTGCTGAAGCCTCAACCACTTACGGCATCATCGGAATTAAAGTTTGGGTATTCAAAGGCGAGATCTTCGGTGACAACGCTGCTAATGCTGCGGTTGCTGATGCTGAGCCAGAGAAAAAAGTAAGAAAGCCGAGGGCTAAAGATGCTGCAACCAGCTAGACAGAAATACCGCAAGATGCAAAAGGGTCGCAATAAAGGTATTGCGACTACTGGTAACAAGGTGAGTTTTGGTGAATTTGGTCTGAAAGCGATCGGCCGTGGTCGTTTAACAGCACGCCAAATCGAGGCAGCGCGTCGTGTGATGACTCGTCACATTAAACGTGGTGGTCGCGTTTGGATTCGTGTGTTTCCAGATCAACCAATTTCTAAAAAACCAGCTGAAGTGCGTATGGGTAACGGTAAAGGTAGCGTGGATTACTACATCGCCCAAATTCAGCCTGGTAAAATGCTGTACGAAATGGATGGCGTGAGCGAAGAGCTGGCACGTGAGGCTTTCAGATTGGCTGCTGCCAAGCTGCCAGTCGAAACTACATTCATGACCCGTCAAATTGGCAGTTAAGGAGTAGTAACGATGAAAGCTTCTGAATTGAGAGCAAAATCAGCGGATGAGCTCAATAACGAGTTGGTTGAGTTACGTCGTGCGCAGTTTTCACTGCGTATGCAAGTAGCCACACAACAATTGAACAAAGTAGATCAGCTGGGTAAAGTGCGCAAGGATATCGCTCGCGTGAACTCTGTATTGGCTGAGAAAGCGAAACAGGCATGATGACTGAAAAAGCGAAAGTAGTGCGCAGTTTGACTGGTCGCGTGGTGAGCAACAAGATGGATAAAACCGTCACTGTGCTTGTCGAGCGTAAAGTGAAACACCCTTTGATTGGTAAAGTGGTTGTTAAATCAAACAAGTTTCATGCACATGACGAAACAAATGCATGCAACGAGGGCGATGTAGTCACGATCACAGAAACCCGCCCATACTCCAAGAGCAAGTCTTGGATTGTAAGCAAAATCGAAGCTAAATAAGGCTTTAAATATATAAACCGGAAAAACGCTTGTCATAAGCGTTTTTTTGGTTGTATAATGTTGGACTTTTCGGTGCCCGCCTTAGTTGGCATGTAGCTGGCACCCCAATACTGACCGTGGTCTATTGGCCGAAATTGCGAAAGCAAGCGGCTGTAGTGGTTATAACGGATTAAGTTGGAGATTATTTCTCATGATTCAAATGCAATCTCGGCTCGAAGTAGCCGACAACACTGGTGCGCGTTCCGTTCAGTGTATCAAAGTCTTGGGTGGTTCCAAGCGTCGTTATGCCAGCATTGGCGACATCATCAAGGTCAGCATTAAAGACGCTGCGCCACGTGGTCGCGTCAAAAAAGGTGAAATCTACAACGCTGTGGTAGTGCGCACCGCTAAAGGTGTTCGTCGCCCAGATGGTTCGTTAGTTAAATTTGATGCCAATGCCGCAGTCTTGTTAAACAACAAGCTCGAGCCTATTGGTACACGTATTTTTGGCCCTGTGACACGTGAATTGCGTAGTGAACGCTTCATGAAGATTGTTTCACTGGCCCCTGAAGTGTTGTAATCGGCTTGGAGACAATCAAATGAGCAAAATTCGCAAAGGTGACCAGGTCATTTTAAATACAGGTAAAGATGCAGGTAAAACAGGTGCTGTTTTAAGCGTCTTGCCAACCGGCCATGTAGTGGTTGAAGGTTTGAATGTGGTTAAAAAACACACTCGCCCGAACCCGATGCGTGGTATCACTGGTGGCATCATCAGCAAGGAAATGCCGGTTGACGGCTCCAATGTAGCAATCTTCAATGCTGCTACCCAAAAAGCTGATCGTGTTGGTTTCAAGGTACTGGAAGATGGTCGCAAGATTCGTGTATTCAAATCTAGCGGCGAGTCAATCGACGCATAGGATAATATATGGCACGTTTAAAACAGTATTATAACGATAGCGTGGTTGCTAAATTGACAGAACAATTTGGCTACACATCTGCAATGCAGGTGCCACGCATCGAAAAAATCACCCTGAACATGGGTGTTGGCGAGGCAGTCGCTGATAAGAAAGTCATGGAAAACGCAGTATCTGATATGCAAAAAATTGCAGGTCAGAAACCAGTGGTTACTAAGGCTAAAAAGTCCGTTGCTGCGTTTAAGATTCGTGATGATTATCCGGTTGGTTGTAAAGTGACTCTTCGCCGTGAGCGTATGTATGAGTTCCTGGATCGCCTGATTACTGTGGCAATTCCACGTATTCGTGACTTCCGTGGTATCTCCGGTAAATCTTTTGATGGCCGTGGTAACTACAACATGGGCGTTAAAGAGCAGATCATTTTCCCGGAAATCGAATACGATAAAATTGACGCGCTACGCGGCATGAATATCACGATTACCACCACTGCGAAAACAGACGAAGAAGCGAAAGCTCTTTTGGCTGCCTTCAGTTTCCCTTTTAGAGGTTAAGTCATGGCAAAAGTATGTATGACAGAGCGCGAGCAAAAGCGTCGCGAAACCGTAAAAAAATATGCAGCTAAACGTGCTGAATTGGTTGCAACAAGCAACGATCAGTCTGCCAGCGTAGAAGATCGCATGGCTGCGCGTTTGAAGTTGCAAAGTCTGCCACGCAACTCCAGTCCAGTTCGCACACGTAACCGTTGTGCATTGACTGGCCGTCCACGTGGTGTGTTTAGTAAATTTGGTATCGCACGTAACGAACTGCGTAAATTGATGATGGCTGGTCATGTACCAGGTGTCACCAAGGCCAGCTGGTAACGGAGGAATAGAACATGAGTATGAGTGATCCGATTGCCGATATGTTGACCCGTATTCGTAACGCGCAACGTACGAATAAAACATCTGTTTCAATGCCGGCGTCTAAAGTTAAAGGCGCTATTGCAAATGTATTGAAAGATGAAGGTTACATCGATGATTTCAACGTTCAAGACAATGACGGTAAACCTGTTTTGAACATTAGCTTGAAATATTACGCTGGTCGTCCAGTCATTGAGAAGATTGAGCGTGTTTCAAAGCCTGGTTTGCGTATTTATAAAGGTAGTCAGAATCTGCCTAAAGTGATGAACGGTCTTGGTGTGACGATCGTTTCCACTTCTAGAGGCGTGATGACTGATCGTAAAGCACAAGCTGCCGGTATCGGTGGTGAAGTTTTGTGCATCGTGGCTTAAGGAGAATCAATATGTCACGTGTTGCTAAAAACCCTATTGCGATCCCTGCCAAAGTGGAAGTGGTTATTTCTTCTTCAGAGATCTCAGTGAGTGGCCCATTAGGTAAATTAAGCCAATCCTTGTCAGCAGACATTTCTGTTGCACGCGAAGGCGAAGAATTGCTGGTTAAAACAAGCAGTCAAACTCAACATGCCAGAGCTATGTCAGGTACAACGCGTGCGTTGGTCGCTAACATGGTGCACGGTGTTTCGACCGGGTTTACTCGCAAATTGTCACTGATCGGCGTGGGCTACAAGGCTAACGCTCAAGGCTCTACACTGAATCTTGAATTGGGCTACTCACACCCGATCAACCACAAAATGCCTGAAGGCGTGACGGTGCAAACACCAACGCCAACCGAAGTGATTTTGACTGGTGCAAACAAGCAAGTGGTTGGTCAAGTGGCTGCTCAAATTCGCGCGTATCGCGCACCTGAACCTTATAAAGGTAAAGGTGTTCGTTACTCTGACGAAGTTGTGGCTATTAAAGAGACCAAGAAAAAATAATTAAGGCACTTGCAGCTTAGCGCTGCAAGGTTTGACAAAAGCCTTAACAGTGAATCAACATTAAAGGTAAATTCAATGCAAAACGTAAATAACCGCTTGCGCAGAGCACGTAAAACCCGTGCCAAAATCGCCGAGTTAAAAGTTACACGTTTGAGTGTACATCGCACTAATACCAACATCTACGCACAGATTATCGCTGAAACTGGCGATCGCGTATTAGCGAGTGCATCCACAGTTGAGGCCGAAGTGCGTCAACTACTGAAAAATGGCGGCAACATCGAAGCTGCAACCCTGATTGGTAAGCGCATTGCTGAAAAAGCAGTTAAAGCTGGCATTACCACTGTTGCATTTGATCGTTCAGGCTACAAGTATCACGGTCGCATCAAGGCTTTAGCTGACGCTGCACGTGAATCCGGTCTCAAATTCTAAAGGCGAGATAAAGAATGGCTAAAGATATTGAACAGCAGCAAACTGATGGTTTGCGCGAAAAAATGATTACTGTTAACCGTGTAAGCAAAACGGTTAAAGGTGGTCGTATCATGAGCTTCGCTGCGCTGACCGTGGTTGGTGATGGTGATGGTGCCGTTGGCATGGGTAAAGGTAAAGCGCGTGAAGTGCCTGTCGCAGTACAAAAGGCGATGGACGAAGCCCGCCGCGGAATGCTTAAGGTTAATTTGAACAATGGTACATTGCATCACGCAGTCACTGGTGTGCACGGTGCTGCAAAAGTGCTAATTCAGCCAGCTTCTGAAGGTACCGGCATTATTGCTGGTGGTGCAATGCGTGCGATTTTCGAAGTCATGGGCGTTACTAACGTGGTTGCTAAAAGTATTGGTTCAACCAATCCTTACAACCTAGTACGTGCGACTTTGAATGGTTTAGCATCCATGAATACACCGGCTGAAATCGCCGCTAAGCGTGGTAAGACCGTAGAAGAAATCAGAGGTTAATCATGGTTAAAGCAAAAAAAGAAAGCGCTACTTTAAAAGTAACGCTGGTTAGAAGTTTGATTGGTCGTATCGAAGCTCACAAAGCCACCATTCGTGGTTTAGGTCTGCGTCGTATGCACCACACTGTAGAAGTGCAGGACACTCCTGAAATTCGCGGCATGATCAATGCAGTGAGTTATCTTTTGAAGGTTGAATAATCATGCAATTAAACACGATTAAGCCTGCTACAGGCGCAAAAAAAGCTCCTCGTCGTTTAGGCCGTGGTATTGGCTCCGGTTTGGGTAAAACTGGTGGTCGTGGTCATAAAGGTCAAAAATCTCGTGCAGGTGGCTTTCACAAAGTGGGTTTTGAAGGCGGTCAAATGCCTCTGCAACGCCGTTTACCTAAACGTGGCTTTAACTCTTTAACACAAGCTGACACTGCGCGTATCCGTACAAGCGAGCTCTCCTTAGTTGATGCTGAAGTGATTGATATTCTTTCACTCAAAGCTGCTAAGTTAGTGCCTGTTTCTGCCAAAGCTGTCAAAGTTTACCTTTCTGGTGAAGTCACTGCCAAAGTACAGGTTCAAGGGTTGTTGTTGACTAAGGGTGCTCAAGCTGCCATCGAATCTGCTGGCGGAAAAGTACTTGAAGTCTAATCAGTTGTAAGAAAAGAGTATCAGCTTGGCACAGGATAATATCTTAAGTTCCGTTAGCAAACTTGGTGAATTAAAAAGCCGTTTGTGGTTCTTGTTGGGCGCATTAGTGGTTTACCGCTTGGGTGCGCATATCCCAGTGCCAGGCATTGATCCAACTGTATTAAAGCAGTTGTTTGATACGCAGAAAGACGGCATTTTGGGCATGTTCAACATGTTCTCGGGGGGCGCACTATCGCGCTTTACTGTCTTTGCTTTAGGCATTATGCCTTACATTTCTGCTTCAATTATCATGCAATTGTTGACTGTGGTTTCCCCGCAGCTAGAACAGTTGAAAAAAGAAGGCGAAGCTGGGCGTAGGCAGATTACCAAATACACCCGCTACGGTACTGTATTACTTGCTACTTTTCAGGCACTTGGCATTGCCATTGCGTTAGAGGGTCAAGCTGGTCTTGTGTTAGATCCTGGTTTTGCATTCAGGATTACAGCAGTGACTACATTGGTAGCAGGAACAATGTTTCTGATGTGGTTAGGTGAACAGATTACCGAGCGCGGTATTGGTAACGGTATCTCGATCATTATTTTTGCTGGGATTGTTGCTGGTTTACCGCACGCAATTGGTAGTACTTTAGACTTGGCAAAAACAGGTGCATTCTCCATTCCATTGGTGATGTTCTTATTCGTTGCAGTGATTCTGGTGACAGCCTTGGTTGTATTCGTTGAACGAGGTCAGCGTAAGATCACCGTTAACTATGCAAAACGCCAAGTCGGTAACCGTATTTATGGAGGCCAGTCTACGCACTTGCCTCTGAAGCTGAATATGTCGGGTGTGATACCGCCAATTTTTGCTTCTAGCATCATATTATTCCCTGCTACATTGGCAGGGTGGTTTGGAAGCAGTGAACACATGTATTGGCTGAAGGATGTCAGCGCGAAGCTTTCGCCTGGACAACCACTTTACATTTTGTTATTCGCTGCAGCAATTTTGTTTTTTGCTTTCTTCTACACGGCGTTAGTATTTAACCCGAAAGAGACCGCAGATAACCTAAAGAAGAGCGGTGCGTTTGTGCCTGGTATCCGTCCGGGTGATCAAACCGCTAAATATATTGATCGCATCATGGGTAGGTTGACTTTGATTGGTGCGTTATACATTACGCTGGTTTGTTTGTTACCAGAGTTTTTAGTGTTGAAATTTAATACCCCGTTTTATTTTGGCGGCACCTCATTGTTGATCATCGTTGTTGTGACGATGGACTTCATGACCCAAGTGCAATCACATCTGATGTCGCAACAATATGAGGGGTTGCTGAAAAAAGCTAATTTTAAAGGATCGGGCAAGTAATAATGGCTCGAGAGGATCGCATTGAGATGCAAGGCGAGATTCTTGAGAACTTGCCCAACGCTACTTTTAAAGTGAAACTTGAAAACGGTCATACTGTACTAGGTTACATCTCTGGAAAAATGCGTATGCACTACATTCGCATTCTTCCAGGCGACAAAGTCACAGTAGAAATGACCCCGTATGATTTAACCCGTGCGCGAATTACATTCCGCGCAAAGTAAGTGAATTAAATAAAGGAAAGTAACATGAGAGTTCGCGCATCAGTTAAAACATTATGCCGTAACTGTAAAGTAGTTAGACGTCGCGGCGTTGTTCGTATTATTTGTACTGACCCACGTCACAAACAACGTCAAGGTTAATGGTGAAACATTTGCTTGTGAGAGCATTGATTGGCTGATATAATATGCGGCTTTTCTTTTCTACGCACAAGTTTGATCGTGAAAAACGATTGATTATTGGAGTTTAAGTATGGCTCGTATTGCCGGGGTAAATATCCCAAACCACAAACATGCAGAAATTGCTCTGACCTCTATCTACGGTATTGGTCGCGATACTGCGCAGAAAATCTGTGCTGCAGCTGGTGTACTGACAACAGCAAAGGTCAAAGATCTGAGCGACTCAGAAGTTGAGAAGCTGCGTGACGAAGTGGCTAAATACACTGTCGAAGGTGACCTGCGTCGTGAAGTAACCATGAACATTAAACGGTTGATGGATCTCGGTTGCTACCGTGGTATTCGTCATCGTCGTGGCTTGCCAGTGCGCGGTCAGCGTACCAAGACTAATGCGCGTACACGCAAAGGTCCTGTTAAAGCCATTAAGCAATCTAAATAATCTTTTATTGAACATCAGTAGATATTAAGGACAGTACAACATGGCAAAAGCTAATGTACGCGTTAGAAAAAAAGTTAAAAAGAATATTGCCGAGGGCATCGCTCACGTTCACGCTTCTTTTAACAACACGATTATTACGATTACCGATCGTCAAGGCAATGCGTTGTCATGGGCTACTTCCGGTGGTCAAGGTTTTAAAGGTTCACGTAAAAGTACTCCATTTGCTGCGCAAGTAGCTTCTGAAGTTGCTGGTAAAGCTGCGCAAGAATCTGGTGTTAAGAATCTTGAAGTACGCATCAAGGGTCCAGGTCCAGGTCGTGAATCTGCAGTGCGTGCATTAAATGCTGCTGGTTTCAAAATCACTAGCATTACCGATGTCACACCGGTGCCACATAACGGCTGCCGTCCACCGAAGAAACGCAGAATTTAATTCATTTCGCTATCACAGATAAGCGAATCGATTACTGGAGAACTATTTTGGCTAGAAATTTAGACCCTAAATGCCGTCAATGCCGTCGTGAAGGTGAAAAGCTTTTTCTGAAAGCAGAAAAATGCTTTACAGACAAATGCGCAATTGAAAAGCGCAACTTCCCGCCTGGTCAGCATGGTCAGCGCCGCAACTCTCGCCTGTCCGATTACGGCGTTCAATTGCGTGAAAAACAAAAAGTGCGTCGTATTTATGGCGTGTTAGAAGGTCAATTCCGCACTTACTATGCTGAAGCTGATCGTCAAAAAGGTATTACTGGTGAAAACCTGTTGCAACTGCTCGAGTCCCGTTTGGACAACGTAGCTTATCGTATGGGTCTGGCTGGTTCACGTTCTGAAGCCCGCCAAGTCGTGCGTCACAACAGTATCTTGGTTAACGGCAAACGTCTCAACATTCCTTCATATCAAGTGAAGCCGGGTGATGTGATTACTGTTGCTGATAAATCAAAAACACAATTGCGTATCAAGGCTGCGGTTGAAGCGGCTGAACAACGTGGTTTCCCTGAGTGGTTGGAAGTAGACGTCAAAGCATTGTCTGGTAAGTTCAAGGCTAAACCTCAGCGTGATGAGTTGCCTGCTACCATCAATGAATCATTGATCGTTGAATTGTATTCTAAGTAATCGCTTAGCTTAGGCTAAGCATTATTTGTTAATACCCAATTACTTCAAGGAGTTGTATGCAAAATAACCCTACAGATTATTTGAAGCCACGTGTTGTGGACGTTGAAGTGATTAACCCACTGCGTGCACGTGTCACTTTAGAGCCAATGGAACGCGGCTTTGGCTATACCTTGGGTAATGCGTTGAGAAGAGTTTTACTTTCTTCCATCCCTGGTTTTGCCATTACTGAAGTAAAAATTGATGGTGTTGTACATGAGTACTCCACCATTGAAGGTGTACAAGAAGATGTCGTTGATATCTTACTTAACCTCAAAGGCGTTGCCTTAAAGCTGCACAACAAAACTGAAACCATTTTAGTGTTAAACAAATCTGGTGAAGGCATTGTTACTGCTGGTGATTTTGAAGTTGGTCATGATGCTGAAATCGTGAATCCTAACCACATCATTGCCAATATCACTAAAGGTGGTAAGTTGCACCTTGAAGTGAAAGTTGAGATGGGTCGCGGTTATCAACCAGTGCCTGCGCGTCAAAAGGCTAACGACGAAGATCGCGTCCTTGGTTTTATGATGGTCGATGCTTCATTCAGCCCAATCAACAAGGTGAGCTATCATGTTGAGAGCGCGCGCGTTGAACAACGTACCGATCTTGACAAGCTGATCATGGATGTTGAAACGAATGGCATCATCGAGCCTGAACAGGCGATTCGTGATGCTGCCCGTATCTTGATTGGTCAGTTATCTGTGTTCGCGAACTTGGAAGGTGCTTCAGCTGACGTCGAAGTCAAAGCAGCGCCACAGGTAGACCCTATCTTGTTACGTCCAGTCGACGACTTGGAATTAACAGTACGTTCTGCTAACTGCCTCAAAGCAGAAAATATTTTCTACATTGGTGATTTGATTCAGCGCACTGAAAACGAATTGTTGAAAGCGCCTAATCTTGGTAGAAAATCATTGAATGAAATTAAAGATGTGTTGGCTTCTAAAGGCTTAACACTGGGAATGAAGCTTGAGAACTGGCCACCAGTCGGTCTTGAAAAAGCTTAATTTCTGATCAGATAAAAACTTAAGGAAATTACTATGCGTCACGGTAATAGCAATCGTAAATTGAACAGAACTAGCAGCCACCGCGCTGCCATGTTCCGCAACATGGTGACCTCTTTGCTGCGTCACGAAGTGATCAAAACAACTTTGCCTAAAGCAAAAGAACTGCGTAAATATGCAGAACCTTTGATCACTTTGGGTAAAACACCTACACTGGCAAATCGTCGTCTGGCGTTCAGTCGTCTGCGTGACCGTGATATCGTAGGCAAATTGTTCGGTGAACTCGGCCCACGTTACAATGCTCGCAATGGTGGTTATTTGCGCATTCTCAAGTGTGGTTTCCGTAACGGCGACAACGCTCCAATGGCTTTTGTAGAATTGGTTGACCGTCCTGAAGTTGCAGAAGTGCCAACAGCAGAGTAAACCATTCGCATGATTAAAAGGCCAGCTGCATGCTGGCCTTTTTCATTTCTATTTTCCGTGAAGCCATTGTTGAATCGAATGTGTATCGAACGGCCAGCATAATATCTCCTCGGTGTCCATAGAGCGTTTAAGTATCACTGGAATGTCGATTTCAAAGCGCTCCAGCAATTTTTCATCATCCATGATGTCAATATAATCATAAGCCAAGCCAAGCGGCTCTAATTGCGCTTCTGCCTCTTCACACAGATGGCACCCTTGGGTGCCTAATAAAATCAACTGCATTTGCATAAAAGTCTAGGTGGTGTCATCAACGCTTTGTACAATGATACCTGCAAAAAATAACACCTGCTCAACATTGGATAATGCATGACAGAACTTCACGAACAAGAAGATAAAGTGATTGAGGCAAAAGAAAGCCTAAGTGAGACCTTGCAACAGGTGATTCACTTACTGGACAAACACAAACTCGTTGAGCACGTGGTACACCGGCAGGATATGCCTAAGCATGATTTGGTGGAGAGTATCGTCCACAAGCAAAATCTCAATATTTTGCAACACAAGCTCGACCAGTTGCATCCGGCTGACGTGGCTTACATTCTTGAGTCTCTTCCCCTAGATGATCGTTTAATGGTCTGGGATTTGGTCAAGGCAGATCGGGACGGGGAGATCCTGCTTGAAGCCTCCGATGCAGTGCGTCAGACGCTGATTGCAGACATGGATAGTGAAGAGTTGCTTGCAGCGGCTGAGCAACTTGATACCGATGAGTTGGCCGATTTGGCCCCTGATCTACCCAAAGATGTGTTGCAGGACTTGCTCTATAGTCTAGATACCCAGCACCGTGAGCGGCTACAATCAGCTTTATCATACCCGGATGATACTGTCGGTGCCATTATGGACTTTGACATTGTGACCATTCGTGATGACATCACGCTCGAAGTAGTGCTGCGTTATCTGCGTCGCTTACCGAAATTTCCCGACCATACCGACAAATTATTTGTCATCAACCGGGATGATATTTTGCAAGGGGTGTTACCGCTCAAGCGGATTATTCTAAACGACCCTGAAACCCGGGTTGGCGACATTATGTCCACCGATGCGGTGGTGTTCCATCCAGAGGACATGGCTGACCAAGCTGCCATGGCCTTTGAGCGTTACGATTTGGTGACCGCCCCGGTGGTAGATAATAATCGCAAATTGGTCGGCCGAATTACCGTGGATACCGTCATGGATATTATTCGTGAAGAGGCTGAAGCAGATATGCTGTCATTGGCTGGTCTGCGCGAAGAAGAAGACTTTTTTGCATCTATATGGAAGTCTGTACAAAACCGTTGGGCATGGCTTGCGATTAATTTAGTCACTGCATTAGTGGCTTCACGCGTGATTGGCTTATTTGAAGGAAGTATCGAGAAAATTGTCGCATTGGCAGCCTTAATGCCTATCGTAGCGGGCATTGGTGGTAACTCGGGTAACCAAACGACCACCATGATTGTGCGCGGGCTGGCACTGGGGCAAATCTCCGGCTATCACATGAAGTCACTCTTGCAAAAAGAGCTTGGCGTTGCCTTGTTGAACGGTTTACTGTGGGGCAGTGTGTTGGGCTTAATTGCGTTTTGGTTGTATCACAGTGCCGCTTTGGGGTTGGTGATGATGGCAGCAATGACGCTCAATCTATTATTAGCCGCAATTATTGGCGTGACGATTCCTTTGGTGATGAATAAACTCGATCGCGATCCTGCTGTGGGTTCCAGTGTGCTGATTACTGCCATGACCGATAGTGGCGGTTTTTTGATTTTTCTTGGCCTCGCCACCATTTTTTTGTTGTAAATAGTCGATGATGGATAACGATATTAATATTCTGTGGAAAGAAATTGTTCAGGATCTGAGCACTGTTTCAGCCTTGTGGCAATTATTCGTATGTGGACTCATTCTTGCGGTCAGTGGGCTGTTGAATTGGCACCTAGGCAAGCAAATCGAGGCCGGTAGAGTCAATACGGTGTATAAGCTGCTTTTAGGCGGGATTGAGCGTTTATTTTTCCCCTTGGTGGCCTTTCTGCTATTAGTGATTGCGCGTTACGCCCTGCACGATGTAATGCATGTGGGGCTATTGAAACTAGCCGCGCGTATGTTGTTGGCGATGGTGATTATTCGCAGCTTGGTATATGTCTTGCGCTATGTGTTTTCGCCCAGTGCCTGGCTGCACTCCTTTGAGCGTGTCATCGCCTGGACTGTATGGGTGATCGTGGCTTTGCACCTCAGCGGATTCTTAGATCCTGCCCTGCAAATTTTAGAGGATGTACGATTTAGCGTGGGCAAGCAGAAATTAAACTTGCTCCTGCTGATTCAGGGCGGCTTGACCATCGTCATTACAATGTTGGCCGCATTGTGGCTCAGCCGGATGCTAGAGCTACGCCTAATGGCTTCGACCAATATCAACGGCAATTGGCGCGTCATCATGGTCAAGTTGGTGCGTATGGTTGCAATCGTACTCGCCTTGTTGATGTCGATGGCAGCAGTGGGCATCGATGTGACCATGTTGTCTGTATTCGGCGGTGCGCTGGGTGTGGGCCTCGGTTTTGGCCTACAGAAGATCGCTAGCAACTACGTGAGCGGTTTTATTATCTTGATGGATAAATCCCTGCACATGGGGGATATGCTCTCTATTCGCAATCATTACGGCACCGTGACAGAATTGCGCTCTCGCTACATGATCCTACGCAAGCAAGATGGGACCGAGGTGATTATCCCAAATGAAACCATGATTACCGATGTTGTGATCAATCACACATCGGCCGCGCATAAGGCCAAGGTGCCTATTCTTGTGCGGATTACGTATGAAAGTAATCTGGATCAAGCCATGCAAATACTCAACGAGGTAGGGCGCACCCATGAGCGTACCTTGAACGATCCCACCGCAGTCGATGTGATCATTAAAGCCTTTGCCGATACTGGCGTGGATCTACAATTGTCCGTTTGGGTTGCAGAGCCCGAAGAAGGCACTGCAAAATTGCAAAGCGAGCTTTACCACGCTATTTGGCAGCGCTTTAAAGCCGAAAATATTGAGATATCAGTCTATCACCGTGATCCACGTGTGATTGCCGCTACAAACGCCGTGGCTGCAGATGCTTAGCTGATGGGGTTACCTATGAGGTACATAATAAAAAAGCCTGCGATTGCAGGCTTTTTTATTAATCAAGAAACTAAATTATTTCAATTTAGTTTCTTTGTACATAACATGCTTACGAGCTACTGGATCAAATTTCTTGATTTCCATTTTCTCAGGCATTGTACGTTTGTTTTTTGTAGTGGTATAGAAATGACCTGTACCAGCACTGGATTCTAATTTGATTTTTTCACGCATGATATTGTCCTTTTCTGACTAAAATGTCGCGAGTTAGATTTTTTCGCCAGCAGCGCGCAAATCAGCCAACACAGCGTCGATACCATTCTTGTCGATCGTACGCAATGCAGCGTTAGTGATACGCAGGCTTACCCAGCGGTTTTCGCTCTCAACCCAAAACTTACGGTTTTGCAAGTTAGGCAAGAAACGACGTCTTGTTTTGTTTTGTGCGTGAGAAACGTTGTTGCCCACCATTGGTTTTTTACCGGTTACCTGACATACACGTGCCATGGTTATCTCCAAATACTTTTATCTTTTCAGAAAGAGCGAGATTATAGATTGATTCGCTGAGACAAATCAAGCAATTATTGCAATTTTTCAAACAATTAGTGCTTACCTGTGCTGCCAAAGCCGCCTTCACCACGCTCACTACTCGTAAACTCATCCACAATATGAAAATCTGCCTGCACCACAGGCACGATGACCATCTGCGCGACACGCTCCATAGGGTTTAAAATAAACGCCTCTTTGCTACGGTTCCAGCATGAAACCAAGAGCTGGCCCTGATAATCCGAGTCAATCAAGCCGACCAAGTTGCCCAATACAATGCCATGTTTATGGCCTAGCCCCGAGCGCGGTAAAATCATCGCCGCATAATAAGTATTGTCGATGTGAATTGCCATGCCGGTAGGAATCATAATCGTCTCGCCCGGTTGTATGGTCTGCGTGTGCTCAATACATGCCCGCAAGTCTAGGCCTGCCGAGCCCGGCGTGGCGTAACTTGGCATCATGTGATGCAGACGAGGGTCTAGAATCTTGAGATCTACGGTAATCGACATGCAGCGGCCTCCTGAAAATGATTGCGTTATTAAACACGAAATATGGCTGAAAATCACTGATTACGACAATAAAAAAGCCAGCGGATGCTGGCTTTAAAAATGATGCTGAACTAAAACTTGTATTGAGCAGTGAGTCCGACTAAGTAGTTGCGGCCAGCCGCTGGCTCAAAAAATAATGCATTGCCGTCATTGACACGTACCGAACCGATATAGTCTTTGTCAGTGATGTTTTCGACTCTGATGTACTCTTTAAAGCGCCAATTGGTCAAGTTCTGCTCGAAACCTGCTCTCACATTAAAGATGGTGTAAGAAGGTGCTTTGTCAGTGTTGATGTCGTTCACATAGACTTCACTGTTGTGACGACCCTCAAGTGCTGAGAAAAAACCTAGCGTTGGGTATTTCCAAGCTACTTCGCCATACACTTGTGATTTGTAGGTGCCTGGAATGCGATTGCCTGACTTAACCGTGCCTGTTGCACCGCCGGCGTTGATCACAGTAACGAAAGGATCTTCGAATTTTGCGTTGAGCAGCGTGTAAGCTGCAAACAAGCTAATATTGTTTTCAAATGCAGCATCAATGGACGCCTCAGCACCCGTCCGTTTGGTTTCTCCAGCATTTTGAAAGCTTGAGCGACCTGCAACTGTTTGACGCGTTACGATTTCATTGTCAGTGTCGACTCTGAAGACTGTCAAGTTCGCACGGATGTTATCAGTCAAGAATGCTTTTGCACCGATCTCAATGTTACGGCTCTCGGCTGCTTTCAACGACAGGTTTGGTTTACTGGCAATGTTTGCATTTACATTATCAAAAGCTGCTTCAATAAAAGTTGGGGTTTCAAAGCCTTTGCCAAAGTTTGCGTAGAAATTCAACTTCTCAGTTGCTTTCCAGATCACGCCAATGACGGGGGTGGTTTTCTGATACTCCACCGAGCCGCTATTGTTTCCCTGTCCCGGGTTGCCAGCAGTTAAGAAATTATCTTTCACTTCAAGTTTGACTTTTGTGTGTCTTGCCCCGGCGTGTACGTCAATTGTGGGGGTAACGCTGAGGCGGCCTTGAATGTATTGATCAAAATTGCTTGAAATGTTTTCTTCATTTCGATTCAGGTTGTTTGCTGCATTGCCTGTCACCAGAACGGTTGTATCGAGTCTGTCGTCTGAGGATTTGCCGTAATTTAGACCCAGTGCAACATTGTAAGGCATGCTGCCCAGCTGACCGTTATTATCCCATCTGAGGTCGCTGCCATAAAAAGAGCGCTCAATTTGACTGAGGCGAGCTGTCGTGCCTCCGAGTGAAGTGGCGGTTGCGGTGGTCGTTAAAATTTGAGCATTGCGACGGGTGCCAACATAAGGAATTAAGCTGATTTTATTATTTTCGTTGAGTGTGTGTTCAATGTTAAAGCCGACTTGTGTATGGTCACGCTTCACACTGGTGTTCGCAAATAATGCAGCGGGAACGACGTCATTACGGGTAGCGCTTGAAAATGCGCGTCTTCTGTCCAAGCCAAGTGGATCCTGCGCCTCTTGATCAAACCAGTTCACTAACGCTGTAACGCGGGTGTCTTCGTTCAGATTAAATCGAAATTTTGCAGTTGCCATTTGTTTGTTGCTAGCGCTGTTGGCGCGATAACCATCAGACTCAAAGTTGGACACATTGAGTGAATATTCCAACCCTTCAAGCTGTCCCGCAGCTTCCAACACGTTACGCTTGGTATCGTAACTGCCGAACATCGTGGTGGCGCCAATGGTCGGTGTCGCTGGCGCATCTTGCGTAAACATTTGAATCACGCCGCCGGAGGAGTTGCCATAAAGCGATGAGAATGGGCCGCGCATCACTTCGATACTTTTGATCGATGATAAGTCAACCACACCTGGTTGGCCTTGACCATCTGGCATGGTGAGTGGGATGCCATCCACATAAACGCGGACACCGCGCACACCAAATGAGGAGCGTGAACCAAAGCCGCGGCTAGAAATTTGCGGATCTTGTGCTTGCTGCGTTCTGCTCTGCGCGGTGATGCCCGGAACGCGAATCAAGCTTTCAGAAAGATTCATTTGCAATTGACCATCTTTGATGTTTTTTTGCTCAACTACATCAATGGCGACCGGTAAATCGAAGCTGTTTTGCGCTTGACGGGTGGCGGTTACAACCACCGGCGATAGCGTTAAGGTTTGATCTTCATCTGCCATGCTTTGCGACACGGGGCCAAAAGCAGCGGAGAGAGCTAGATATAAAGGAGTGTAGCGGACTGCGCGCATGGGTATTCTCGGGGCTAAAAAATTGAAAGAGCGCGATTGTAAGCGGAGTATGCGTTTTCATAGCTCAGGATTTTCATGAAAATCCTGAGCTATGTGCGTTTAATTAATCTAGATCAAGTTGTGTTTTAAGGTGGGTTAATAATTTGAAAGCAATGTTTGTTTTTAGATCTGTATCTAGTGTGTGTTCGCCCTTGCTGTCGATGATAGTGACCTGATTATTATCATTGCCCATCGCCGTCATCACCTGGTTAGCCACAATCATGGGTAAGCGTTTTGCCAGCCGTTTTTGTTTGGCATACTCAATTACTTGCTCTGTTTCTGCGGCGAATCCCACGCAGTAGGGCGGGTTCGGTAATGAGGCAACATCTGCCAAGATATCCTTGTTTTTGATGAGATCAATAGTAAGTATGTCTTCACTTTTTTTGATTTTTTGTGACGAGCGCATGTTGGGCTTGTAATCTGCAACCGCAGCCACCCCGAAAAAAACATCTTGGGCTGCAATGTGTTGCATCACGGTGTGATACATGTCATCGGCGGTGGCGGCGAAATGGGCGTGGCTGACCAGCGGACGGGGGGCATGAGTGTGGCCATACACCAGCGTGGTTTCAGCGCCCATGCGCATCGCCATTTGTGCCAGTGCAAATCCCATCTTGCCACTACTTAAATTGGTGATGCCGCGCACCGGGTCTAGCATCTCCATGGTGCTACCTGCGGTGATCATGATCTTTTTGCCTGCGAGTAGTTTTGGGGTGAAAAAGGTTTGTACTCCTTCAACGAGCGCTTCTGGCTCCCACATTCTGCCTTGGCCAACTTCGCCGCATGCTTGTTCTCCACTATCAGGTCCGAGCACGGTAATGGCGTCTTGTTGCAATTGCATGATGTTGCGTTGTGTCGCTGGGTTTTCCCACATTTGCTTGTTCATTGCCGGGGCAACGAGAAGTGGGCACTCACGTGCGAGACACAAGGTTGACAATAAATCATTGGCAAAGCCATGGACAAGTTTGGCGATGAAGTCCGCGCTGGCCGGGGCAACCAAAATAGCATCCGCTTGTCTGCTCAACTCAATGTGTGGCATGCCATTAGGGATGCGTTGATCCCAGCTATCGATACACACCGGATGACCAGACAAGGCTTGTAGTGTGGTGGGGGTAATAAAATGGGTGGCGGCTTCGGTCATGACCACTTGCACCTGATAGCCTTGTTTGACTAACAAACGGATCAGCTCAGCCGTTTTGTAAGCGGCAATGCCGCCGGTGACGCCCAGGAGCAGGCGTTGAGGGTGTGAATGCGTTGAAGTCATGGCACCATTTTAACTGCAAAGCCAGCGCAATTGCCATGGTTCAAATGCATACAGCTTCTTTAAACATGTTAAGATCTGAGCATCTATAGGGTGAATGCATGATAAAGTTAGTCAGAATTTTTTTCTGGGTAGTGGTAGTGCTGACAGCGCTAATGCAGGTGTGGCAGGAGTACCAAACGCTGCAGTGGCACCGACCTTTGCAGGTGGCGCTGTATCCGATCAACGTCGATGGCACGCCTGAAGTCGAAGCCTATATCAACAGTCTGCGTGCTGACGATTTTGACATCATTGCAGCATTCTTTTCACGTGAAGCAATCAAGTATCAGTTACCTCTGCGTCGACCCATCACTTTATATTTGGGCCCAAAAATTCATGATATCCCCCCGGCACCGCCAGCGGTCAATGATCATTGGCTGAATATTGTGCGCTGGAGTCTGCAGTTCAGGTGGTTTGCATGGACGCACGAGCCAGCCGTCGAGGTGCCGATAGATATCAAGTTATATCTTCTGTATCACGATACTGATAGACATCAGCATTTATTGCATTCAACCGCGTTGCAGAAAGGCAGAATTGGCCGCGTTAATCTTTTTGCAGAAAATAGCCAGCATGCGACCAATGCAGTCATCATCGCCCATGAGTTGTTGCATACGCTGAGCGCCACCGATAAATATGATCTGCGCACCGGCTTGCCTATGTTTCCGCAAGGTTATGCCGAGCCTTACTCACAGCCGCTGTATCCGCAATCGATGGCAGAGCTGATGGCTGCCAAGGTGCCCAAAGCACCGCAAAAAGCGCGCATGGCAAGAAGCTTAGATGAAGTGGTCATCGGTCAGCCCACTGCGCGCGAGATTGGCTGGTCAAAATAATCCACTGACAAGGAGGCGAGATGGCAATCACCGATTGGCCCGAACAGGAACGTCCGCGAGAAAAATTACTCCGCGCGGGTGCAGCCAGACTCTCTGATGCAGAGTTGCTGGCTATTTTCTTACGCGTAGGCATTGCCGGGAAAACCGCCGTGGATTTGGCGCGTGATTTGATGCGACAGTTTAAAAGTCTGAATGGCGTGTTTGCAGCTGATCTGCAAGAAATGACTGCAGTGCCTGGGATGGGGGTAAGTAAATATTGCCAGTTACAAGCGGTGCTAGAAATGAGCAAGCGTGCGCTCGGCGAAACCTTGCAACAAAGTGACAGCTTTCGCTCGCCCAACCAAGTGAAAGACTATCTGCAATTGCAATTATCGCAGCGACAACGTGAGGTCTTTGGCATTATGTTTTTAGATGCGCAAAACAGACTGATTGCTTTTGAAACGCTATTTGAGGGCAGTTTAATGCAAACCAGTGTTTATCCGCGCGAAGTGGTGAAGCGGGCGCTAGACTTAAATGCTGCCGCGCTTATTCTGAGTCATAATCATCCGGGTGGCAACGCATTACCCAGCGCAGCGGACGAGCAACTCACTCAATGTCTAAAAGAGGCTTTAAATCTGGTGGATATCCGAGTATTGGATCACATCATCGTGGCAAAGCAAGAGACGTTTTCGTTTAGCGAGCAGGGATTAATATGAGGCTTGCAGGCTGGGATGGTGGGTGCTAACGGGGTCGAACCGCTGACATTCGCCTTGTAAGGGCGACGCTCTACCAACTGAGCTAAGCACCCATGCCTTGCAACGAAGGCAGCATTATACCGAAACGTTTATTTCCTGCAAGAGCCCACAAAAAAATAGTGGGGAGTGTATTCACCGCTGCAAGTGGTGGGGTTAGACGGTCAACCGTTTAGTGATGTTGATCAATTGAAGAGAAATATCTGCCATACCTGTTTTACGCTTATCGGCCATCTCGGATAACAAGGAATAGGCTTGCTCTTCGCTCAGGTCGCGCTGATGCATTAAGATATCCTTGGCAGAATCGACCAGCTTTTGGTCTTCCATGCTCAATATCGGATGCGGTTTTGAGAAAGGCGTGGCTTGCATGTTGGGGCTTACAGTACTCATTAAGACTCATAAAAAAATAGCTAATGTTGATTTAGCAATCTGCATGCCAGTTAATAGCTTATTTTTAGTATGCTGATTTTAAACAGTAATTCTGTGGTTTTTGTGCTTTGGAGATGGTTAAGTGCGCTGACCCCGATGCACCACCGCGGTGCTCTTGCACCATCGCAACAGAGGTTTTGCGCACCACGGCGTTTTGCGCAGAATGCGTGTTTTTGTTACAGTGCAAAGCATTAAAAAAATAGGAAAGAATCCCGTTATTATGAGCATTTTTTGGCGCCGAATAGGCTGGGTGGGCATCGCTGTCATGGGGGCGACCGCGCTGTCACGTGTGGCGTTAGCACGGGGGGAATCATTAAACGCATTGTGGTTGATCACCGCTGTGGTGTGTGTTTATCTGATCGCTTATCGCTTTTATTCCGCGTGGATTGCAGCCAATGTGCTCGCTATTGATGCTACTAGGGCTACGCCGGCTGAGCGCCTGAATAACGGGCGGGATTATGTGCCGACCAATCGCTGGGTCGTGTTTGGACATCACTTCGCCGCAATTGCCGGGCCAGGCCCTTTGGTGGGGCCCACCTTAGCGGCACAGTTTGGTTATTTGCCAGGCACGTTGTGGATATTGATTGGTGCGGTGCTCGGCGGTGCGGTGCAAGATATGGTGACACTATTTTTGTCTACCCGTCGCAATGGGCGCAGCTTGGGCCAGATGGCAAGGGACGAGATTGGCGCCATCGGCGGTACTGCCGCGCTCATTGGTACGTTTTTGATCATGATTATTCTGATTGCGGTACTGGGGCTAGTGGTTGTGAACGCGATGAAACACAGCCCTTGGGGCACCTCCACGGTCGCGGCCACGATCCCAATTGCCATGTTAGTGGGTGTTTACATGCGCTACATTCGTCCCGGACGCGTGTTGGAGGCTTCTCTGTTAGGGGTCATTTTATTGCTGGCTGCCGTCGTGCTTGGCGGTTGGGTCGATCACCACCCGCTATTAGCCGGATGGTTTGACCATGAAGGCTTGCCGCTGGCGTTTAGTGTGATCGCCTACGGCTTTGCAGCGGCGGTATTACCGGTTTGGTTATTGCTGGCGCCGCGCGATTATTTGTCCACCTACATGAAGCTGGGTACGGTATTGATGTTGGCGATTGCCATCCTTTGGCTGCGTCCTGAGATACACATGCCCGCCATCACCCCATTTATTGATGGTAGCGGCCCGATTTTCGGTGGCAAATTGTTTCCGTTTGTTTTTATTACCATTGCCTGCGGTGCGATTTCAGGCTTTCATGCCCTGATTGCCAGCGGCACCACCCCTAAGCTTATTAGCAGTGAGGCCGATATTCGTATGATTGGCTATGGCGCGATGTTGCTAGAGAGCTTTGTAGCGATCATGGCAATGATTGCGGCTACCGTGCTGGAACCTGGCGTTTATTTTGCGATCAATAGCCCAGCAGGTATCGTAGGCAAAGAAGCGCTCGACGCGGTAAACACGATTAGCAGTTGGGGCTACCAAGTGAGTGTTGAGCAAATGCAACAGCTGGCAAGTGCAATGGGTGAGAGTACGCTGTTTGCGCGCACAGGGGGCGCGCCAAGCTTGGCCGTAGGCATGGCCAGTATTTTGGGCACAGTATTCGGTAAACATCTGCTGGCGTTGTGGTATCACTTTGCCATCATGTTTGAGGCGATTTTTATTTTGACCACGCTGGATGCTGGCACCCGTGTCGGCCGTTTCATGTTGCAAGATATCTTAGGTCATTTGCATCCCAAGCTGGGTGAAACTTCTTATATGCCCTCGGTGATTCTGACCAGCGCTCTGGTGGTGGCGGGTTGGGGGTATTTTCTTTATATCGGTGTGATCGATCCCAACGGCGGCGTTAATATCTTGTGGCCCTTGTTTGGTATTGCCAACCAGATGCTGGCGGCGATTGCGCTCTCTGTGGCGACGGGCGTGCTGATAAAATCCGGTAAAGCCGCCAAGACTTGGGTGACGGGCTTGCCGCTTCTCTGGTTATTGGCGATTACCAGTACGGCCGCTTACCAAAAGTTGTTGAGTGAAGATATTCGTGTCGGTTTTTTTGCAGCGGCGAATGATCTTGCAAAAAAACTGTCTAGCGGATTGCTGCCACCAGAAAAAGCAGCCGTTGCCCCGCAGTTGATTTTTAATCAACAGCTGGATGCTTGGCTAACCATGTTCTTTGTGGTGATGTTGTGGGTCGTGGTGCTTGATATGGTCCGAATGAGTTGGCGCTACTTTTCACACCAATCCATCAGGCCCTCAAGTGAGGTGGATTACGAAGTTTCAAAACTTGCTTAAGGTGGGAGTCGCAGCATGCATGCATTCAAACAAATTTGGCAGCGTATTCGTCAGTTGTCTGGCGATGATGCTTATGAGCGCTATCTGACGCATTATGCCCAAGTGCATGCGGCACAGCCCGATGCTGCGTTACCCCTCTCACGCGCAGCATTTTTTAAACAATGGCAAGAACAGAAATGGACAGGAGTGAAACGGTGCTGCTAACAGTCGAAGATATTTCGCGGATCATTGAAATGGCTTGGGAAGACCGTACCCCGTTTGAGGCGATTGAATATCAATTTGGCCTCAAGCAAGCGGACGTGATCGTGTTGATGCGACAGGAACTCAAGCCCGGGTCGTTTATGTCCTGGCGCAAACGCACGCGCGGTCAACAGACTAAACACCAAGCGTTGCGCAGTAAAGCGGTGAATCGGCACTGCTCAACCTATCAGCACAAACAATATCGGCCATAACGCTTGCCAGCCGCCTGAATGTAACAAAGCTGTTTCAGGCGCGCATGTGGCAGCGGATTCAGTTAAAATAATATTTTAACGACTACCTTAGAATTCCTCATGCCTAAATACCGTTCTCACACGACCACACAAGGTCGTAACATGGCTGGTGCTCGCGCGTTATGGCGTGCCACTGGCATGAAAGATGAAGATTTCTCTAAACCCATTATTGCCGTCGCCAACTCTTTCACGCAGTTTGTGCCTGGGCACGTGCATTTGAAAGACATGGGCCAGCTGGTGGCGCGTGAAATCGAAAAAGCGGGCGGGGTTGCCAAAGAGTTCAATACCATCGCGGTAGACGACGGGATTGCCATGGGCCATAGCGGCATGCTGTATAGCTTGCCAAGCCGCGACCTGATTGCTGATAGTGTTGAATATATGGTTAATGCCCACTGTGCAGATGCGCTGGTGTGTATTTCAAATTGCGACAAAATTACGCCCGGCATGTTAATGGCTGCGCTGCGCTTGAATATTCCGGTGGTGTTTGTCTCTGGCGGGCCAATGGAAGCCGGCAAAGTGAACTGGCAAGGCAATGTGCGCAAGCTGGACTTGGTGGATGCCATGGTGGAAGCAGCGGACAGTCATGTCAGTGATGCTGAAGTCGCCGAAATTGAACGTTCTGCCTGTCCGACTTGTGGCTCTTGCTCGGGGATGTTCACCGCTAACTCTATGAATTGTCTTACCGAGGCCCTCGGCCTGAGTCTGCCGGGCAATGGTTCTACCTTAGCAACCCACGCTGCACGTAAACAATTGTTTTTGCAGGCTGGTCGATTAATTGTTGATCTGGCTAAACGGCATTATGAGCAAGACGATTACAGCGTACTACCTCGCAGTATTGCCAATATGCAAGCCTTTGAAAATGCCATGAGTTTGGATGTGGCGATGGGGGGCTCTACCAATACCGTCTTACATTTGCTGGCCGCTGCCCATGAGGCTGGGGTGGATTTCACCATGAAAGACATCGATCGTATTTCGCGTCAGGTGCCCTGTGTCTCCAAAGTCGCCCCCGCTACCAGCAAATATCACATGGAAGATGTGCATCGCGCAGGCGGCGTTTTTGGTATTTTGGCTGAACTCGATCGTGCGGGGGTGATTCATACCGAGGTGCCTACTGTTCACAGCCCCAGTTTGGCAGAGGCATTGGCCAAATGGGACATCGTGACCACGCAAGACGAAGAGGTGAAAAAGTTTTATCGCGCCGCACCGGGTGGTGTTGCGACCACGATTGCGTTTAGTCAGAGCATGTTATGGCCAAGCTTGGATGATGATCGTGAAAATGGCTGTATCCGCAATAAAGCGCATGCCTATTCGCAAGATGGTGGCTTAGCGGTGTTGTACGGCAATATTGCACTCGACGGTTGTATCGTTAAGACGGCCGGTGTAGATGACAGCATTCTTAAATTCAATGGCCGCGCGCGCGTGTTTGAGAGTCAAGATGCGGCAGTAGAAAGCATCTTGAATGATGAAGTCGTCGCCGGTGATGTCGTCGTGATTCGCTATGAGGGCCCGCGAGGCGGGCCGGGGATGCAAGAAATGCTTTACCCAACCTCTTATTTGAAATCCAAAGGCTTGGGCAAAGCGTGTGCGTTGCTGACCGATGGCCGCTTTTCGGGCGGAACCTCAGGCTTGAGTATCGGCCATGCATCGCCAGAGGCCGCAGAAGGGGGCGCCATTGGCTTGGTCGAGGAGGGGGACTTGATTGAAATTGATATCCCCAACCGCACCATTCATTTGGTGATTACCGATGAGGAAATGGCACATCGCCGCGGTCAGATGGATGCCAAGGGCATCGATGCTTGGCGGCCACAGAATCGGGAACGCGTCGTTTCGCCAGCCTTACGCGCTTATGCTGCCATGAGTACCAGTGCCGCGAAAGGGGCCGTGCGTGATGTGACACAGATTGAAAGGAGACGGTCATGAGTAACGAATGTAGCATCCTCTCCAAGAGTATGGAAATGACCAAGCGCCTGAAACTGCATGCGCACGTGAATCAATGGCAAGACGAAAATGGCCTGCAATATCTAGAGATTGATAATCCGCTTGCGACCGGCAAGATTGCCCTGCAAGGGGCGCATGTGATGCAATGGCAACCTAAGTTTCTTGCGAATCCCGTATTGTGGTTATCCAGCAATGCGCGATATGTCAAAGGGCGTTCTATTCGCGGGGGGGTACCGGTGTGCTGGCCATGGTTTGGCGCACATCCGACCGATAGCACCTTGTGTCCGCATGGGTTTGCGCGTGTGATTCCATGGCGTGTAATGGACATTGACGCGACGCCTACCGGCGCCACCAGAATTATTTTGGAAATGCAGCAAACGCCCGAGGCGCAGCGCCAGTTATCCTATCCATACGAGCTGACCATGATCATTACCATCGGTCGTCGCTTGCGCATAGATCTGGCAACCACCAATTTAGCTGAGCATCCGTTTGTCATTAGTGAGGCTTTCCACACCTACTTTAATGTCAGTGATTTATCCAATATTAAAATTACCGGCATGCAAGACTTGGTTTATCTGGATAAATTGCTGAAATACGAACGTAATGTGGAACACGAGGCACTGACCTTCGACGGCAAAGAATATGACCGCGTTTACGTGCATCATAGCTCCGATTGTGCGATCCATGACAGCGGCTATAACCGCATCATCCATGTGTCTAAATCTGGTAGTGATACCACGGTCGTATGGAATCCTGGTGCTGAAAAAGCAGGCTCCATGGGCGATATGGGCGTTGGTGAAGAGTGGCGTAAGACCATTTGTGTCGAAACCACTAACGCCATGGACAACATGGTAGTGATCAACCCTGGGCGAAAACATGTGCTCAGTGCAGAGTACTCGATCGAGACCTTGTAACATTGATGTGGCACGTGTCAACGATTAACCAGCACGTGCGTTTTTAGCATGTTGGCAAAACGCCAAACCAGTTGAAATTATCAGAATCACCGCCGGTTTTAGTGGTTTTTCTATTGTGGATTTTGACTGGTCAGGTAATATGCCACATGCATGAGAATTGCATTACGGGGTTCTATTTGTTTAGAGGATATTCAAGGAGATCGCATGAAAGTTTTATTATCCGCAGTCGCAGCAGCGACTTTGTTGATGGCTGGTTCCGCACACGCTGTGGACGCAGCTGCTGCTAAAGCATTGGCACAAAAAAGCGGCTGTTTGGCTTGCCACAGTATCGATGCTAAAGTACTTGGCCCAGCATACAAAGATGTTGCTGCCAAATACAAAGGTGACAAAGGCGCTGAAGCCAAGCTGATCGCCAAAGTGAAAGCCGGTGGTAGCGGTGTTTGGGGCAATATCCCAATGCCAGCAAACAGCCCACAAGTGAAAGACGAAGACATCAAAACCATCGTTGAGTGGGTATTGTCTCTGTAATTTCAAACTTGCTTTGAAATAAAAAAGCCGACTGCATGGTCGGCTTTTTTTATCGGTATCAGGCGCGCAACTTACTGTGTCTGAATGAATAAGCAAAATAAAAAATTACCCCCACCACTGCCCAAGCGATAAAGCGGTGCCAGGTCTCAGCCGGTAAAAATGACATCAATGCGGCGCAGGATAAGATGCCCCCCACCGGAACCAACGGGTTAAATGGATTTTTAAACGGGCGAGCGAGGTTAGGATGGGTTTTGCGCAAGCGCATCACGCCAAAACAGACCATGATAAAACTGGCTAAGGTGCCAATGTTCACCGTTTCTGCCAATTCACCGAGTGGAATAAAGCCTGCCACGATAGACACGACTGTGCCGCACATTAGGATGATTTTGCTTGGTGTTTGCCGTTCAGGGTTGACGGAAGAAAAGATCGGTGAGATCAGACCATCACGGCTCATGGCGAACAAAATACGAGTCAACCCATACAGCAGCACCAGCAACACGGTAATCAAACCAGCCAATACGCCAGTAGCGACCAGGGTGGATGACCAGGTGTAGCCTAATTTGGTGAGGGCATAAGCCACAGGGGAGGCGGTGTTGAGCTCGGTATAAGGGACCACGCCGGTTAAGGTGCCTGAGACAATGATATAAATTACAGTGCAAAACGTCAGCGAGGCAATCAGACCAATCGGTAAATCGCGTTGTGGTTGCTGGCATTCTTCGGCGGCAGTTGAGACTGCATCAAAGCCAAAGTAGGCGAAAAACACTAATGATGCGCCAGCCAGCACACCGATATTTTTACCATTGTCTAAGGTTTCAAACCAGCCAAATGGCATAAAGGGTTGCCAGTTGTCGGTGCTGATATGTCCCACCGATAAGGCCAAAAAGATGGCAATCGTCGAGAGTTTGATGATGACCATGATATTGTTGGCGCGGGCACTTTCTTTGACCCCAACCATGAGTAGCAAGGTCAATCCCCAAATAATGGCAAATGCAGGCAGGTTAATCACGCCCCCGAGTACCGGTGCTTTGGTTAAGTGCGCTGGCAGCTGCCAGCCCAAATTGCTCATGGTATTGACGAAATAACCTGACCAGCCGTTGGCTACCGCAGCGGCGCCCACCCCATATTCGAGGAGTAGCATCCAACCCATCATCCAAGCAGCAAATTCGCCAAACGCAACATAACTATAACCATAGGCGCTGCCCGACCCCCCAATCGAGGCCGCCAGCTCGGCATAAGACAGGGCGGCAAATCCCGCGGCAATCGCGGCAATGATGAAAGAAACCATGACGGCGGGACCCGATTGCGTGGCTGCTGCAATGCCTGTGAGTACAAAAATTCCCGTACCGATAGCACCACCAATGCCAAGTAAGGCTAGATCAAATGCCGTTAAACATTTTTTTAAGCCAGTATGCGCATGCGCTTGAATAGGTTTTTTGCGCAGTAATTGTTCTAACATGAATGATTTCTCCCCTAATGTGCCTAGGGTAAAGCAATCGTTATACCAGCGTCAATGCTGCCCCGCCGATTAGCTCGCGTAATGCTGCTTCAAGGTGGCGATCATATAGCTGTGGTCGAGCACGCCAGCGCTCTCGCGGATGCTGTGCATGGCCCACATGGGGTTACCCACGTCTACAGTGGCGATACCTAACTGTGCTGCCATGATCGGGCCGATGGTGCTGCCGCAACCCAAGTCGGTGCGGTGTGCGTATTGCTGGTGCGGTACGTTGGCTTGTTCACAGAGTTGCATAAAGCGCGCTGCGGTGACGGCATTGGTGCTATACCGCTGATTCGCATTCGTTTTAATCACTGGCCCATGATTCACTTGCACATGGTGACAAGGTTCATAGCTGCCTGCATGATTGGGGTGAAATGCATGCGCCATGTCGGCACTGATAAAAAAGCTGCTGGCAAAACTGCGGATTTTATCTTCTTCAGTGAGTCCGTTGGCCTGACAGATACGCGCAATGACATCCAATAAAAAACTGCCCCCAGCACCAGTCGCACTTTCAGAGCCGACTTCTTCATGGTCAAATAGCGCGCAAATGGCAGTTGTCTGAGGTTTGTGCGTGTGCAATAACGCCTCAAGGGCCGCGTGACAAGAGGCCAAGTTGTCCAGTTGGCTATTGGCAATAAATGCCTGATCGACTCCCCAGAAATTCCCCCTTTGTGTATCATACAGCGCAAGATCCCAACTCACGATTGCGTCCGCCGGCACGGCTAACTTGCCTGACAGTGCTTCTATCAGTTGCGCTGTTGCAGCGTCAGTGTTGGCGGCATGGCCAAAAATCAGGGGTAGCCCGGTTTGTTTGTTAAGTGCGAGTCCTTTTTCATTGACTTCGCGATTCATATGAATCGCCAAGTTGGGTAAGCGTGCGATGGATTGATCGAGTCGGATCAGTCGGGTTTCTAAGCCGTCGGCGCTGCGGAGGATGACGCGTCCAGCCAAGCTCAGATCACGGTCTGTGAAAGTTGCAAGGATCGGGCCCCCATAGACTTCAACACCTAGTTGGCCGAGTCCTTCTGTGCTGTATGCTGCCTTGGGTTTCAAGCGCAATCCGGGTGAATCGGTATGGGCGCCAACGATACGAAAACCACTTTCGGCAATCGGTTGCTGCCCGAGCACAAAGGCAATGATAGAACCGCCATCGCGCACGACAAAATATTTGCCCGATTTTTTAAATTGCCAAGGCTCTTGCTCGCGCAGGTTTTTAAAGCCTTGCGCTTTCAGTTGTGCAACCACGGTCTCAACCGCGTGCCATGGGCTGGGGCTTCGATCAATAAAGTCCAGCAGGGCTTGCGCTTGTTGTCTGGCTTCTACTGATACTTGCATGATTACACCCAGTCTTTCTCAATCAAAAAATCACTGTATAGTTTGGCTTCAGCGCTGTTACTTTCTGGTTTCCAGTCGTAGCGCCACTTCACAATCGGCGGCATAGACAGCAAAATAGATTCGGTGCGGCCATTAGATTGCAGTCCGAAAATTGTGCCACGATCAAAGATGAGGTTGAACTCTACATAGCGGCCACGGCGGTAGGCCTGAAAGTCGCGTTCGCGCTCGCCATAAGGGGTATCTTTGCGTCGTTGCAAAATCGGCAAGTAAGCATTGATAAAGGCATCCCCCACGGCACGTTGTAAGGCAAAACTTTTATCAAAACCTAATGCGCTGAAGTCGTCAAAAAAGACGCCACCCACGCCACGCGGTTCTTTGCGATGCTTGAGAAAAAAGTACTGGTCGCAGTCCTTTTTAAAGCGGGGATAATAATCTGCCCCAAAGGGCGCGAGCGCTTCTTTATTCACACGGTGAAAATGGACGCAGTCTTCTTCAAACCCATAGTATGGCGTCAGGTCCATCCCGCCGCCAAACCACCAGATATCTTCTTCGTCGGCTTGCTGCGCGCGGGCCACAAAAAAACGCACATTCATATGCACCGTCGGCACATAGGGGTTGCGCGGATGAAATACCAGCGAGACGCCCATGGCTTCCCAAGGTCTTCCTGCTGCTTCGGGGTGGGCGACGCTGGCGGCTGGCGGAAGTTTATTCCCTAACACATGCGAAAAGCCGACACCGGCGCGTTCAAACACATTGCCACCTTCGAGCAGACAAGAGTTGCCACCGCCACCTTCAGGCCGCTGCCAGCTATCGTTTAAAAAATTTTTGCCATCCACCAATTCAATGGCTTCGACAATACGTGCCTGCAATCCCTGCAGGTAATCAAATACGGCTTGCGGCTGAATGCGATCTGTCATGAGTATTAATTTTTAATGGCGCGATAGCCAATGTCTTTGCGGTATTGCGCACCGTCAAACTGGATTTGCTCAACGATTTTATAGGCTTGTTGTTGCGCAAATTTGACTGTTTCACCAAGGGCTGTCACACACAACACACGCCCGCCGCTGGTGACTACTTTGCCGTCTTTCAGCGTGGTGCCGGCATGAAACACATGGCCATCTTGTATATCCTTGGGAAGGCCGCTGATCTCATCGCCAAGTCTTGGCGTGTCTGGATAGTGGGCGCTTGCCATCACCACGCCCAGTGCAAAACGCCAGTCCCATTCGGCTTTCGCTTGGTCCAGGGTGCCATTTACAGCATGTTCAGCCAGCCCCACCAAATCTGATTTCAAGCGCATCATGATGGGCTGCGTCTCCGGATCCCCCATGCGGCAATTAAATTCGAGCGTTTTGACGGTGCCCTCTGGGCTGATCATGAGGCCGGCATATAAAAAACCAGTGTAGGGGATACCGTCTTTGGCCATGCCTTCAACGGTAGGGATAATGATTTCGCGCATGGCTTTGGCGTGGATCTCTGGTGTGACGACTGGCGCTGGCGAATATGCGCCCATGCCGCCCGTATTGGGGCCTTGATCTTGGTCCTGCAGGCGTTTGTGATCTTGGCTGGTCGCTAGCGGCAGAATATTTTTACCGTCCACCATCACCATAAAACTGGCTTCTTCACCGCTTAAAAACTCTTCAATCACGACACGTGCACCCGCATCACCCAGCTTATTGTCCGACAGCATGGCATCCACCGCCGCATGGGCCTCTTCAAGATGCATGGCGACCACCACGCCTTTGCCAGCGGCCAGACCATCAGCTTTAATCACAATGGGGGCGCCATTCGCCTCGATGTAGTCGTGCGCAGCGGCGGCATCGCTGAAGGTTTGATATTTGGCTGTTGGAATATTGTGACGGACCATGAACGCTTTAGCGAAATCTTTGGAGCTTTCAAGTTGTGCAGCTGCTTTGGTCGGACCAAAGATTTTTAAGTCCGCGGCGCGGAAGGCATCGACCACGCCTTGCGATAATGGCGCCTCAGGGCCGACGATGGTGATGGCAATTTGTTCATCTTCGGCAAATTTGACCAATTCGTCTATATTGGTTATTGGCACGTTGAGCATGTCTGGGTTGGTGGCAGTGCCTGCATTACCCGGCGCGACATACACGCGGCTCACCGCTTTGTTTTGTGTCACTTTCCATGCCAATGCGTGTTCGCGACCGCCAGAACCAATCACTAAAACTTTCATTTTTTATTACCCAATCAAGTTTAAAGCCACAGAGTGCACGCAAGACCAAAAACAACACGCGGATGCAGCTAGCATCGGGGCGCCTATGCGCGCGCGGAGCCTTCTGTGGTAAATCGTATTAATGTCTAAAGTGACGGATCCCGGTCACCACCATCGCCAGACCACGCTCATCTGCCGCGGCAATGACTTCTTCGTCGCGCATGCTACCACCGGGGTGAATCACACAGCTTGCGCCTGCATCCGCCAACACATCGACCCCGTCACGGAACGGGAAAAATGCGTCAGAAGCGACCACAGACCCCTGTAGACTCAATCCGGCATTTTGCGCCTTGATGGCTGCAATTTTAGTGCTATCGACACGGCTCATCTGCCCAGCGCCTACGCCCAAAGTCATGCCATTGCCACAGAACACAATTGCGTTCGATTTCACATATTTGGCGACGTTCCAAGCAAACAGCAAGTCTTGCAGTTGTGCTGGTGTGGGTTGCAGTTTTGTGACCACTTTGATGTCTGCCAGTTGCAAATCGTGATTATCGGCAGATTGCAACAGAATGCCAGACCCCACGCGTTTAGAGTCGACCGCATTACGACCCTGATCCCATGCATGCTGGCCGCCGGGCGGTAAAGCGATTTTCAACACACGCACATTGGCTTTGGCAGCGAAAATGGCCAATGCTTCGGCGGTAAAGTCAGGGGCAATCAATACTTCGACAAATTGCTTAGATACCGCTTCTGCCGCCGCGCCATCTAGGGTGCTGTTAAACGCAATAATGCCACCAAAGGCCGAGGTCGGATCTGTTTTCAGCGCTTTGCTGTAGGCTTCAAGTCCGTTTGCGCCCAAGGCGACGCCACAAGGATTTGCATGTTTCACAATCACGCATGCTGGGCCAGTAAAGGATTTGACGGCTTCCCAGGCGGCATCGGCATCCGCAATATTGTTGTAACTAAGTTCTTTCCCTTGTAGTTGTTGTGCGGTGGCAAGACTGCCGGGCGCCGGGTACAAGTCACGGTAAAATGCGGCTTGTTGATGGCTATTTTCACCATAACGCAGGTCTTGCACTTTGACAAAGTTGCTATTCATTTGGCCAGGGAACTGCTGAATGACGGGTTTGCCAGTGCTTTCGGTGTCTGCAAAGTGAATAGCAGACAGGTAGTTGCTGATGGCCGCATCATATTGCGCGATACGGTTAAAGGCAGCTACAGATAGTTGAAAGCGGGTGGCTTTTGACACCGAGCCCTGATTGGCTTTTAACTCACTGATGACCGCCGCATACTGTGCTGCATCCGTCAGTACCGCAACATCGTTCCAGTTTTTTGCGGCGGAGCGCACCATGGCAGGACCGCCGATATCGATATTTTCGATAGCATCTTCTAGCGTGCAGTCGGCCTTGGCTACGGTAGCTTCAAACGGATACAGATTCACCACCAGCAAGTCGATGGTTTCGATGCCATATTGTTGCATCGCGGCTACATGTTCCGGCAAATCTCGACGGCCCAACAGGCCACCATGCACCTTAGGATGCAGTGTTTTGACACGGCCATCCAGCATTTCTGGAAAGCCAGTAAAGTCACTGACTTCTTTCACCGGAATGCTGTTGTCACGGAATAGTTTAGCCGTGCCACCAGTCGAAAGAATTTCTACGCCGAGTTGGTGCAGGGATTGTGCCAGTTCAAGGACTCCGGTTTTATCGGAGACACTAATAAGCGCGCGTTTAATGGTCGTCATGAATGTGAGTGGAATTGCGTGATAAAGAAAATGAAAAGGTCTGGTGATGCATCATCACCAGACCCGGGTTAAGTCTATTCCAGGCCGTAGGCGGCCATTTTTTTTCTGAGCGTATTACGGTTAATGCCCATCATATCAGCGGCTTTGCTCTGGTTGCCACCGACCTTGTTTAGGACATACTCCAGCATGGGTTTTTCAACACAGCCCAATACCATATCGTAAATGGCGTGCGGTGGTTGGCCGTCGAGGTGCGTGAAATAGTCATCCAGTGACTCGCGCACGGCCAGACTCAATTTGCTATCAGTTTGCATCAGGCGGCCAGCTCCTCATCACCATTGTCGTCGTTTTCAACGTACACCAGTCGATCATTCTTTGCTTTGAGTTCACCAAAAAAGTCGTTGATCGCGTGTAATTGCAGCTCAATGGTTTGCAGGGTGTTCATATTGTGTCGAAAAGCAGCGGAGCCGGATAAACCTTTGGTATACCAGGAGATATGTTTACGGGCCACGCGCATGCCGGTCAGATCGCCATAGAATTCGTACAAATCATGCAAATGTTCCAGCATGACTTGGTGAATTTCATCCACAGTGGGCGGGAGCATATGCTCGCCGGTGTTCAAAAAATGCTCAGTTTCACGGAAAATCCAAGGCCTGCCTTGTGCGGCGCGTCCAATCATCACCGCATCTGCACCTGTGTAATCCAATACAAATTTGGCTTTTTCGGGGGTGGTGATGTCACCGTTAGCAATCAGCGGGATACGGATCGCCTGCTTGACGGCGGCAATGGTGTCATATTCTGCATCGCCATGATAAAGGTCGTTGCGCGTGCGGCCATGAATGGTCAACGCTTGCACCCCGATATCTTCCGCCATTTTGGCGATCTGAATTGCATTTTTGTTTTGCCTATCCCAGCCGGTGCGGATTTTAAGTGTCACCGGCACATCTACCGCGGCCACGACCGCTTTGAGGATTTGTGATACCAGCGGTTCGTCGCGCAATAACGCAGACCCGGCCATCACATTACATATCTTCTTGGCGGGACAGCCCATGTTGATATCAATGATTTGCGCGCCATTGTCGACATTATGTTTGGCGGCTTCGGCCATCATGGCCGGTTCGGCGCCTGCAATCTGTACCGAAATCGGGCTGACCTCTCCCTCATGGTTAGCGCGGCGCTTGGTTTTTTCACTGCCATACAGCAGCGAATTAGACGTGACCATTTCAGACACGGCGAGTCCGGCACCCATTTTTTTGCACAGCATGCGAAATGGGCGATCAGTGACACCCGCCATGGGGGCAACAACGAGGTTGTTCTTTAATAGGTGTGGTCCGATTTGCATGGATGGCGTGCTTGGATAAGTCAGTGAAAAGACTGACTATTTTAACTGCAAATCGTCGATCAGGGAATGCGTAAACTGGATTTTTTGCTTATTTTTTACGCAGTTTGATGTGCGTGTCTATGAGTTGCTGCGCGCGGTCACGGAATAAAGTGCCTTCGGTGTCCTTCACCCACATGTGTAACAAGCCGGAAAAAAACAAGTGCGTATCCATCGCCAGTTCTGCGGCGGTCAGTTGCGTGCCCACTTGGCCAATCTCTTGCGCTTTTGCATACGCCTGTTCCATTTTGTGAACGAGTCCGCTACAGTTGCTTAATATGGATTGCAATACATCGGCAAACTCATCGACATATTCACATTTGGTCATCATGACTTCATAGGTGGCGCGGGTGGTGGGGTCGTCATCCAGCACCTGTATGGTGCTTTCGAGGTGTTTGCGAATACGTCCCAACGGGTCAAAATGCGGTTCGTCCACGTTGCCCAGTAGCGTGTCATCCATGCGATCGATCAGCGGAAGGTAGACCTCCTCACGCATGGCATGAAACAGTTCTGCCTTGTTTTGAAAATGCCAATAGACTGCGCCGCGTGTGACGCTAGCGTGCGTGGCGATCTGTTCCAGACTCGTTCGGCTGACGCCTTTGAGAAGGAACATTTCGCGTGCAGCATCAATAATGCGCTGACGCGTGATTGCGGCATCTTCTTTGGTTTTACGTACCATCAGTGGTTATCGCTCTTAAGTTTCATTAAAGGTTCTTGGTTGTTTGATATTTTAGCAGTGATGCTCGCCTGACGAGACAGCAAATTTTTTGCAAAACCCATTTACATACATTCATGTTTGTATATAATATACATCCAAGACTGTATGTAATCAAGTCATTTTTAAAATTTTAAGAGGATAACATGTTGATTTCACGGACTATCCAGCCTCATCGTACCCTGCTCGTGCTTGCTTTAGGAATGGCGTTGGCCGCCTGCGGAAAATCATCCAGCGGGCAAGCGCCGGCGGCGGGCGCCATGCCACCGATGCCGGTCACGGTACAAACGGTCACGGCAGAAACAGTGCCAGTGCAAACTGAAGTGGTCGCGCAAACTGAGGGCGCCAAGCAAATTGAAGTGCGTCCACGTGTGGGTGGCATTATCTTGAAGCGCCTCTATCAAGAGGGCGAGCCAGTCAAGGCTGGTCAGGACATGTTTCTGATCGACCCCGTGCCATTTCAACTGCAAGTGGAACAATCTAAAGCGTTGATTGCACAGCAAAAAGCCCGCATTGAGCAAACCGCGCGTGAGGCGCAGCGTTTAAAAGGCTTGCTCGAAACGCGCTCGATCAGTCAACGTGAATACGACAACGCCGCGTCAGATAACGCCGTGGCTGCTGCAACGCTGCTGCAATATCAAGCGCAGCTGCGTGAGGCTGAATTGAATTTATCCTATACCCATGTCAAAGCGCCTGAAAGTGGCATTGGTGGACGTTTTGTGTTGTCAGAAGGTGCGCTGGCCAGTGCCAACACCACCTTGTTGAGCACCATTGTGCAAGTGTCACCAATTTGGGTACGTTTTAGTTTATCTGAATCTGAGCTGCTGACCTTGGGCGGGCATCTGCGTCCCGGGCGAGTGCAGGATGTGCGCTTGATTCTGGCCGACAATACCGAATACCCACAAGCCGGCAAAATTAACTTTTCTGCCAGCCAGATTGATCCTGCGTTAGGCACGCAACAGTTACGCGCTGAGTTTCAGAATGCTGATCGTGCGTTGTTACCTGGGCAGTTCGTGCGCGTGCGCCTGACCACGGGTAAACGTGATGGGGTATATCTGATTCCGCAAACCGCTATCTTGACCGGCCAACAAGGAAAATTTGTGTTTGTAGCTGAAAAAGACAAAGAAGGTAAAACCATTGCGGCAGCGCGCCCGATTGCGGCGGGTGGCTGGTTTAACGACCGTTGGGTTGTGCTTAATGGGTTGACAGCGGGCGATCAGGTGATTACCGATAATCTCATCAAAGTCCGTCCGGGCGCGCCGGTAGCACCGCATGCCCCAGACGCCGCGCCGCCTGCAGCCGACAAAACCAAAGGCTAGAACGCACTAGGTTTGAAGTTAGTTTTCGATTTAATCATGTTATGTGGGGCCTGCGTTTGAAATTCAGGCCCGTCTCAGGGAAAACGATATGACCCGATTTTTTATCACCCGGCCTATTTTTGCCAGCGTGCTGTCTATCATCATCGTGTTGGCAGGCTTGGCGGCGGCATTTAAATTGCCGATCGCTCAATACCCGCAAATTGCGCCGCCAACCGTGCTGATTACTGCCAGCTATCCTGGTGCCAGTGCCGAAACGCTGTCTAGAACAGTGGCTGCGCCGATTGAAGAGCAACTCAGTGGCGTTGAAAACCTGTTGTACTTTAACTCCAGCTCGGACAGTAGCGGCACACTAACGATTACCGCCACCTTTGATATTGGTACCAATGTCGACCAGGCGACGTTTAACGTCAGCAACCGCGTCAATATTGCGTTGCCGCGCTTGCCCGAGGATGTACGTCGGACCGGGGTGGTGGTGCAGAAACGATCAAACGATATTCTGTTAGTGGTGATGCTGATCTCTAAAAAGAAAGAGCATGACCGCTTGTTTTTGAGCAACTATGCGACTTTGAACGTATTAGACGAGTTTAAGCGGATTAAAGGCGTGGGTGATGTGACCATTTTTGGTGGTCAGGATTACTCTATGCGCGTGTGGCTGCGCCCGGATCGTATGGCGCAACTAGGCGTCTCCACCAGTGATATCTCTGCGGCGATTAGTGCACAAAATGCACAATATGCGGCCGGTAAAATTGGTGCCGAACCGGCATTACCGAATCAGCAACTGGCGTTTACGGTGACAGCCAAAGGCCGCTTAATCGAGCCTGAAGAGTTTGGCAACATTATTATCCGTGCGCAGGGCCCGAATGGCGTACTGCGCTTGAAGGATGTCGCTCGGATTGAACTCGGTGCACAAACCTATAACGTGGCGTCAGCGCTGAACGGGCAACCTGGAGTGGCACTGCCTATCTTTTTACAAAGTGGCGCCAATGCGCTGGAGACCGCCGAAGCCATCAAAGCTAAGGTCAATGAGTTAAAGCTCAAGTTTCCTGAGGGCATGGACTACAACATTCCTTATGACACCAGCGACTTTGTAAAAGCAACCATTAAAGAGGTCTTCCACACCTTTGGTGAGGCGCTGATTCTGGTGGTGTTGGTGGTATTCCTCTTTTTACAAAGCTGGCGTGCGACGCTGATTCCGATGATTGCTGTACCGATTTCGATTGTTGGTACCTTTGCCGGCTTGTACCTGTTTGGTTTCTCCATCAACCTGCTGACCTTATTTGCCATGATTCTGGCCATCGGTATTGTGGTGGATGATGCCATTGTGGTGTTAGAAAACACCGAACGATTAATGAAGGAAGAAAACCTGAATCCTTTGCATGCGGCGATTAAGTCGATTGCGCAGGTGCAGGCAGCGGTCATAGCTATTGTGCTGGTGCTGTGTGCCGTATTCGTGCCGGTGGCTTTCCAAGGCGGGATTGCGGGTGAGCTATATCGTCAGTTTGCAGTGACGGTGGCGATTTCGGTGGTGATTTCAGGCGTGGTGGCATTAACCCTGACGCCCGCCCTGTGCGCGATGATTTTGAAAAATGGTCACCATGAAAATGCCTTTTTTAGAACATTTAACCGTGGCTTTAATCGGCTAACAAATCTGTATACCGGCACGGTGAAAATGACCTTGCATCATAAAATCATCGGTGCGGTAGTGTTTGGCGCCATGGTGATTGTGATGATCTTCTTGTTCCGTGCAGTGCCCGGCGGTTTTGTGCCGCCTGAGGACCAAGGCTATGTGATCAGCATTGTGGTAATGCCGGATGGCGCCACCTTGAAACGCACCTCACAAACCACAGAAAACATTCGAGCTGCTATCGCCAAAGACCCCGCCACTGCGCATGAGTTTGCGGTGAATGGTTTTGAGTTGCTGACTGGGGCCAACAAAACCAACGCAGCGACCATGTTTGTTCGAATGAAAGACTGGGATGCGCGGACGACTAATGCCGACCAGATGGTGGGTAAGTTGATTGGCGTGGGCATGAGCCAACCTGATGGCATGGGCTTTGCCGTGAACCCACCAGCGATTCGTGGTTTAGGCTCTGCCGGCGGGTTTGAGGTCTATGTGCAAAGTCATGGCGATACCGATCCGATCAAGTTGGCGCAAGTGATGAACAACTTTATGGACGCCATGCGTGCCAGCCCACAACTGACAGGGATTAACAGCTTCTTCCGCCCGACCGTGCCGCAATTGTTTATTGAGGTCGATGAGGCGAAAGCGCTGTCACAAAATGTGAAAATTGCTGACATCTACGCGACCTTGCAAAGCACCATGGGCTCGCTATACGTCAATGACTTTAACCGCAGTGGCCGTACCTACCGCGTGCAACTCCAAGCGGAAGCAGAATATCGGATGAAGCCGGAAGATTTGGGTAAGGTATATGTGCGTAGCCAACCGACCGAAGAAAGTCCGAACGGCAATATGGTGCCGATGTCTGCGCTGGCAAAAGTAAGCAATATTGTGGGTGCCGAGCAACTGGAACGCTATAACGGGCTATTGTCTGCCAAAGTGTTTGGTAGCGGTGCCGCCGGCGTCAGTTCTGGCGATGCGATTAAATTGGTTGAGAAAATTGCCAAGGAAAATCTGCCAGATGGCTACCAAATCGCCTGGACTGGCCAAGCCTATCAAGAAAACCGTACCGGTTCTGCTGCGCTGGTGGCGTTTGCCTTTGCCACGATTATGGTGTTCTTGATTCTGGCCGCGCAATTTGAAACCTGGGCACTGCCATTGGCGGTGATTATGGCGATTCCATTTGCGATGACGGGCGCGCTGATTGCGGTGCTCACCCGCGGCATGAACAACGATATCTACTTCCAGATTGGTTTGATCACTCTCATCGGGTTGGCGGCTAAAAACGCGATTCTGATTGTAGAATTTGCCTCACAAAAAATGGAAGAAGGCATGCCACTGGCTGAGGCGGCGTTAGAAGCAGCGCGTTTGCGTTTCAGACCGATTGTGATGACGTCGATGGCGTTTATGCTTGGTATCATCCCACTGGTATTTGCCACCGGTGCAGGTGCGGCAGCGCGTCAATCGATGGGGACTGGGGTGTTTGGCGGTATGTTGATAGCGACATTCATTGCCACTATTTTTATCCCATTGTTCTTTACTTGGTTGACCAATGAGAAAAAAGTGCGCCACCATGGGCACATTTCAGAAGAGGAATCGGTATGACACCGACAATGGAAATTGTACTTAAACCGATACGGCAGTCATTGCTGCTGGGCTTGGTGACTTTGTCGATGACGGGTTGCCAAATGTTGGGCGACTTATATTCGCGGCCGGCAGCAGCGGTGCCGGCACAATATGGCGACACCGGCGCGGGCGAATTGAGTGCCGAGCAACAACTGGCCTTGCAACAATGGTGGACCTTGTTTAACGACAGTCAGTTAAACCAGCTGGTCGACACGGCACTGGCAAAAAATAACAACGTGCAACTTGCCGTAGCGCGCATTGAAGAAGCCGACGCGCAAATGCGTGAAATTGGTGCCAACTTATTGCCAACCGTTACCGCAACGGGCTCCGGCTTGCGCAACCGTGTCACGGAGTCTGGGGTGTTTCCAGTCTTTGGTGACAACCCGCGTAAAACCTACAAAGTCGGTTTGAACGGTAGTTATGAGTTGGATCTATGGGGTAAGCTGCGTCGCGCAAACGAGGCAGCCCGTGCCCAACTGCTGGCGACGCGTTATGCCAAAGAGGCTGTGTCTTGGTCGTTATCCAGTCTGGTGACGAATCATTATTTGATGATACGCAGCCTCGATGCGCAGCTGCTGGTCAATAGCCAAAACCTGAAAACGGCGCAAGACAGCCTCGACCTCGCGAAACGCAGAGTGGAAGGGGGCGTTGCGACGATTCTGGATGCCCATCAGGCAGAGTTAGTGGTGACCACGCTGCAAACCCAAGCACTAGAATTGAAGCGTCTGCGTGCCTTGAGTGAACACCAGATTGGCTTGTTGACGAATGACCTCGGCTTGAAAATTGCTGCAGGGGATCTGATGACCATGCCGACGCCGCCGATCGTCCCCACCGGTTTGCCTTCTGCCCTGATGGAGGCGCGGCCGGATGTGCGTCAGGCGGAACAAGACATGGTGTCTGCCAATGCCAATATTGCGGTAGCACGTGCAGCGTTTTACCCTAGCATTGCGTTGTCGACGACCTACGGTGGCGAAAGTATCGCGCTGAATAATCTACTCAAATCTCCCGCACGCGTTTGGTCGCTGGGGCTGGATATCAATCTACCGATCTTTAACGGCGGTCGTCTCAATGCCCGCGTGGATCAGGCCACGGCACAGCAAAAGCAAATGCTAGCGACCTATCAAAACACCTTGCAAACCGCTTTTACCGAGGTGAGTGATGCCTTGGTCAATGCACAGCAATATCGTGAGCAAGAGCAGTTAGCTGAAGCCAAGGAAAAAACCACCGGCAATATTTTACGCGTGGCTAAAAATCGCTACGAAGCAGGCTATACCAGCTATCTCGAAGTGCTAGATGCACAACGCAACCACAACGAAGCCACACAGGCGGTGGTGCAGAGCCGTCAGAACACGTTGACCGCTTCAGTGGATTTATTCAAGGCGCTCGGTGGTGGTTGGAAGCCTGACAGTGTGACGGCCGAAGCACAAACGAAAAAGTAATCCGGATTGCGTATGTATGTGCTGGGGTAACGAGAGATCGTTACCCCATTTTTTTGGCTAGGCAAATGCTAGCGAACCCCATTAAGATGACGCCATGACGACGCCCTCTATCAAACATATCGCCTTCGCCAGTTTTATTGGTACTGCCATCGAGTTTTACGATTTTTATATTTATGCCATGGCCGCAGCCTTGGTGATCGGTCAGGTTTTTTTCCCCGCCAGCGACCCTGCCATGCAATCCTTAAACGCCTTGCTTACCTTTGGTCTGGCTTTTATCGCGCGGCCGTTTGGTGCCGTACTATTTGGGCATTTTGGTGATCGCATCGGGCGTAAATCAACCTTGGCCGCCTCATTACTGGTCATGGGCAGCGCCACCTTTTTGATCGGATTGTTGCCTGGATATGCGGCTTGGGGTGTCTGGGCGCCGGTATTGCTGTGCCTATTGCGATTCGCACAAGGCATTGGTCTCGGCGGCGAATGGGCCGGCGCCGCGTTGTTGGCCACCGAATATGCGCCTGCAGGTCAGCGCAGTTGGTACGGCATGTTTCCGCAACTCGGACCATCCATTGGTTTTTTGCTGGCAACACTGACTTTTTTGGGATTGAGCCTCGGGCTGACAGAGACGCAGTTTGAGCAGTGGGGTTGGCGCGTGCCTTTTGTGATCAGTGCCGTGCTGGTCATTGTTGGTTTATATGTCAGATTTAAATTGGCCGAGACACCCGTGTTTGCGCAGGCACAGTCTGCCCACCATCTGCATCGGTGGCCGTTAAAAGCATTGCTTTCGCAGCATGGCAAGGCTATTTGCCTCGGTGCACTCGCGATGGGCGTGTGTTATCACTTGTTTTACACGGCGACGGTGTTTTGCCTGAGTTATGGGACGCAAACCCTACACATGTCGCGTCCATTGTTTTTAGGATTGTTGTGCATCGCGGTCATCGGCATGGCACTCGCAACGCCGATGGCTGCCTGGTGGGCTGATCGACTCGGCAGACGGCCGGTGCTGATGAGCGGGCAGTGTCTGGCGATCATGCTTGGATTCGCGCTGTCCCCCATGTTCGGTAGTGGCAGTTGGGTCTACATTTTACTCTTCCTGTTTTGTGCACTTTTTTTGATGGGGGTCACCTTTGCGCCCATGGGGGCGTTTTTGCCCGAGCAGTTTCCGGTCGCAGTGCGCTATAGCGGTGCCGGGCTGAGTTACCAACTTGGGGGAATTTTGGGCGCTTCATTTGCCCCAGCCATTGCCCAAGCGCTGGTGCAGTTCGGCGGTCTGCCTTGGGTAGGTGGCTATCTGTCTATCATGGCGCTGATCAGTCTGCTGGCGGTATGGCGGATGCCCCCCGACGCGGCGCGGTAACTGTCCGCAACGGAGTGCTGGCGAGCAGGTATAATTCAATTTTTTTCACGGTGAAGTGGTATGTTGATTCATCCCGGATTTAATCCCATCGCATTACAAATTGGCAGTTTTGGCATCCACTGGTATGGTTTGATGTATCTAGTGGGTTTTTTTGGCGGCTTGTGGCTTGGGCAGTATCAGGTTAAACGCTTGCTTGCATTAGATCCGGCTTCCCCTTGGCAGGCGCGTGATCCGGACGATATGCTGTTTTACATTGCGCTTGGTGTAGTGTTTGGCGGGCGCCTGGGCTACGTTTTGTTTTATCAGCCGGTGTATTTTATGCATCATCCACAGGAGATTCTTGCGCTGTGGCAAGGCGGTATGTCGTTTCATGGCGGCTTTATTGGTGTGATGGTGGCCATGGCCCTGTTCGCGCGTAAACGCGGGGTGATCTGGCTGCAACTGATGGATTTCGTCGCGCCTTTAGTGCCGATTGGCCTTGGTGCAGGCCGACTGGGCAATTTTATCAATGGGGAGTTGTGGGGGCGCCCAACCGAAGCAAACTGGGGCATGGTGTTTCCTGCAGTCGATGCAGTTGCGCGGCATCCATCACAACTGTACGAGTTTGCGTTAGAAGGTTTAGTATTGTTTTTGGTGTTATGGACGTTTGCTGGCAAAAAACGACCCATTGGCGCAGTCTCAGCATTGTTTTTGCTGTGTTATGGCAGCTTCCGTTTTGTGGTGGAGTTTACCCGCGAACCTGACAGCTTTTTAGGCCTGCTGTCGCTGGGCCTCAGTATGGGGCAGTGGTTGTGTTTACCTATGATTCTGGTGGGCTTGGCCATGATGCGCTGGGCGTATCGCAAACACTAATCCAGTATCCAAACTTATTTTTTCGATGCTGGCTGCGTAGCTAACTCTAGCGCATGCAGCCAGCGCATCGCGTACTCGCGCGGCTGATCTGCATCACCACACATGTCAAGGCTCGGCTGCAAGCCACCACAAAAATCCGGCCGCTCTGGCTTTCCAAACAATTTGCATCTGAATAAATCGTCTAGTTGAATGCAAGGCACGCCTGCTGGTTTGCCTGCGGGCATGCCAGGAATGGGGCTGGTGATCGAAGGCGCAATGCAACACGCGCCGCACTGCGGACGGCATTGCATGGCTTATACGTCTACCCAAGGATAGCCGAGTGCTGAGACACCCGCTTTCAGTTCAACCATGGCTTGTGTCACGAGATCGCTTTGTCCTTTCATGCCTACTTCAGTCGTGCGGCGTTGATTGGCGCGCGGCAAACTGAACAGTTTCAGCGTAGGATATTGGCTTAACATCTGGTTCATTAAGTCAATCATGTCACTTTCGCCAGCCTCGGTCACGACGATCGATTGTTCCTGATAATCTTCAGCATGAAATAGATGGCTGTAATAAGTCTCGAGCACCCATTCCACCATCGGGTGGGCCATCTCTGGAAACCCCGGCACAAAATAATGCTGATGCAGGCTGAATCCAGCCACCCGATTGACCGGGTTTGGAATCAAATCGCAACCTTGCGGAAAGTCTGCCATGAGCACCCGTTTGGGGTAGGCGGTCTCACCGTATTGTGCTTCGATATTCGCTACCGCCTCTGCATGGCGCACAATCGGCACGCCTGCCGCAGCGGCCGCACATTGCCGTGTGTGGTCATCCGGCGTGGCTCCAATACCGCCAAAACTGAACACCACATCCCCACGTGCCATGCTGGCTTTGAGATGACTGGTGATTTGTGTGGGGATGTCGCCAATGAAATGCGCCCAACTGAGGTGTAAGCCGCGGGCGGATAGTAGCGAAATCACCTTGCTCAGGTGCGCATCCTGTCTTTTTCCAGAGAGGATTTCATCGCCAATGATGTAGATGCCAAAGGATTGCATAATTTAAAAATGAAAAGCAGGTTGCAAAATATTACCTGAGTAGAGCATCGCACCCAAGCATAGGTTTTCAGTGGCGTAAAATAAAAAAGGCGATGACTAGCAGTCATCGCCGATGGTGGTGGTGATTTCGGTTAGGCGGATCGTAACAAACGCGAGATAAAAATCAGGAACACGGCGCCGATAGTGGCCACAATAATGCTACCGACCATGCCACCGCTGGCGCTCAAGCCCAGCAAGCCAAATAGCCAGCCCCCGACTACCGCGCCGGCAATGCCCAGAATAAGGTCCCAGACCAATCCAAAGCCATCGCCCTTCATAATCACACCGGCCAGCCAGCCAGCAATAATGCCTACGAGTATCGTCCAAAGCATTTCAAACTCCCTTGTTTTGATGAACCTGAATAATACCCATCACCCGTAGGATGATCTGTCAGACGGTGTAGGAAAATCCTGTCAGAAATGACTGGCAACAGCGCTTTGAAAGGGCTTGCCAGCGTTCAATTATTTTTTCAAGCCGACCAATAAAAAACCTACCCCGGCAACCAGCACGATGATGCTCAATGGCTGTGGGATGCTGACGTCTTTGCTGATTTCTGCACTGGCTTCTAACGAGCCAATTTTTGCGACCGTTTCTTTGCTCTCATAACTAAAGCCCTTCAGTAACAATCCGGCGGTGCCGAGCGCAATTAAAATAATGCCGATAATGAGCGACGATTTCATAGCAGATGCTCCTGAGTGATAGAGACGTTACCTTAACATGGCGATGCCATTAGTGGGCACTTTCCCAATTGTTGCCGGTGCCTACTTCGGCCAACAGTGGCACATCGAGCGTGGCGACGCCTTGCATGAGTATCGGCAGTTGTGCCTGCACCAATGCGAGCTCTTGGTCTGGGACTTCTAGCACCAGTTCATCGTGTACCTGCATGATCAGTTTTGATTGTAGCTTTTCCGCTGTCAGCCACTGGTGCACTGCAATCATGGCCAATTTGATCAAGTCAGCGGCCGTGCCCTGCATAGGGGCATTGATCGCAGCACGTTCGGCGCCGTTGCGTCTTTGAACATTGGCACTATTGATCTCGGGCACCCACAATCGCCGGCCGAAAATGGTTTCCACATAGCCTTGGCGTTTCGCCAGCTCGCGCGTGTCGCTCATGTATTGGCGTACGCCCGGATAACGGGCAAAGTAGCGTTCGATGTAATTGGCTGCGGCGCTGCGCTCAATATTGAGGTTTTGTGCGAGGCCGAATGCACTCATGCCATAAATCAAACCAAAATTAATCACTTTGGCATAGCGGCGCTGCTCATTGTCGACGGCTGTGCGCTCTACGCCAAAAATTTCAGCGGCAGTCGCGCGATGAATATCTTCATTGTTGGCAAATGCCCGCAACATGCCTGCATCTTGCGATAAGTGCGCCATGATGCGTAATTCAATTTGTGAGTAGTCGGCAGACACAATGTGCGCCCCCGGCGGCGCGATAAAAGCTTCGCGGATACGGCGGCCTTCGGCAGTGCGCACCGGAATGTTTTGCAGGTTAGGGTCTGCGCTCGCCAGACGGCCTGTAATGGCTACTGCCTGATTGTAGTTGGTATGCACGCGCCCGGTCTGCGGATTGATCATTTTAGGCAGTTTGTCGGTATACGTCGACTTCAGCTTTGCCAGGCTCCGATGTTCAAGAATGACTTTTGGTAAGGGGTAGTCCAGCGCCAGTTCTTGTAAAACATCTTCGTCAGTAGAAGGCGCACCAGAAGGGGTCTTTTTCAGCGGTTTGATGCCCAGTTTACCAAACAGGATTTCTTGCAATTGTTTGGGGCTGCCGAGGTTGAAAGGTTGCCCAGCCAGTTCAAAAGCCTGTTTTTCAATTTCCATCAAGCGCAGGCCGATTTCATTGCTTTGGCGCTGAAGCATGTGGCTATCAATGAACACGCCATTGCGCTCCATGTGTTGCAGTACCAACATGCTAGGTAGCTCAATCTTTTCATAAATAAACAGCAGTTTGTCGGAGACGCTCACTTGCGGGTAAAGGGCCTGATGCAGCTGCAAAGTAATATCCGCATCCTCTGCAGCGTATTCTGCCGCTTGCTCAACGGTGACCTGACTAAAATTGACTTGTTTGGCCCCTTTGCCAGCGACGGCTTCATAGGGGATGGGCGCAATGCCCAAGTGGCGTTCGCTGAGTTCGTCCATGCCATGGCCTTTGTGGCTCTCAAACACATAGGACTCTAACAAGGTGTCATGTGCCACACCACGCAGTTGAATGTCATGATTGGCCAGCACATGCATGTCATATTTGAGGTTTTGGCCCACTTTTTTGATCGCCGCATTTTCTAAAATGGGCTTCAGTTTGCTGAGCGTGCCCTCTAAAGACAATTGCGTCGGCGCATCAAAATAGTCGTGCCGCAACGGGACATACGCGGCCTCCCCCGGCGTGACGCTAAACGATACGCCAACAATACGGGCCTGCATGGCATCGAGTGAGGTGGTCTCGGTATCAAAACACATGAGCTCGGCCTGTTGCAGTTTTAACAGCCACTGATCCAGCGCCTCTTCAGTGACGACGGTCTGGTACAGACGACGTGTATCTGGAGTGTAGAGCTGCTGGGGCGCGCTTGCTTGTGGCCCAGGCGCCGTAGGGCTGGACCCTGATGTCGCGTCGGCAGGCCCGTCTGCGAGTTTATCTAAATCGCGCTTCCAGCTTCTAAACTCAAAATGGTCGAATAATGCCAGCAGCTTCGCTTTGTCGGGTGGTTGTGCAATCAGTGCGTCAAAATGCTCGCAGAGTCCTATGTCACAACGGATGGTAATCAATTCTCGTGCGGTTGGCAGCCAAGGTAAGGCTTTGCGCAGGTTTTCACCCACCACGCCTTTGATTTGGTCGGCATGCGCGACGATGTTATCGAGTGAGCCATATTCCGTCAGCCATTTAATCGCGGTTTTCGGCCCCACTTTTTCTACGCCGGGGACATTGTCCGCGGTGTCGCCGACCAAGGTCAGGTAGTCGATCATTTGAGTCGGGGGTACGCCAAATTTCTGTTCTACCCCCGCCACATCCAGCACATCATCGGTTTTGCGAAAAGCATCGCGCATGGTGTTCACCACGGTGATATGCGCATTCACCAGTTGCGTGATATCTTTGTCGCCGGTTGAGATGATGGTCTTAATGCCTTCTTTTTCAGCCTGCTTGGCCAAGGCGCCAATCACGTCATCCGCTTCAACGCCTTCTTCAATAATCAGCGGCCAGCCCATGGCCCGGATCGTTTCATACAGCGGCTCAATTTGCACCCGCAAATCATCCGGCATGCTGGCGCGGTTCGCCTTGTATTCAGGGTATAAATCATCTCTAAAAGTTTTGCCTTTGGCATCAAATACACAGGCACTGTACTCGGCAGGGTAGTCTTTGTGCAGCCGGCGCAGCATATTGAGCACCCCTTGAATGGCGCCAACCGGCTCATTGGCCGAGTTACGCAAATCCGGCATGGCGTGAAACGCCCGATACAAGTAACTGGAACCATCTACCAGAAGCAAGGTTTTCATAGTGCGATCTCATGAGTCAAATCAATGGCGTATTTTACGCATTTCAAAGCGACTTCATGTACACTAATTTGGTTTGTACGATGAAGGACTGAAGAATGCATAACCGCAAGCTGCCTACCATGGTCGAGCCTGAGCTGCTCAATGGGGATGACGCTAACCATGAATCCTGGCATGCCTTTGAAATCATGGCGGAATTTGTCGGGGCCACCGAGAACCTCAAGGCGATTACGCCAGCGGTTTCAATTTTTGGCAGTGCCCGCACCAAGCCAGATCACCCGTATTATCAGCGCACCGAAGAAATTGCCCGTTTGCTGTCCGATTCTGGCTTTAGTGTTATTTCTGGCGGCGGTCCCGGCATTATGGAGGCAGCCAATAAGGGCGCATACCCCGGTCGAGGCGCGAGCGTAGGTTTGAATATCAGGCTCCCTTTTGAACAGCATGGCAATCCATACCAAGACATCGGCATCAGTTTTAAGTACTTTTTTATGCGCAAAGTCATGTTCGTCAAATATGCGAGTGCCTTTGTGGTGATGCCAGGCGGTTTTGGCACGCTGGATGAGTTGATGGAAGCCATTACGCTGGTCCAAACTGGCAAGAGTCGCAAAATCCCGATTATTCTGGTGGGTACGCAGTTTTGGACCGGCTTGGTCGATTGGTTACGCAATACGCTGGTGGCAGAAGGCATGGCCTCACCCGCGGACATGGATTTGATTCAGATGATTGATGAGCCGCAACAGATCGTCGATGCGATTTTTAAACATTATGAAACCACAGGTTTTGAGCTGACCGCAGCCGAACGTAAATTACAACTTTATTTGTAAGGCCCGCCTTTTGCCAGCCCACCCGCGGCTGCGCAGGCATCTAAGTTTATTATGTATGCAGTTACCGCCAGCGCGTGGGTTTTTGCTAGAATAGTCAACACTGACTAAGGAGTGCTCCATGCGTGATGTTTTCCGTTTATTGCTGGCCGGTATCTGTTTTGCCGCTGTTGCAATGCCAGTATGGGCTGCCGCCCCCAAAGATGCCGAGTTGCTAGAGGAGGTTCCTTCCCCGCCAAAAGTGATCGAAGGCCAACCGATTGACCAGCCGAGTGTGAGCAAGCGCAAAGATGGCGAAAATGAGATTGAAGAATTCAGTCTCAATGGCGAAGTCTACATGGTCAAAGTGACCCCGCCGAGTGGTAAATCCTACTTCTTGCACCGCGAGGATCGCAATGGCGACTGGGTGAATGACGGCCCGACCCGCCCACTATCCGTGCCTAAATGGATTCTGTTCCGCTTCTAATGATAATTACCTGCCTTGACTGCGCAGGTTTGTGAATGACATGTCTGTTTTTACCACTCTGAGTTTGGATGAAGTGCGCCAGTGGCTGGCGCCTTTTAATGTAGGTGAGTTGCATACCTTACGTGGTATTGCTGCCGGTATCACCAATACCAATTATTTTGTTGAGACCAGTCAAGCGCGTTTTGTGCTCACTGTGTTTGAAAAGAATGATTTTGATGAGCTGCCGTATTTTGTGCGTCTAATGACCCATTTGTCGCACCATGGCATCTTGTGTCCGACGCCGATTGTGGATGCTGCCGGGATCGCCTTGCAACGCATTCATGGCAAGCCTGCCCTGATGGTGAGCTGCCTCAAAGGCACAGACGTCAGTCAACCCAATTTAACCCAAATTGAAGCCGTGGCCCAAACCTTGGCACGCATGCATGTTGCCAGCGCAGACTTTCATGAGCAATCGCACAATCAGCGTGGCCAAGGCTGGCGTGTGATGACGGCACAGCAAGTCATGCCAAAATTAGCACCGGTACAGCAGCATTTGTTGCAAGAGGAGCTAGATTTTCAGCATGGCTTAGATTTGTCAGGTCTGCCGCATGGGGTGATTCATGGCGATTTGTTCCGCGACAACGTGTTGTTTGATGGGGACGCGCTGGGCGGATTTATTGATTTTTATTATGCTTGCCACGATGTGCTGGCTTACGATGTGGCGATTGCCGTCAATGAATGGTGCGTGGATGCTGCTACCGGCATGTTCGTCGATGACAAGTTGGCGACCTTCATGAATGCTTACCAATCCGTGCGGCCATTTACTGCGGTCGAAAAGAGCGCTTGGCCTGCCTTATTGCGGCGCGCTGCCTTGCGCTTTTGGCTATCTCGTTTGTATGATTTTTATTATCCGGTGGCCGGTGAGTTGACACATGCCAAAGATCCGGCGCATTTCGAGCGGGTCCTGCTCAACCGTAAAGTTTTAACTTAACAATTTAAGCGATCAAAGGGAAACACATGACCGAAACCGGGAGCCAGCGCGGGGTACGCTGGGTGAAAGAAAGCCTGGCCTTGTTCCGCACACAGCCGCACGTTTGGATGTTGTGTTCACTGGCCTATATCGTGATTTTCATGGTATTGCCTTCATTGCCTTTTTTAGGCTTTTTGGGGTTGATTTCGGTGGTGATCTGGCCGGTGTGTATGGCACTGGTGGTCATGCTGTATCGACAGGTCGATTTGCAAGGGCACATGGTGCCGAACGAGATTTGGCAACAGTTGCAACGCCATTTCAAGCCATTGGCCTTGCTGGGCGCTAGTTGTTTAGTGTATGCCGTGTTAGCCACCTATTTGCTCAGTAGCGAGCTTGCTTCACTTATTTCGCACGCGCCCACCAAGGCAGGCATGACCGAGTCACAAATGACGCTATTTCTGGAGAATACCTTGTCGTTTATCGTGAAGGTGTTGCTGCTGCTGTTGCCGTTGTTTATTGCCACCTGGTTTTCGCCGATGCTCATCGCTTTGAATGGATACCCTTTGTTGAAAGCCATTAAGTCGAGTATTGCCGGTATGTTGCAATACACGGTGCCGATGGGGGTTTCTTGGTTGGTGATGACCGTTGGTATGCTGCTGGTCATGCTTGCGTTGGGCCTGGTGATTGGCGTGCTCGGCGCATTGATACCAATGCTGGCGCAATTACTCATGCCATTGCTGGTGTTTGCCGCACTGCTGGTGATTAACGCCTTGATGTTTGCATTTCAATATATCAGCTACAAAGACGTTTTTCGCGCAGCGCCTCAGGTCTAACCCGACGACTTACTAACCATGGTGCTTATTTGCGGCGCTCGGTAAACAGGCTGTTGCCGATGGTTTTTTTGGCCTGTTTTTTTGCATTGCTCATGGCGCCAGCTACTTCATGATGGCTGGCGAAGTGATCTGCAAACGCGCGCACGGCACCAATCGATAAACTACCAAACGGGTAGAAGTGTTCATTGCCTAATCTATCTTCAATCCGAATGCCCCCGGATTGCACGTCTTTCAAGTCATAAAAATCTGGCATTACTTTGGCGATGGTCTCCAAAATGTCATGACAAATGGCCTCCCACTGCGCACTCTGAAAAATCAACACAAAGTCGTCGCCACCAATGTGGCCGACAAAATCCTGTTCAGGGTCGACCATGCTGCTTAACAATCGTCCAACAAACTGAATGACTTCATCGCCCCGTCGGTAGCCATACGCGTCATTAAATGGTTTGAAATGGTCTAAATCACAATAGCAGGCCACAAAAGGGATCCGTCGCTCCAGCAACTTATCAATGTGCGCATTGATGGGCACATTGCCCGGCAATAGGGTGAGCGGGTTGGCATAACGCGCCGCATGGATTTGCATATTGGTCACCTCGCGCAACAACGCATGGCCACTGCCCATGCCCACATAGCGCTCGCCGTCTATAATCACAAAGCCGTTTAATAAGTATTTGGGATCTGCTGCCAGAATCAACTCGCTCAATGCCAGAATGGTCATGTCTTTTTGCACCATCAGGCATTGGGTGTCCATAAAAGTCGTGCAAGACTTTTTGCCATGCAGCTCTTTTTGATAGCGGCGCGCAAAACGGTCTATGGTGTCATAACGGCTAATGAGCCCCAGCGGTTTGCCATGCTGGTTAATCACCGGGATCGAGTTCAGGCTGCGGTCACTGTTAAACCAGTTGTAGACCTCTTCATTGCTCATGCTTGGTAGGGCGGCAGTTTGATAACTGGTGAGGCCAGTCACAGTCGCCTGTTTGAATGCCGGGCTTTGCTGGTCAACAAACAAGCGCACAATATTTTTATTCAGCAGATGATTCACTTCCTCGGTCAGCGCATATTGAAACTTCGGGAAAGGTCGTCCAAATAAATACCCTTGAGCGAAATCCACTTTTAAATCTTTGATCACCGCCAACTCTTCTTTGGTTTCAACCCCCTCGGCAATCGTCAATGTGTTGGATTCAACGGCTATTTTTTGAATGCCGCGCACAAACTCCAATTTGATCGGATCATTGTGAATATTCGCAATAAAATGCTTATCGATTTTGACATATTCGGGCGATAACTCTGACCACAAACGCAGGCCTGAGGTGCCTTCGCCCAAGTCATCCAGCGCAATCTTAAAGCCCATGCTTTTAAAGCGCATAATCGCATCGCGCAAGGTGGCGTAGTCGCGGATGGTAGAACTCTCGGTGATTTCAATCACGATGTCGCTCGGTTGAATCCCGCTCTGTGCAAGTTGGTTTAATCCAAAGGACAAATGCCCTTCGCTTAACAGTAAACAATCCGGACTAAAGTTTACAAACAGTGGATGCGTTCGCTCGGTGCGGCTGTATTCATTAAAAATCACCTCGCGCGCGGCATACTCCATCTCAAGATTCAAGCCGCAAAGACTGGCGGCATTAAATAACGCGATTGGCGCGTGCAGCCTCGACTCCACTGGGCCGCGGATCAGCGCCTCGTGCGCAAACACGCGCGCTTGTTTCATATCGATAATGGGTTGGAAAAGAGGCAACAGATTGCGCTGCGCCAAGATGGCTTCAACTTCGCGTTGGGGAGGGCTGTATATCATGCAAGCAGTATCGACTGCTTACATGGATTCTGAATGCGAATTCGGATGAAATATTTATGACATCTCTAAGATGTTTGGCCGATGCATGTTAAAGCGAACGCTTCAATGGTGGGGTGTCCGCCTGTAAGAGCAGCGCGTTTAAAAGCGCTAAGTTATCCGCAGGTAACTGCGCGATATCTTGCTCAAGACGATCACCCGCCATGCGGCGTAATGATCGTAGAAGTTGCAGCGCTTCAGGGTGGCGATGATTCATTTCTAGCAACACCACTAGGTTGAGGCAGGGGCGACGCAGAGGAATGAACTGAGCCGCTCTTTCAGCAATTGATAGTTGTATGTCAGCTTGCGCAGTATTCGGCACAAGATAAGTGGCTAATACAAGGTCACCGTAGGGGGATAATAGTGAATGATCGCTTACCCAGAGCATCTCTTCCACCAGCGTTTGCTTTTCGGACGATGACATTTCTGTTTGGCTTGCAATATGAATCTGTCGCTCAAGTTTTTGATAGGCTATTTGCATCAGTGTCAGTTGTACGAGGCCATATATGAATGCTGCCGCAAATGTCAGTTTCAGCGATGCCTTCGCCGCGTTGGAAAGATGGCTTAGTTTGATCTCGCTAAACTCACCCACGCCCAATAAAAATGCACAAATGCCCAGAAAGTAGCTGTACCACAATGGATACTCAAGCTGACTGTGTATCCCCAAAATAGCCAGAATGCCAAGAAGCCAAATGGTCTCAGGGTCGCGGCTGCGCTGTTTGAAAAAGGGCAATATCCATAATATTAGGCCTGCAAAAACGATGATTAGGCCGACTAAGCCCACCTCAGTGAGAAGGTGTAAAAAAAGATTGTGTGCATGCTCAAAGAACATATGTGCATGATTGATGGTCGGCAAGTCTGCGGTTACAAAAGTTTGCCATCTTATCTGGCCAATGCCCATGCCCAGCAGTGGTGATTGATTGAACAGCGCAAGACTAGTTTGCCAGAATTGCCATCGCAATGAAGCGGAGGGATTGATCACAGCTTCCATCGCTCTTGCTACCGGCGTATGGATGAATGCCTGCGGGAGAAAAGTGGTGAGTACAATCTGTAAGATGACAAACGTCGGGATCAGGATCAGGCTCAATCTGAATAGTGTTATAGCTGTATCAGGGCTCTCGGTTTCTGAGCTTGGTTGACGCTGCCTGACCCAGCACAGCATCGCGATTGCGATCAGATAGAGTAAAGAACTGCGCGATCCAGAGAGCGAGAGCAGGCACAGCCCTGTTAACAAACCAATGATTAGCCAAGTCCGATTACACGCGTGGCGACTATATAAGTATATGAGTGAACACATTGCTAACGCGGTAATATTCGCAAAATGGTTACTCTGACCAAGCATGCCATAGCTGGTTAAATGCGGGATGAGTTTAGCAAGATTTAGTGTTTGCAGGATTTCGAATTGCAGTAGTAGTTGTAATACCACAAATACACTATTGATCGCAGCCGCTAGTACCAGCGCCCAAGCAAGTGTTGTTACCACTGATTTTAGACCGAGAGACTTCCTCAAATGCCATCCAAGCAGGGTTAGAAAAAATGCCCATGATACATAGGCTTCTATCAGCGATACATTCGGCGACGCAGGATGCATTTGAAAGAGCATTTGTAGCTGTATCGTGAGCAACAACCCAAGAAAAATGAAGCTAGCGCGCGGAATCGAAGATTGCCAAAAATGCTTAGTCAGCAAGGGTGAGAGCGCTAACAACCCGCATAACGCTGCAATCCATTCTCCATAAAAATTAGGAATGGGTACTTGATGATAAGCCGTGATCATGGGCAGGCAGAACATCGCAGCGATCAGTGCAAGACTCATGCGCGGAACAGATGATGCCATCCCAAGATACATGGCTGCTCGCGCGTGCACTATATTTTTTCCAGCTTGGCGTATTCCAGCATCAGCGTTTTGAGGCCCGCGCTTCCGAAATTCACTTTGATTGCCAAATCATTGGCATTGCCTTCATAACTGACCACCACACCCTCGCCAAATTTGCCGTGGCGTACACTCTGGCCAATTTTGAATGGAAAGTTGGATTGCGTGCTGCTGGATTGCGTTGGTGGGTTGTTGTATTGGCCGCCTGCTGCATAAGGCTTAGACACTGGCTTGCTGTTTAAGCGTTTGGTGAGCTCTGCGGGGATTTCATCGATAAAGCGCGAGGCGATGCCGTAGCGGACCTGGCCATGCAGCATGCGGCTTTGTGCATAGGTTAGATACAGGCGCTGGCGCGCGCGGGTGACTGCCACGTACATCAGGCGGCGTTCTTCTTCCAATCCGCCATTTTCGTAAGCGGCCTGCTCGTGTGGAAATAAACCTTCTTCCACGCCACCGATAAATACACTGTGAAACTCCAGGCCTTTGGCGGCGTGTACCGTCATTAATTGCAAGGCTTCATGCCCGACATCTGCCTGATGGTCGCCTGCTTCTAGGCTGGCGTGATTCAAAAATTGGGTTAACAAGTCGGCATCTTCATCCATATTATGATGATTGCCCAGATCCTGATTGCTAAAGGCTACAGCGGCGGTGACGAGTTCTTGCAAGTTTTCGATGCGATCTTCGCCTTCTTTATCATTTTGGTAATGCGCCATCAGTCCACTCAGGTTGATGACCAATTCGGCCATCTCACCAAGCGTAATGCCATAGGCATGATCCACCAGCTGCCGAATAAGCGCTACAAAGCCATCGAGCCCTTTGCTCCCCAGCTTGCCTTCTCCCACTTTGTTGGTGGCGGCTTGCCATAAGCTGCATTCGTTTTGGCGCGCAGCTTCTTGCAACTGCTCCAAACCGCGCGCGCCAATGCCGCGTGGCGGAAAATTCACAATACGCAATAAGGCCGTATCGTCGTTGGCGTTAGCAATTAAGCGTAAATAGGCCAGCGCATGTTTGATTTCGGCGCGTTCAAAAAAACGTAACCCGCCATAGACCCGATAGGGCAGGTTGGCTGAAAACAACGTGTGTTCGAGAATACGAGATTGCGCATTACTCCGATAGAGCAGGGCCATATCGCCGAGTGGTACCCCTTCTTTTTGCAGCATGTTGACTTCATCGACAATAAATTGCGCTTCATCGGTGTCGTTGTATGCCTCATAAATACGAATCGGCTCGCCTTTCCCTGCAGAGGTCCACAAGTTTTTGCCAAGGCGATTGCGGTTATTGGTGATGATGGCGTTGGCAGCGTCCAGGATGTTGCTGTGCGAGCGGTAATTCTCTTCAAGCTTGACGATATTCTGCACATTAAATTCGCGCTGAAAATCGCTCATATTGCCCACGCGCGCGCCACGAAAAGCATAAATGCTCTGGTCATCATCGCCGACCGCAAAAATACTGTTATGTGCTCCGCCCAGCAACTTTAGCCACAAATATTGCAGGCGATTGGTATCTTGAAACTCATCCACCAGAATGTATTGAAAGCGCTGCTGATAGTGCGCACGAATGTGCGGCTCGCGCTCTAACAGCTCATAGCAGCGCAGTAACAGCTCGGCAAAATCAGCGACGCCTTCACGGTTGCATTGTTGGTCATAGGCGGCATAAATCTCACGTAACTTTTGGCTATGCCCGTCATAAGCATCCACCGCCTCCGCGCGTAAACCTTCTTCTTTACAACTGTTGATATAGCCCATCACCTGTTTGGGCGGATATTTCTCATCGTCCACGTTCATGGCCTTCATGACGCGCTTGATGGCCGAGAGTTGGTCTGCGGTATCCAGAATCTGAAACGTGTTCGGTAAACCCGCCTCGCGATAATGCGCGCGCAACATGCGGTTGCATAAGCCATGAAAAGTCCCCGCCCACATGCCACGCGTATTAATTGGCAGCATACTGGTCAAACGCGTTAGCATTTCTTTGGCAGCCTTGTTGGTGAACGTTACTGCCATGAGCCCCATGGGTGATGTTTGTCCGGTTTGAATTAACCAGGCAATCCGGGTAGTCAGCACGCGGGTTTTACCACTGCCGGCACCTGCCAGAATCAGCGCAGAGACATGCGGCAGGGTGACCGCTTGCAGTTGTTTGTCGTTGAGGCCCTGAAGGAGTTGAGTATCAGCTTGCATGCCCGATATTATCGCATGATGTGTGGGGGAGTTTGCCGGATTGTTTGTCGTGACGCGTCAGGGGGCTACAGAATGTTGTTTTTTAAGTGCGTTGTTCTGCGCATGACTTTTTTGACACAAACGCAATCAGTCATGACTGATCATATGAAAACACTAAAGTCTTGCATGGCGGCGTATTACAGCCATCCTCTGACGATGTACTTGAGGGCAGAAAAAAGGACCGTGAGCCCTCATTGTTAGCTATCTGAACAACTTGTCGGAACTTTTCAAACCAACGCTGACTCTTACTTGTACGATGATGATGAGTCATCTTTCCGCTTCTTTCCTCCCTGAGCGGAAGCCTTTACGATGAGGCCTATTGCCCCGATTTTCCCCTTAATCGGGGCTTTTTTTGTCTATTGTTTTTGCTACACCCCGCCAGTGAACCCTACTTGCCGCCAAGCCTCATACAACACAATGGCCGCAGAGTTAGAAAGATTCAGACTTCGGCTATGAGGCAGCATGGGCAGCCTGACGCGATGTTCAGGCGCAAATTGCGCCCGAATGTCTTCTGGCAAGCCGCGCGACTCGGGGCCAAACACAAATACATCCTCATCTTGAAACTGCAAATCTGTGTGACGTGTGCTGCCTTTGGTGGTGAGTGCGAACAAGCGTTTGCCTGCCAGCGCTTGGGTGCATTCAGCCCAATCCTCATAGACCGAGAGTGCAGCGTATTCGTGATAGTCCAAGCCTGCGCGTTTGAGGTGTTTATCTGATAACTCAAAGCCTAATGGCTTCACTAAATGTAGTTTTGCGCCCGCATTGGCGCACAGACGAATAATGTTGCCTGTATTGGGCGGAATTTCCGGTTCGAAAAGCACGATATGAAGCATATTTTGCCGTTTGTTTACAAATGTAAGCGTTAGAAAATAGTGATATGATAAACGAGAAACTAAATCAAATTAAAAAATTACAAAGCCATGGCACGTCCCGAGAAAATTAGATTAGGTGAAATTCTGGTCAGACAGAATTACATGACCCAAGCTGAGCTCGATCAGGCGCTTGAAGAACAGCGCAAGACCGGCAGACGCCTAGGCCGTGTCATTGCTGAAAAAGGCTATGCCAATGAGCGGCAAATTGCCGAGGCCGTTGCGCATCAGTTGAATATCCCTTATCTGGATTTGGGGCAATACGAATTGGATGTCAAGCAAGTCCAAAAACTGCCTGAAGTGCAGTCGCGCCGTTTTCGCGCCATTCTACTTGAAGAGCGTCCCGACAGCTTTTTGATTGCGATGGTAGACCCATCCGATGTCTATGCCTATGATGAACTGATCAGGTTACTTAAGCGCGATATTGATATTGTCGTGGTGCAAGAGAGCCTGCTGATGCAGACCATTGACCGTTCTTATCGACAAACAGAGCAGATATCCTCGCTAGCGCTGGAGTTGCAAGAAGATCTGGCTGATAGCAATGTCGACCTCACCAGCTTGATGGGCGTTGATTTGGGCATTGACGATGCGCCTGTCGTTAAGTTATTACAGACCATTTTTGAAGATGCCGTGCAGGTACGCGCATCCGATGTGCACATTGAGCCACAAGAAAATAAGTTATTGATTCGCTTTCGGATCGATGGCGTGATGCATTTTCAAACCCAGGCGGACAATAAAATTGCGACCGCGCTGGTAATGCGCCTCAAGATCATGGCTGGCTTAGATATCTCTGAAAAACGCTTGCCACAAGATGGCCGCTTTGGCTTCACGGTCAAGACACGCGCAGTCGATATGCGTATTTCGACCATGCCGACGCAATATGGCGAAACGGTGGTGATGCGTTTGTTGATTCAAAATACTGCGCATTTTCAGCTCGACAAGCTGGGGATGCCGCCAGATTTGTTGGCGCGTTTCCGTAAAATGATCGGTCGTCCAAGCGGCATGGTGCTGGTCACGGGGCCGACTGGTAGTGGTAAAACCACCACGTTGTATTCTGCGTTAAGTGAGTTAAATACCCCCGAAACCAAAGTGATCACGGTGGAAGATCCGGTCGAATATCGCCTGCCCGGCATTATTCAAACGCAGGTCAATGAAAAGATTGAGCTGGATTTTCCTAAGCTGTTACGGGCCATTTTGCGGCAGGATCCAGACATTGTGCTGGTGGGCGAGATGCGTGACGAGGAAACCGCACAAACTGGTTTGCGCGCCTCGATGACTGGTCACTTGGTGCTATCTACATTGCACACCAACGACGCGTCTACTGCGCCTGTGCGGTTGATCGACATGGGGGTGCCGCGCTTTATGGTCGCGATGTCACTGCTGGGGGTGCTGGCACAACGACTGGTCAGACTGATCTGCCCGCATTGTGCTGTCGAACATACGCCCACAGAATCGGAGTCGGTTTGGCTCAAGCAAGTGGTGCAGCAGCCGGACGTGGTCACTAACTTCCGTGAAGGCAAGGGCTGTCAGCATTGCAACCGCACCGGATACCTCGGCCGTATTGGTTTGTATGAGTTTCTTGAAATGAACGATGAACTCTCTATGGCAGCCAATATGCCGGATACCAATATATTTATCCAGAAAGCGCGTGAGAAACTCAAAGGCAAAACGCTGCGTGACCAGTCATTACAACTGGCCATCGACGGCAAGACCACGCTCGATGAAATCATGCGTGTCGATAATCAGTTTGAAGAGTAGCCCACATGCCAATGTTTGAATACAAAGGACGTACCGAGGACGGCATGATGGTCAGTGGCGTACAAGAGGCCGCAGACCTGGATGCGCTGGGCGCCGCACTCATGGTGTCTAGAATTACACCGATTGAAATCAAGCAAAAAGCGGCGGGGGCAATGGCCTTCAACCTGTTTGAAGAAAAAGTCACCAGCCTGGATGTGATGCTGTTTAGCCGTCAGATGTATACCTTGCTCAAGGCGGGGATCCCGATCATGCGGGCGTTGGCAGGCATTCAAAATTCAGTTGGCAACCCTAAATTGGCGCAAGTCGTCGGCCAACTGCGTGTGAGCTTAGACTCTGGTCGCGAACTATCCGTGGCACTGACTGAACACCCCAAAGTATTTGATAACTTTTATATCAGCATGATCCGCGTTGGTGAAGGTACTGGTAACCTCGATAATATCTTTTTACGGCTGGCAGAGCACATTGAGTTCGAGCGCTTTATGCGCGGACAAATCAAATCGGCCCTGCAGTACCCCACGTTTGTGATGATTGCGATGGCGATTGCCATCGTGGTGATTAACGTGATGGTGATCCCACAGTTTGAAAAGGTCTTTGCGACCATGCATGCGGATTTGCCATTCATCACTAAAATGCTGATCGCGTTTTCAAATTTCATGCGCAATTACTGGTTTGTGTTGATTGGCATGATGGTGGGGGCTGTGTGGACATTTAAATCTTATACCAGCACCCCTGCTGGGCGCTCGCAGTGGGACCGTATCAAAATGCGTATCCCTATTGCGGGCAAAATCATTTTTAAAGGCACCATGGCAAGATTTGCGCGAAGCTTTGCGCTGTCTACCCGCAGTGGCTTGCCTATTCTCTCTGCATTGCGGCTCGTTTCTCAAACGGTTGAAAATGACTACATCGCCGCTAAAATTTTAAGCATGTCGTCTGGGATTGAGCGTGGTGAAACGATCCTGCGTACGGCCACGCAAACTGGGGTATTTAACTCTTTAGTTTTGCAGATGATTGCTGTCGGCGAGGAGTCTGGCTCACTGGATGACCTCATGCAACAAATTGCTGATATGTATCAATCTGACGTGGAATACGACGTGAAAACCTTGGGTGCTCAGATCGAACCGATATTGATTATCTTTTTAGGTATTTTGGTGTTGATACTGGCACTAGGGGTGTTTTTGCCGATTTGGGACATGAGTTCAGTCATGCTCAAAGGTAGTTAACAAAGAGTAGTGAAAGAGGGGGCGTTTTTTGTCGTCAAAAAAAGTGAACAGGCAGTGATGGATAAAGATGGACCAAAATTGTCTGGCATACTTTTTGCTGATGGGGAGTTGGCGCAGTTATTACCTGCCACTGTGAGAATAACGGTAGGGATCTTTTGATTAGGAGTTTGAGTGATGAAAAAACAAGCTGGTTTTACATTAGTTGAATTAGTAGTAGTTATTGCTGTTTTAGGTATTTTAGCGGCGACAGCGTTACCGAGATTTGTAAACGTACAGGCAAGTGCTCAGAAAGCTGCTGCAAACGGGCTTGCAGGCTCGATTGTGTCTGCATCTAACTTAGCAAGGGCTGCATGGATTGCAGGAGGTAGCTCGGGCGCAAATATTACGATGGATACTAGTACCGTTGCTGTAGGTGCCGCGGGTTGGCCGACTGCTGCAGGCATTAAAGCTGCCTTGCAGGACACAGCAGGTTTTAACGACACTGCTACTGCAGGAACATTTGTGAGAAGCGACTCTACTTGCACTGTGACATACAACCCCACTAACGGAACTGCAGCAGTTGGCGGTTGTTAATTAATTAAGAGTTTTATGCGAAATTTATATGAAAGGATTTACCTTAGTTGAACTTGTTGTGGTGATTGCTGTGATGGCTGTTTTGGTTGCCATTTCAGCTCCTAGGTTCGCAAATGGTGATATCTTTGAAACCCGCGGTGACGCGGGTTTACTTTCATCCACTATTCGCTATGCGCAAAAAACCGCGGTTGCACAGCGTAAAAATGTGTTTGTGTTGCACACAGAGGCCAACCCGGATGTCGTCAGACTTTGTTTTGACCTTGCTTGTAATCAGGCGGTGATTAACCCTGAAACTGCCGGCGCTTATGTGTTTACGAGTGCTAAAAATGTGGACATCCGTGCACAAAATGCGAGTTTGGGGTTTGATGCGCTGGGCCGTGCGGTGCCAGATGCAGCGAGTAGTTATACTGTTACAAATAGAAAAAATAATGCCCAGTCCGTAATCATTAACGTTGAGGCAAACACGGGATACATCCACTAATAATCTATTCGGTTTATCACTGAATGATGCATATGACCAAAATAGTCACTCACCGCCATCCTTTGCACCTGCCCTTCGGCAAACAAGCGCAGCTCGGCTTTTCGCTGGTTGAGATGGTCGTGTTTATTGTGATTGTGACGACAGCCATCGCCGGGGTGATTGGTGCCTTGGCTTTTATGAGTGGCCACTCAGCCGACCCATTGGCGCGTAAACAGGCCATCGCCATCGCCGAGTCGCTGATGCAAGAAATTCAGCAGATGCCTTTTTCTTTTTGTGATCCGGATGATGTGAACGCGCCTACTGCCTCTGGTTATGGCGATTGCACCAATCCGCAGAATGCCAGCCTCAATGGCCCGACCCCTGCCACCGAGAGTCGCTACAGTGCTAATAATCCTTTTGATAACGTGGCCGATTATGGCGGATTCACCATGCCCGGTGGCGGCTGTGCCGGTATTTGCCGGATTGGCGACGCTACTGCGCTTGCTGGCTTGAACGCTTACTCAGCCTCTGTCGCGATCTCGCAAGTGGGCGGGGCGGGCGCATTTGCTGCGATCCCTGCCAATGGAGCGCTGCAAATTGTAGTCACGGTCAATGGGCCTGCTAATACCACCATTCGCCTTACCGGCTTTAAGGTTCGTTATGCGCCGCGCATTTAAACAGCCTAGCGCGCGCATGGCCGGGTTTACCCTGGTGGAGCTAGTGATCGTGATTGTGGTCATGGCCATTTTGGGTGGCATTTCGGTCAGCTTTATTAAAAACTCAGTATTGGCGTATGTGAACTCCGAGGCTTATTTTGAGTTGGCTGATCGCGCAGACTTTTCATTGCGACGCATGTCGCGAGATATTCGTAATGCGTTACCCAACAGTGTATGGGTGTCGGCAGCAGGCGATTACGTTGAATTTGTGCCGATTAAAGCGGGTGGTCGTTATCAGCAAGATTCACTAGATTTTACTCAAGCAGCGGACGATTTTACGGTGCTTGGGGAGCCTGTTTCGGTGGCGAATGGTGACAAGCTGGTGATTTACAACCTCGGCATTGCTGGCGCCGACGTCTACAACGGTGACAATATCCGCGCCTTGGCTACTTATTTTGGCAACAACTTATCGACCTTGAGATTTTCCGGCGGTACTTTTCCCTTACCTTCTCCTGCCAGCCGTTTTTACGTGGTAAACACTGCAGTGGCTTACGTGTGTGATCTACCCAATCGGCGCTTGTTGATGGTCTCCAACATCGCGATGCCTTCGGCACATCCGGCCAATTTTAATGGTGCCAATGCCAGCGTGGTGGTTGAGGATGTCACTGGTTGTAATTTTACCTACACTGAGGGCGTGATGCAGCACTCCGGGGTCATCACCGCAGAGTTGGTGCTCACAAGAAACGGCGGCGTGGCCCGGCTGGTCAACTTAATCAATGTGGTGAATTCGCCATGAAAAGTATTGCTTATCGCGCAAAGGGTTTTATGTTGCCTGTGGCAATATTCCTGCTAGTAACGTTGGCTGCTTTGGTCGGTTACGCCATGCGCCTGTCTGTGCTCGCCCAAGTAGGAACGATTCAAGACGTGCAGGGGGCGAATGCCTATCTAGCAGCCAGAGCAGGCGTGGAGTGGGCAGCATACCAAGTATTGGCGCCGGGTTCTAACGCCATACAAAACTGCCCGGCCGTGCCTGCGCCGTTTACGATTAATGGGTTCAATATTGTGCTGACTTGTAATCGAAGCGTGCCCAAAGACAAAGGCAACACGCAAGATATCGGCATCTACAGTATTACCTCTACCGCGTCGGTGGGGGTGGCTGGCAGTCAGGATTATATTGAGAGAAGAATTGCTGTGACTCTGAGCCGCTGTTTATATAACGACCCTGCTGGCGAGGAGTGTAATTAACGAGGAATATTCATGCCAAGGTTGATTAAAGGTTTATTAATCAATTTACTTTTAATCGTGATGCTAAGCTACTCTGGATTTGCTTGTGCTGTCGTAACGCAACTCAACAAGAACGGTGGTACAAACAGCAGCAATGGTCTACAGATTAGTATTTCAGAAACCACGCAAATGCAGGTCAAGCGACTGGGTAGTGGCCAACTTTACAACCCAGGATCATTCCCTGATAACAATTTATTGGATAATGGGGTCTACATACGCTTCAACAACAGAATGTATGGCTTGAGACACTTTGCCTATTCAACCCCGACAGCTTTCAACTCCGATAGCATTACCGCTGAGCAACCAACCACTGTTTCACAGGGCGTAACCCAAACCGCAACGTCCACGCTGGTGTTGACCTCTTCATCCTTAAGCACGCCTAGAGTCTCCATTGCATGGAAATACACCTACCCGCTCGATTACGTGACGGCAGAAGTCACGTTGACTATTCCTTTAACGGCAACGGTTAGCGCGAGTAACCCAGTGCGTTACTACCATGCAGTCGATACCTATCTGGGCGGTAGCGACAACGGTTGTGGGGTACGTTATACCGATACAAATGGCAAGTTAGTGGTCGGGACCTATCCGCTTTCAAACAACAACTGTCCCTCTAGCAATGCACTCCCCCCCAACTTAGATGTGGTGGAATCTTTCCGCGAACGCTCTGGTAAATTTGACCATTATTGCGTCGGTTTTTGGAGCGATTTTTGGAGCACAGCCTCAAACGCCCCTGGTTGTGCCATCAGCAAAACAGGCAGTCTCGCGGATACCATTTCTACAACCTATCAAGATACCGGCGCCGCGATTGAGTACGACTTTACTGCGCCCGGTATTTACACTTTTAGTTATGATTTTGTGGTCGGGTCAACCTTTGTGCCTAATTATGACCATCTTGAAATTCGCCATGGTGGTAGTGCGACCCTGTGCCCGGCTGAGATAAAAGTACTGGCTTGCCTGTCGTCTGCCGTGCCTTGCCCTGATAACCAATTGGTGAGCTCCGGCAGTTTGCAAGGCAGTTTAACTTTTTCACCGACGACGCCTGCTGTGAGCGAGTCCCCAGATCCGTTTGATGTTGGCTCGAACCAGTCGATTGCGACAGTGACTGTGCAAGGCACAGCCGCGGGGACTTATACCTTAGGAGCCACCGGGCTGACCAAAACCCCGTTGAGTGGGGTCAAGTGCTACAACACTGCCAACAATTCACAAAACTGTAGTTTCACCTTCACCAATACGCCTTGCGTAAGTACTTTTGAATGCATGGAAAACAGTCTCACGTATAACAACCTGCAAACTAATGGCTCTGCACGCAACCCACTTTACACCAAAGTGTTGGGGCAAAGTTTTGATGTTGATGTGGTTGCTTTGCTGGCCAATGGCGCTCAATCCTCAGGCTATAGCGCAACACTTGGCCTGACCGTCAATTTAGTGACTGACGATGCGGGCAGTTGTGGTTCGACCATTGTGGCCACCAAACAAGTGGCCTTTGCTGCCGCTGATAATGGGCGCAAAAAAGTCACGTTTGCCTCGACCGATTTGTTGCGGGCGTACCCTAATTTGCGCTGCAAAGTCACGGACCTCGCTTTACTCAAAACGGGTTGCTCTTCTGATAACTTTGCGGTTCGCCCACAGTCTTTAACAGTGGCATCCACGAATGCGACGCAGTCCTCGCCTTCTCCATCCTCCACCCCCGTATTCAAGGCTGGGGTGAGCAGTACAGATACAGGTACGAATTTTAATTTGAATACATCAAGTGGCGAACTGGGTTACAACGGCACCCCGCTGATTGATAACACCAAACTTGTTGCTCATTCGGGTGCGCCAGTGGTTGGTCAAGTCAATGGCAGTTTTCCGGCAGCCACGCTCGGTAGCAGCTCGGGCAATGCCTTTAAATACAGCGAGGTAGGCCACTTTAAAGTCTCCGCGCAAGGCGTTTATGACAACAGTTATACCGCAGTGGATAGCGCAAAAGGCGATTGTGATGATGTCAGCGCGCCTTTTGAAAATAACCCCAGCGTCACCCCTAAAAAATATGGATGTCGTTTTGGTAATACCTCAGAGAGCAGCTTTTTTGGTAGGTTTATTCCAGATCATTTTACCGTCACCCCCAATTTAGCCACCACCTTGGCGTGCAATACGTTTGTCTATTACGGCCAAGACACCGCCACCACTCCTGGGTTACTGACGCCGTTTACGCTGATCGCGCAGAATGCTGCCAACGCGACGACGCAAAACTACACAGGCAACAGTTACGCCAAGTTTGATCTTTCAGGCTGGAATAATTATCGCTTCAGTACCACACCGCTCAATGGCGCGACGTTATTAGCGAGTCAGATGTCGCCAGCCGTCACGGGTACCTGGAGCAATGGTACGGCCAGCGTCAGCGCACGTCATCGTTTGTCGCGGCCTGCATCAGAGGTCAACCCAGCCAATGTGGTGTTGTCTGCCCAGCCACAAGAAACAGACAGCACCGTGCTGATCGATTCCACGCAAACAGCACTCACGGGTAGCATTCCTTTCCGCTACGGGCGCTTGGCGGTCACGCCTGCCCATGGCTCCGAGCTTTTGCCCTTGGTGGTGCCGATAGAAGCGCAGTTCAGAAATAATGGGGTGTACGTCAGAAGTCAGAACGATAGTTGTACGACAGTCCCGTTGTCGAGCATTGTCATGCGTAATTACCGGGGTAATTTAAATGCGTGTGAAACGCAGCTTAGCGGTAGTGCAACCATGGCCAGCGGTGTGCTAAACATGCGACTTAGCGCGCCCGGCATGGGCAGTGATGGCAGACCCAATACCGGCAGTGTCGACTTAGAGGTCAATCTAGGGGCGGTGAGTGGCAGCGAAATGACGTGCCTGAGTGCCGCGCAGTCAGCCGCCACCAGCGGGGTATTGACATGGTTTGGCAGTACAGATCCCACTGCACGTGCCTCGTTTGGTATCTACAAAGCGCCCATCATCTACATGCGAGAAAACTTCTGATGCAAACAAATTCGCCGAATCCGATGGTTATGCGCTTTTTATCGAGCATTTAAATCAGCCCGGCAGGCACTAAAGTTGCTCTACATGAAATAGAAACATCCATGCGTCACAAATTGGTACTTTTACAACGGATGAAAGATGTGTGTTTTGCCGCATGGGTAGATGGCTTTGACGATAAACTTTATTGTGTATACTAATTTTCGATTCAACTTGAAGTATTGATTGTTATACATTGATTTTAAATAAAAAAAATTTAGGAAGATAGATAAACCGCCATGGAATGGTTTAAACGACAAAAGAACAAGCAGCAAGTTGGTGTGAGTTATACCGACATGCATGTCAGCACTGTCGCCTTGACGCCGTCATCCACAGGGGTCAAACCAGTGGTCTCATTCGCTGCTGTCGAGCAGGTGCCCTTGCACGCCACCTCCACATTACGTCACTTTGTGACTAAAAATGACCTGAAAAACTTGCCTTGCAACCTGGTGCTGAGTGTCGACCAATACAACATCGTTCAAATTGATAAACCCAATATGCCGGACGACGAGGTGAAACCTGCGTTGCGCTGGAAACTCAAAGGCCTGCTGGACTATTCGGTAGAGCAAGCCGTGGTCGATGGCATTGAAGTGCCGATGGATCCTGCTTACGCCAATCGCCAGCCATTCATGTTAGCGATTTGTGCCAAAAAAGCACTGGTCTCTGCGGTGGGAAACCACGTGAGTGATGCCGGTTTTAATTTGAAATCCGTGGATGTGCATGCGCTGGTGCAGCGCAACATTGCCCACTTGCTGGAGCACGAAGACCGTGCGCTGGTGATGTTAAGTATTTTGCCGCGTGGCTGCTTGATGACTTTTACTGCCAAGGGCGAGTTATATCACACACGGTTGATTGAGTTAGACCGAGATTTTCTCAATGACCGTGGTGACTTATTTAAGAGTAATTTTGACAAACTGGTGCTCGAGTTACAGCGCTCACTGGACAGTTTTGACCGCCAGTTTCCTTACCTGAGCCTGAACCGCATGGTGGTGGCACCCGTCTCCAACCGTGATTACTTGGTTAGCGGGTTGAGTTCAAGTCTGTACGTGCCGGTGAATGTGTTTAACCTTGAGGATATTGCAGAATTGCCGGCAGATCAGGATTTTTCTAGCCTTGAAAAACAAGCCATGTTGTTGCCTGCGCTTGGTGCCGCCTTGCGCCAGGAGATCACAGCATGAGTCAGCAGATTAATCTGTTTGAAGGTGGTCTGGTTAGAGCCAAGGATTGGTTCACGTTACCCTTTGTCGCGCTGGTGTATGCAGTGGCGGCTGGGGTCATGTTTTATTTGTACACGGGTTTTGAGACAGACAACGCACAGTTGCAAATACAGCGCAATCAAGCTGTGAGCCAGTTTGAGGCGATGCAGAAAAAATTCGATACCTTAGCGCTACAGGTCGCGCCGGTGGATAACAGCAAACTAGAAACGGAGTTGAAAAACCTCCAGGCGCGTTTTGAGATGCAATCGCAAATGTTGGCCATTTTTCAACAATCGGTCTCCAGTGCCGCTGACCACCTGATTGATTACATGCGTGCCTTAACCGCGCAGCAACAACCGGGGCTTTGGTTGACAGGGTTCAAAATTGAACCGGCCTCGCAACATGTGTCGCTCAGTGGCCAAGCATTGCAGTCTGAACAGATTCCACTGTATCTGGATTTGTTGTCTGCGCAAAGTGTGTTTACGGGCACGCAGTTTGCCGGGCTACAGTTGAAACAACAGGAGTTACGCCTGCCACAAACGTCACTCGCGGCAACTAACGCTGCACAAGCGCCGGTGAGCCCAGCGCCTGAACCTGCCGGCGTTGGCAAAGGCGCGGCGGATGCCGGCAGCAATGCTATACCAGCTGTGGCTGCGCCGGTATCTACGAGTCCTTCGCCATCTGCACGCGAAGATGCGCAGACCTTGACCGTCTACGCTTTTGAAGTCAAAGGGCGCGACATGCAAACACAGGCAAAACGCGACAACACCTTAAGTTGGGATGCGTTTGTTCGTCAAACCAGTCAAGCCCAGCCGATTGCAGGAAAATAAGCGATGCGATTTGAGCAATTACAGACAATCAATGATAAATGGCTTGCGCTGTCACAACGTGAGCGCTGGATGGTGTTTGGCGCCGGCTTGTTGGCGGTGGTCGGTCTGATGGATACCTTTTTGCTAGAGCCTCAGCGCGTGCAGTTGGCAAGCACGCAGCAGGAAATTAGCAAAATTCAGAATGATACGGCCACGCTGACGGAGAAGATGACCACACTCGCCAGTCAATCGGCGCCGCAACCCATCAACAATGCCTTTCAGCAACAGATTGATGAGACCAACCAGAAAATCAACAGTCAATCTGCGGATCTGCTCAAAATATCTTCATATATGGTGCCGCCGCAACAAATGATCGCTTTATTGAAAAAGTTGCTGCAAAAACACACCGATGTGCAAGTGGAAGAAATGCAGTCATTGCCAGTGGTGGATTTTATTGAAAAGCAAAGAAAAGTATTACAGGCATCCACTGCGGCGGACAGCCCTGTTGGAACAGCCACTGGCAGTTCTGACGAGGCTTGGAAGAATGTGCCGCATGTCTATCAACATTCGGTAAAAATGCGCCTCAAAGGAAAGTATTTTGAGCTGATGGCCTATGCGCAGTCGTTGAAAGCCATTGGCCAAACGCTCGCTTGGGAAACTGCAGAGCTCAAAGCCGATTATCCGCAAAGCGAGTTAACGGTTCAGGTGTACACCTTAAGTGGTGAGAATGCATGGTTGGGGATTTAGCATGCGCTTGTTGATGATCACATTATTAATGACAGGGTTAGGGCAGGCAGGCATTGCTCGTGCGGATGGCATGGTGGACCCTACCAAGCCACCGGCCTCGGTGATGGCCTATTTGCCGAACGCGCAGACGCAGGCAGAGCAGCCTTGGGTACTGACCGCGATTCAAGAAAATGGCAAAACCGGGTTTGCGGTCGTCAACGGGCAGATGGTGCCAGTGGGTGGCAATCATGAGGGATTTAAGCTGACCTCGGTGAAAAACCGCCAAGCCCTTTTTATAAGCAAAACGGGTGAGAAAAAAGTGCTCAGTATGGGCTTGTCCAGTTTTATACCAGAGGCACCGCCACCCTTGGGAGCGAAAAAAGACCATCGGGCGAAAAAGATTAAAAAATCGGCCACACCTTTAAACTACCAAAAGATAGAAAACAAGTGACACACATTGCATGTTTCGCACCGGCAAGCATGCAAGGGAAATCAACAGAGAGACTGCTATGAAAACTTTTGTGAATACATTGGGTTTGATGATTATCGGCACCGGACTGGTCGGTTGTACCAGCAATCCGTTCGCCCCAAGCAATGTATCGATTAACCCTAAAATTCAAAATGAATTGGCGACCGCTGTGGCTAAGTCGCAATCGCAAGTCACCCCCCCTCCTAAAGAGGTGACGGATGAGTTGTTCGAGCCGGCCAAGATCGAGGCGCCAAAGGCATTAGCCAAACGCGTGGAGCCCAGATTTGACCTGGTAGTGAATAAAGCGCCGGCAGCACAGGTGCTGATGGGCATCGTGTCTGGTAGCCCTTACAGCATTGCTTTAAGTCCTGAGCTCAAAGGCGAAATCTCAATCAATTTACGCGATGTGACCTTATTTGAAGCACTGAATTCCTTGCGTGATTTGTATGGCTATGAATACAAAATGAATGGCAAACAGATCTTTGTTGAACCGCAAACGATACAAACGCGGGTATTTCAGGTCAACTATATTACGGGTTCACGCCGTGGCACCTCCGCGACCCGCGTCACCTCCGGTACTGCTAGTGGCTCAGGCGCTGGTGGTGCAGCCGGTGTGGCTGGCCAAGCAGCGGTATCAAACGGTTTCGGTAATGGGACAGGTACAGGGGTTGCAACTGGCGCTGGCGCCTCCGGTGCCTCTAATCTGCAAGTGTACGCCTCTGATGTGAGTATGCGGACAAATAATGATTTCTGGGAAGAAATTGGTGCATCCTTGAGTGGCTTGGTCGGTGAAGAAAATGGCCGTAAAGTCATCATTAATGCGCAATCCGGCATCATTATGGTGAAAGCCATGCCCAAAGAAATCCGTCAGGTTGAAAAGTTTTTGAGTCTGATGCAAGTGACGGTGGATCGTCAGGTGATTCTTGAGGCCAAAATCATCAAAGTGCAATTAAACCGAAATTCGCAACAAGGGATTAACTGGGCAGCGGTCAGAAATATCCGTGGACGCGACTACACCTTTGGTAACGTCGATGGCAATACCACCTTAGGCGAAACCGGCGCACTCACTAACGGCACACTCACCAGCACTGTGCCTGGTGCGCTGAGTAATAGCGCCCCCATCTCGATTGGTGGCTCAATGTTTGCGCTGGCCGTGCAAGGCAAAAACTTCTCGGCACTGCTAAATTTTCTTGAAACGCAAGGCAATGTAGAGGTGCTCTCTAGCCCGCGCATCGCGACGATCAACAACCAGAAGGCTGTGCTCAAGGTCGGTAACGACGCATTTTATGTCACGAACGTGAGAACCAATGTCACGACCACCACCGGCGGGGCGATTGTGACGCCTGATATTCAACTACAACCTTACTTTTCAGGCATTTCGTTGGACGTGACACCGCAGATTGATAAAGACGACAACATCACTTTGCATGTCCATCCTTTCATTAGTGATGTCACGCAGGTTAACCGTACCGTGAACCTATCGAGTGCGAATGGGGGGACGTATACCATTCCAACGGCGTCTTCCAATATTAATGAAACGGACAGTATTGTGCGCACCAAAGATGGCAACGTGATTGCGATTGGCGGTCTGATGTCTGAGTCGGTCGACAATACACGTACCAAAGTGCCCGGCTTGGGCGATGTGAAGTTTCTTGGGAATTTGTTCCGTCAGAAGGACCAAGCGAGTACTAAAACCGAATTGGTGATTTTGCTGAAGTCGACCGTGGTGCGTGGCGGTGAGAGCTGGGCGCAAGATCTACTTGATAGCCAAGATCGGGTTGATAAACTCAAGAGCGATACCAGTTTTTAGGAGCGGGCATGTACCTGCAGCATTTTGGCTTAAAAGAATATCCGTTTAGCATTACACCGGATACCAGTTTTTATTATGCAACGCGTAGTTTGCAAGAGGCACTCAATACGCTGTTAATTGCCATCCAGTCGGGTGAGGGCTTTGTCAAAATTACCGGCGAAGTCGGCACCGGCAAAACCTTGCTCTGTCGGCGTCTGCTGAAAGCCTTGGCACCGAACTGTAAGATTGCGTTTATTCCTAATCCTTATTTAGACCCGCATGCCTTACTAATGACGCTGGCCACCGAGTTTGGGGTGGCGTTCAAACCTGATTTTACCCATCACGACATGATTGATGCACTCAATCGCAAATTGTTGACCTTTGCAGAAGAGGGTCGGCATGTCGTGGTTTGTCTCGATGAAGTACAGGCCATGCCATTAGAGACGCTAGAAGCCTTACGTTTGCTAAGTAATCTCGAAACTGAAAAACACAAATTGTTACAAGTGGTTATTTTCGGCCAGCCGGAATTAGAGCAACGGTTATCTCATCCCTCGATTCGGCAGTTGCGGCAACGGATTGGCTTTGAGTATCAGCTCAAAGGCCTACAGTGGGCAGAATTGGGTTTTTATTTAAATCACCGTATGCATGTGGCCGGCTATCAGGGTGGCATGGTGTTTACGCCTGCTAGTATGCGTTTGCTGTATCGCTATGCGAATGGTATCCCAAGACTGCTTAACATTTTGGCGCATAAATCCCTGTTATCCGCCTTTGGTCGCGGCCAGCAAGGGGTGTCTGCAGAGGATGTTAGGGCTGCCATCATGGATACGCAGGCGAGCGTGAAGGCGCAACATCGCTGGTTGGAGCACGGCCTGAAATGGTGGCTGACGTTTCATACTGCCATAGCGGGTTTGGGTCGTTAGTTGAAATAAGGGGAACCGCTTGAGCTTAATCAATCAGGTATTACAAAATGTGGAAGCCCGCCAAGGCGGTGCCACCCTAGAGGTGAATGCAGGCGCCATGTGGGGGGCACAAGTGAAGCCGGTGGTGTCTTACCATGGCAGCGATGCGATGGCCGGGATGACTAAGTGGGCAGGGGGTCTCGTGTTGCTTGCGCTGATGGTTGGTTTGCTGATGAATGGCCCCAAGCTGCTAGCGCGCTGGATGCCAGCTGCGCCTGCGCCATCTCCGCTGCTATCCGCTTCCGGACAGATTGCCCCGGTGCCGGTGGCTGTGGCCCAGACGCAACCCACTTTCGAGCATCCACAGTTAACCAAATCGCTTTTTAGCGCTTGGAATAATCCCGTGACTGTGCCGGTGGCCAGCAAACGCTCCGCCATCGTCGGCGCTGGTCATCAAGCGCGGTCGCCACAAGTCGAAGGTGAGTATTCTATTCGTGCTGTCGATAATACGGCAGCCAGCACCATGGTCTCGGCCGTTGAGCCGCCATCCGATGTAGTTGCCTTAGTCACACCAACCAAAGCCTACGAGGATGCGTCTGGCGCCAGAGGCGTGGTGAATAAGTCCGTGCATCCCGAGCAGGAGGTCAACTTGCTGATTCAACGGGCGGTTGATCAAGAGCAAAAAGGCCGATTGAATGAAGCGCTCGTCATTTTGCGCCAAGCATTAAGTAGTTACCCGCAATCAGAAGATGCAAGACAGTTGCTAGCGACTTATTTGTTTGATGCGCAGCAAGCGCAGGAGGCGGTTGCGCTGCTGCAAGCGGGGATCAAACAATTTCCTAATCAAATCAGTTTGTCTAAGGCGTTAGCACGTTGGCAGTTGGCACATGCGCAAGCCGAGGGCGTTTTGCTCACACTCAAGCCGGTTGCCAACAGCTTGTCACAAGATGCGGAGTCGCAATGGATGTTGGCCATGGCTTACCAACAAACTGGCCAACACAGCGCTGCGCTGCCGCACTTTGATCGCGCGACGCAATTGCGGCCCGGGCATGCGCAGTGGATGGTCGCTTATGCCATTTCACTGCAAGCGGCTGGTCAATCTGCCCCCGCCTTGCAACAGTTACAACTTGCTTATCAATTGCCTTTAAGTGAGCGTTTGTCAGAGTTTGTTGGCCAGCGCATTCGTCAGTTGGGTGGCACGTCAGTGGTGCGTGGTGAGTGAGCCGCTAAGCGTGCTCGCAGATTCAATCTACGGTATCTTTTAACGTCCGCGCCAATACCAGCGCTGTGACGCGCTCGGCGCCCGCCTGCTTGAGTACGTTGGCGACGGCATGCATGCTAGCCCCCGTCGTCATCACATCGTCTACCACCACCACATGTTTACCATGCCATTGTTTGGCAGTCGTAAATGCGCCCCGCAAATTGCGGACTCTGGTGCGCATGTCCATCCCTGCTTGCGTTTGCGTATCTACGATGCGCGTGCATCCCTCCAGATCTAAAGGCATTGCCCAGTGCCGTTGCAGCTGTTTTGCCAGCAGCAGGGCGTGGTTGAATCCGCGTTGCCGGAGTCGATTGATGTGCATAGGCATGGCAAGCAACACGGCGGCTTGGTTGGCATCCTCGTGTTGCGGCCATTGCGTGATCAGGCTGTCAGTCAAGAGTGGGCTTATAAAAAGCTGTTGATGGTATTTGAATTGATGTAGCAGACGATCCAGTGGGTAGGCGTAGCGGAAGGGCGCAAACGTGCGATCAAACGCAGGCGGATGTTGCAGGCAACGGCCGCAGAGCGCACCAGCCGCATTGGGCAATGCACACTGAGGACATCGTGCTGCCGTATACCAAGGCAGTGCTGCAATACAGTCTGCGCAAATGGGGGTATGCGTGAATCCCAAACGCGCCTTGGGTGCCGTGTTAGCTGCGCACAACAAACATGGCAGCGTCGATGTCAACCAAGCTTTCAGCAGATGGCTGGGTGTGATTTGATTAAATTTTAATCTGTTGTAAAATTTTTTCACGATATATTTTAAACAACATATAATTCGCACGTATATTTCATCTATTTTTTATTGCGTGGTATTTATGGAACAACAAACCTCCGCTGCTGCTGTTAGCAGCGAAATCCAAACTTCTGTCATCAATCTAGATGGCTTAAAACCCTCCAGCGCCTGTCATCCTACTGTTGAGCGCTGGCGTGTTGAAGACATCATGGCACTATTCGCCTTGCCATTCAATGACTTGCTGCATCGCGCGCACAGCGTGCATCGTGAGCATTTTGACCCGAATGCGGTGCAAGTCAGTACCTTGTTGTCGATTAAAACTGGCGGTTGTTCTGAGGATTGTGGTTACTGTCCGCAAGCCGCGCGCTACCACACCGAGGTTGAGAATGAGCCTTTGATGCAGTTGGATGAGGTGCTCGCCGCCGCCAAGGCTGCTAAAGATAGCGGTGCGAGTCGTTTTTGCATGGGGGCTGCTTGGCGGGGTCCCAAACAGCGTGATCTAGAGCCTGTTCTGAAAATGATTTCTGAAGTGAAAGCCATGGGCCTGCAAACCTGTGCGACGCTGGGTATGCTCAAAGAGGGTCAGGCAGAACAACTCAAAGATGCCGGGTTGGACTACTACAATCACAACCTCGATACTGCGCCTGAGTTTTATGGCGATGTGATTACCACCCGCACTTACCAAGACCGTTTAGATACACTGGACAGGGTACGTAGTGTGGCGATTAATGTGTGTAGTGGCGGCATTATTGGCATGGGCGAGACCCGCGCCCAACGTGCCGGCTTGGTTGCGCAATTAGCCAATATGGAGCAGCCGCCTGAAAGCGTGCCGATTAACTTGTTGACGCAAGTGGAAGGCACGCCACTGCATGGCACCGATGCGCTGGATCCGTTGGAGTTTGTGCGCACGATCGCCATTGCACGCATTACCATGCCCACTAGCTTCGTCCGCTTGTCTGCGGGTCGGCAAAGTATGGGCGAAGCAGTGCAAGCGTTGTGCTTTCATGCAGGCGCTAACAGTATTTTTTATGGTGAAAAATTACTCACAACGGGTAACCCTGAAGTGGCGTCTGACAACTTGTTGTTTGAAAAACTGGGCTTGAAGAAAATCTAATGAGCAGTCTGCTGGATTATTTAGCCGCCGATCTCGACAAGCGGCAAACGCAGGGCCTGATGCGTCAACGTCGCTTGTTGGACTCGCCGCAGGCTGAGCATATTACAGCCAATGGTCAGGCTTTTCTGTCGTTTTGTAGCAATGACTATCTGGGGTTGGCCAATGATCCCGCCCTGGTCGCGGCGTTGCAAGCGGCAGCAACAGAGGCAGGCGTTGGCAGTGGCGCCTCTAACCTGATTACCGGCCATCACCGCTATCATGATCAGCTAGAGCAAGCGTTGGCCGCCTTTGTTGGTAAGCCATCGGCTTTGTTATTTTCAACCGGCTATATGGCGAATATTGGCGTCATCAGTGCGCTGATGGGCCGTGACGATGCCGTGTTTTCCGATAAGCTGAATCATGCCTGCCTGAATGACGGCGCATTTTTGTCACGCGCCACGCATCACCGTTTTGCGCATAATGATGTCGCGGCGCTCGAAAAGTTGCTGCAAGCCAGCACGGCGCGCCACAAGTTAGTGACTGCCGATGCCGTGTTTAGTATGGATGGCGATATTGCGCCGCTGGCAGACTATCTAAGCTTGTGTGAACGCTATGATGCCTACTTATATGTCGATGACGCACATGGCTTTGGTGTGTTGGGCCCTCAGGGCCGCGGCACACTCCAGCATCTGGGTTTAGCGTCGCCGCGTCTGATCATGATGGGCACGCTGGGTAAAGCTGCTGGCGTTGCGGGTGCGTTTGTGGCCGCTGAAAAGATCGTCATTGATTATTTAATTCAGCATGCCAACAGTTATATTTATACCACACCGGCCCCACCGCCGCTGTCGGCGGCGTTGCTGGCGTCACTGCACGAAATTGAAACAGGCGATGCGCGCAGACAGCAATTGTTTGACATGATCGCTTTGCTCAAGCGTGAGCTGGCTTTAACGCGTTGGCACTTGCAAGTCTCAGAAACGGCGATTCAGCCACTGATTGTGGGCGATAACCATGAAGCGCTTGCGCTCAGCCATTACCTGCAATTGCGCGGTATCTTGGTGCCAGCGATTCGCCCACCCACCGTCCCATTAAACACTGCCCGTTTGCGAATTTCATTGTCTGCCGCGCATGGTGAGGCAGATGTGCGCGCTTTAATTTCGGCATTGCATGCGGCAGAACGCGAGATCCCCGTCGGACCGCAGGCATGAGTTGCTTTATCGAAATCATGGGGCAGGGCAAGCCCTTAGTCATGTTGCATGGATGGGGCATGAACAGTGCCGTGTGGGAGCGGGTTGTGAAGCGCCTGTCGGCCAACTACCGCTTATTTTTGGTCGACTTACCAGGCATGGGCCAAAGTCGTCCGGTCTATCCCTATCATTTGCACAGCGTTGCTGAGGCGGTGGCTGAAGAGATTCCCGGTGTATCGACCATTTTGGGTTGGTCTTTGGGCGGCTTGGTCGCGCAACAGATCGCTCTCAATCAACCGGATCGGGTTGAAAAACTCATTCTGGTCGGGACCAATCCTTGTTTTGTCAGCAAGCCTGACTGGCCACATGGGATTGATGCGCGACATTTTGAACAATTCAACGCGCGTTTCGCGCAAGACTTTAATGCGACTTTGCTTAACTTTTTGACCTTGCAATGCATGCACGCCAAAGATGCACGCGCGACAGTGCGCCAGTTACGCACCGCGTTTGCGGCTAAACCAACCCCTAGCCAAGATCACTTGAATCAGGCGCTAGAAATCCTATTGCAAACCGATTTACGCGAAGAAGTGAGCCGCCTGTTTCAGCCAACGTTGTTGATTCATGGTGACCGCGATACGTTGGCGCCGGTATCGGCGGCGCATTGGTTAGCCATGCACATGCAACGCGCAAGTCTGCGCGTGATTGCAGGCGCGTCCCATGCCCCATTTTTGTCGCATGCCGAAGTATTTTGCGACGCAGTAGACGGATTCATGGCCGATGATGCCAGCCTTCGGGCAGCGGAGAGCTAAATGCAGGATGTGTATCAAATCGACAAGTCGCGTATGCGGCAGTCGTTTCACCGGGCGGCTAAGCAATACGATGCGGCGGCCATTTTACAGCGTCAAGTACGGCAAGAAATGCTTAGCCGGCTAGATGTCGTCAAGCTGGCACCAATGCGAATCCTTGACGCCGGTTGTGGGACTGGGCATGGTTTACAGGCGTTGCTCAAACACTTTAAGCAAGCGCAGGGCGTCGCACTGGATATCGCTGAAGGCATGCTTGACCGCAGTCGCGCGTTGTTCCCTTGGTATCGTTTTTGGCAGACAAAACCACAGTTCGTTTGTGGCGACATTGAAAGTTTGCCACTGACAACCGCCAGTGTTGATATGGTGTGGTCCAACCTTGCTGTGCAGTGGTGTAACGATTTAGATGTCGTGCTGCAAGAGTTCAGGCGGGTGCTCAAACCCAACGGCTTGTTGATGTTTGCCACCTTGGGGCCGGATACACTCAAAGAGTTGCGCGCGGCTTCAGGCGAATCTCACACCCATGTCAGTCGTTTTATTGACATGCATGATATCGGCGATGCCTTGACGCGTGCTGGCTTCAGTGCCCCCGTTTTGGATGTGATGCACTACACATTGACTTACGATAGCGTGGAATCTGTCATGCGCGACCTCAAAGCCATTGGTGCACACAATGCGACCGCAGGCCGTGCCAAAGGGCTGACCGGCAAAGGCTTTATGCAACGGTTACGTCAAGGTTACGAGGGATTTCGCCGCGACGGAAAATTGCCCGCCACTTATGAAGTTGTGTTTGTCCATGCTTGGACAGGCAGCCAACCTTATACCGCGCCGGGAACTCAGCCGGTGCAGTTTATGCCGCGCAAGACAGTCAGCGCAGGTGAATGATGCAGACATTGCCACGACATTTTTTTGTCACCGGTACTGATACTGGTGTCGGTAAGACGACAGTCAGCGTGCGATTGATGCAAGCCTTTGCGGCGCAAGGCCTGAAGGTGATTGGCATGAAACCCGTGGCCTCTGGTTGCGAGTGGCTGGATGGCCAATGGCAAAACGAAGATGTGCGACAGCTAATCGCGGCATCCAACGTGGTCGCACCGCCTGAGTGGATCAACCCCTATTGTTTTGAGCCGCCCATTGCCCCGCATATTGCAGCCGCAGAGGCCGGGGTCGATATCCAATTAGAAGTGATTGAAGCCGCCTACAGGCAGCTGGCAACCATGGCGGATGTAGTGGTGGTAGAGGGGGCCGGCGGTCTGTTGGTGCCACTCAACAGCACACAGACCATCGCCGACCTCATTCAGGCGCTGGCGCTACCTGCACTGCTGGTGGTTGGGATGCGACTCGGATGCATCAATCATGCTTTACTCACCGCAGAAGTGCTTGCGCAACGTAATATCGAAGGTTGCGGCTGGGTTGCCAATAGCATCGATCCGCAGATGTCGCGCCCGGATGAAAACTTGCAAACCTTGATCGCGTGTTTGCAGCAGCCGCCAGTGTTAACGCTTCCTTATCAAGCAGCACGCACTCCATGACGCCTGAACGCATTACCAGTATTTCGTTTCGGGCGCCGGTGCCGCCAATGACCAAGGGATTAATCGCCCTGAATGTGCTGGTGTTTGTGGTGATGCTATTAGGCGGTGCAGGGTTTTGGCATTCCCCCAATACTGTCCAGCTCACTTGGGGGGCCAATTTCGCGCCTGCCACTGCCGATGGCCAATGGTGGCGCTTGTTCAGCGCAATGTTTTTACACTTTGGCGCCTTACATTTAGGCATGAATATGCTGGCACTATGGGATGGTGGTAAATTGGTCGAGCGTATGTTTGGCCCTGGCCGTTTTCTCAGTATCTATCTGCTTAGTGGCGTGGCTGGGAATCTGTTGTCGCTGGTCATTCAAGGCAACGATGCCGTGTCTGGAGGCGCCTCTGGTGCGATCTTTGGTATTTACGGCGCATTACTGGTGTATGTCTGGTTTGCCAGACACCAGATGCAAACACGAGAATTTCGCTGGTTATTTTGGGGCGCGCTCGCCTTTTCTGCATTGACCATCGGCATGGGTTACATCGTGCCGGGCATCGACAACTCCGCACATATTGGCGGGTTTTTGACCGGCATGGTCATTGCCGTGATCTTGTTACCGTCTGCGATTTTGACCAGCAAGTACTTCCTGCTAACGCAGCTATTGATCGGTACGGCTTGGGTAGCGGGCCTGTTTGCATTGCTGACACATTTGCCCACGCCCAAGTATCGCTGGCAGCAAGAAATCGCGATTCAAGAACAAGTGCAAAAATTGCAGCGGATCGATCAGCAAGCGCAGGGGAGATGGCGACAAATCATGCTCGAGGGGCGTGAGGGTAGCGTTAGTTTTGATGAGATGGCGGCGCAGATTGATGCGCAGGTCTCAACCCCTTATGAAGAGAGTTTTGAAACCCTGTCAGCTTTGCCAGAAGATCCCAAGTTGCCCTCTGCCGCCCTGCTAGAGCAAGCCAAGGCGTATGCTTTGAAACGCAGCGAGGCAAGTAAGGCAGCGGCAGATCAATTACGCAATGTGCCGTTTATGCCAGCAAAACCCACGCCACCTTAGGTGGGTCGCCCCACGGCGGGCGAGGCAATGATGCGTGCCTCAGGTTGCGCAATTTGTGTGCTTGCCAGCTGTTGCATGAAGGCTTGGCCCTGCGCACTCCAGGTTTGAGTCGGCAACTGATCCAGCATGGCTGCTAAGCGCTGATTCATTACCGCTTGGCTAAATGGTTCGGGTAAGACTTCACCGGCTTGCGCTGCCTGCACATAGCTGGCGTACCCACAAACCGCAGTCACTAACAACGGCAGCCCAGCGGTCATGGCCTCAATCAGCACAATCCCCGCGAGTTCGGAACGCGCTGCATGCACCAATACGTCGCAGCCCAGCATGAGGGCTGGAATATCAGGGCGTCCCCCGGCGGCGATGCAACGGTCTGCCACGCCGCGCCGGTGGGCGTAGGCTGGCATATCGCTGCTGGATTCGAACTCACCAACCGCAAGCAGCCAGCAACGCGCGCGTGTTTTTTCCGGCAAGTTGCTCAAGGCATCAATGGCGCGGTCGACCCCCTTACGCACAAACGCCGACCCAACCGTGAGCAATACGATGGCATCTTCCGGTAATTGAAAGGTGTGGCGGACATATGCACGGTAGTCTTGAGGCGCTAATTGGCTAAATCGTTGCAAGGGAACGTTGGGCGGAATCAGATGAAAGCGACCTGAATCCGTGCCATACCAACGCTGGAAGATGGCTTGGTCATGCTGGTTTAGCAGCAAAATGTGCGTTGCACTTTGCTCGCCGAACACCGCATGTTCCATGGCAGAGAAAAAGCGATAGCGGCCCGAGCGTTTTTTGTACCAGGGTTCATGATGCATACGCTCGGCATAACACGGGTCAGCGGCAAAATACACATCTAGTCCGGGCATGCGATTAAATCCGACCACCCGGTCATATCCCCCCGCCGCGACTGCTTGCCGCATCTGCTTAATCAGGGATTGGTGGCGGCGATGATTGAGCCAGCCTTTGGCGTTGAGTAGCTTTACGTTGATGTTGGCTGGAAAATCCCCCCGCCAAGCGCCTGTATAAATAGTGACTGCATGTCCTTGCGCCACGCAATCTTGCGCGATACGCAACATATCGCGTTGCACGCCCCCATACGGAAAGTACTTGAATATCAAAAAAGCAAACTTCATGCGATGGCATTGTATGCGAAAATAGCGGCCATGAAACGCATCCTGATTGTCAAAACCACCTCCATGGGCGACGTGATTCATGCCCTGCCTGTTGTTGAAGATATCTTGCGGCATGTTCCTGATGCGCACATCGACTGGCTGGTAGAAGCTTCTTTTGCTGATATTCCTCGGCTGCATCCCCGCGTACAACAAGTATTTACGGTGGCATTGCGTCGATGGCGTAAACAGTGGTGGCGCCGACAAACTTGGCAGGAGATTGCTGCCGCAAAGCGTGCAGTGGGGGCACAGCGCTACGATGCCATCCTCGATTTGCAGGGCTTGGTGAAAAGTGCTGTCATCGCATGCTGGGCTGATGGGCCACGCCATGGGTATGATCGACAATCGATCCGCGAGCCGATGGCAAGTTTTGCATATCAACATCGCTATGCCATTTCTTACCGTCAGCATGCAGTCCTGCGTATGCGCAAACTTGCGGCCATGGCGTTGGGGTATGCTCTGCCCGACGATCTGCCAGCCTATGGCCTGACTGCGGAGGTGCAGCCTGCGCGGCAAGCCGCATTTTTAGCGTTACATGCCACCAGCCGTGATAGCAAGTTATGGCCAGAGGCGCGCTGGGTAGCGCTCGGCCAACACTACGCTGCGCAGGGCTTGCAAATGTGGCTACCCTGGGCAGGCAATCATGAGCGTGCGCGTGCTGAACGCATCGCCTTGCAAGTGCCTAATGCGCTGGTGTTGCCTAAGTGGTCATTACAACAACTCGCCAGCCACATGACGCAAGCGCGGTTTGCTGTGGGCGTCGATACGGGCTTGTCACATCTCGCCGCCGCCCTCGATTTGCCAGTGGTAGCCATTTACACCGATACCGAGCCTGCATTCACCGGCGTGGCGGGTGGTCACCGGGCGCCGGCAATCAATCTAGGTGGCAAGGGCCAAGTGCCCGAGGTCGCGCAGATTACAACTGCGATCGCTGCGATGCCCGGAGGCATTTTCGCCCGCGATTAAAAAAATCCCATATAAATTGAGGCTTTACCCTTGAAATCAGTAGGGACATGCCCAACATTGAGGAAATATTGAAACGAAAAGCGTTTCATTAACATCTTCTCATGTAGAACAGTATTCAATGAATAGGGGAGCCCCATGCAAGAACAAAATACACCCGACGACGTGCACGCAACCGAAGCGGAAACGCATGAACATGCGCCAGCTGAAGCCAATCATGAAGAGCGTATTGCAGCATTAGAAGCCGCTTTAGAAGAAGCCAAAGCGCAAGTGCTGTATGTTAAAGCGGAAGGTGAAAATATCCGTCGCCGGGCGTCGGATGACATTGATAAAGCCCGCAAGTTTGCGCTAGAAAAATTTAGCGGCGAGTTGCTGGCGGTCAAAGACAGTCTGGATGCCGCTTTGGCGGTAGAAAATGCTGACGTGGCCAGTTATAAAAATGGTGTGGAGTTGACGGCAAAACAATTACTCAGCGTCTTTGAAAAATTTAATATTGCTGAAATCAACCCACTGGGTCAAAAATTTGACCCAAACAAGCATCAGGCGATCAGTATGGTGCCGGCTGAAGGCGAGCCGAACACCGTTTTAAGCGTATTGCAAAAAGGCTATGCCTTAAACGAACGCGTCTTGCGCCCGGCTTTAGTGACTGTGATTCAGCCACAATAAACCCATATTACGATCAGGGGCTTGAAATCTGCTCAGGTATCCCAATTATTAGAACATCAGTATTGAGATTAACGAATTTAAGGATAGAACAACATGGCAAAAATTATCGGCATTGATTTGGGTACGACCAACTCCTGCGTGGCAGTAATGGAAGGCGGCAAACCTCGCGTGATTGAAAACGCTGAGGGCGCCCGTACCACTCCCTCCATTATCGCTTATCAAGAAGATGGCGAGATTTTGGTCGGTGCGCCAGCCAAGCGTCAAGCCGTCACCAACCCAAAAAATACCTTGTTTGCGGTCAAGCGTTTGATCGGCCGCCGTTTTGATGAAAAAGAAGTGCAAAAAGACATCGATTTGATGCCTTACACCATCGCGAAAGCCGACAATGGCGACGCATGGGTCGAAGTGCGTGGCAACAAACAAGCGCCGCCACAAATCTCTGCCGAAGTATTGCGCAAAATGAAAAAAACCGCCGAAGACTATTTGGGCGAAGAAGTAACAGAAGCGGTGATTACCGTGCCAGCTTATTTTAACGACAGTCAGCGTCAGGCCACCAAAGATGCAGGCCGCATTGCGGGCTTGGATGTGAAGCGCATCATCAATGAGCCAACCGCAGCTGCGCTGGCCTTCGGCATGGACAAACAAGAAGGTGACCGCAAAATTGCCGTCTACGACTTAGGTGGCGGTACCTTTGATATTTCCATTATCGAAATTACCGAAATTGATGGCGAACACCAGTTCGAAGTGTTGTCCACCAATGGTGACACCTTCTTAGGCGGTGAAGACTTCGATAACCGTATCATTGACTTTTTGGCGGATGAGTTCAAAAAAGAGAACGGTTTGGACTTGCGCAACGACTTGCTGGCCAAACAGCGCCTGAAAGAGGCGGCTGAAAAAGCTAAAATTGAACTGTCAGGTGCACAACAAACTGAAGTGAACCTGCCATACATCACAGCGGATGCCAGCGGCCCGAAACACTTGGTGGTGAAAATCACCCGTGCAAAACTCGAGTCATTGGTTGAAGAACTGATTGAGCGCACCATTGCACCGTGCAAAACAGCATTGAAAGACGCTGGCGTATCTCCTGCCGATATTTCTGACGTGATTTTGGTGGGCGGTCAAAGCCGCATGCCAAAAGTGCAAGAAAAAGTGAAAGAGATTTTTGGCAAAGAACCACGTAAAGACGTGAACCCAGATGAAGCGGTTGCCGTGGGTGCAGCGATTCAAGGCGGCGTGCTCAAAGGTGACGTGAAAGACGTATTGTTGCTGGACGTGACGCCATTGTCACTTGGCATTGAGACACTGGGTAGTGTGATGACCAAGTTGATCAAGAAAAACACCACGATTCCAACCAAGGCTTCGCAAGTGTTTTCAACCGCTGAAGACAATCAAAATGCAGTGACCATTCACGTGTTGCAAGGCGAGCGCGAAATGGCCGCTGGCAACAAGAGCTTGGGTCAGTTTAACTTGAGCGATATTCCGCCCTCTCCACGTGGCATGCCACAAATTGAGGTGACTTTTGATATCGATGCGAACGGTATCTTGCATGTGTCTGCCAAAGACAAAGCCACTGGCAAAGAAAACAAAATCACTATTAAGGCTAACTCCGGCTTGTCTGAAGAAGAAATTCAACGCATGGAAGAAGATGCAGCGAAATATGCGGACGAAGACAAAAAATTACGTGAACTGGTGGATGCCCGTAACCAAGCGGATAGCGTGCTGCACAGCGTGAAAAAATCACTGGCTGAGCATGGCGACAAGATCGAAGCGGACGAAAAAACTAAGATTGAAGACGCGATTAAAGCGCTTGAAGAAGTGGTTAAAGATGGCGATGACAAAGAAGTGATCGAGGCTAAAACCAATGCTCTGATGGAAGCTTCGCAAAAACTAGGCGAAAAAGTCTATGCTGAACAACAAGCACAGGCGAACACTGAAAGCGCGCAACCTGAAGCAGAAAAAACGGTTGAAGGCGATGTGGTGGATGCCGAGTTTGAAGAAGTGAAAAAGGACTAAGCTTGAAAATGGCGAGTATGCAGGTACTCGCCTTTTTTTAATGATGCCGGCAAACACACTCCGCAAATTGCGGGTGTGTTTGTCTTTATGGCACAAGCGTATTAAACGGAAAAACTATGGCAGCCGCAAAAAAAGATTATTACGAAGTGTTGGGTGTGAACCGTGACGCCAGTGAAGAAGAAATCAAAAAAGCCTTCAAAAAACTGGCAATGAAGTTTCACCCTGACCGCAATCCGGATAACCCGAAAGCTGAAGAGAGTTTTAAAGAAGCCAAAGAAGCCTATGAGATTCTGAGCGATGAGCAAAAGCGCGCCGCTTATGACCAATACGGCCATGCAGGCGTCGATCAGAGCATGGGCGGTGGTGGCTTTGGCGGATTCAACTCCGGCAACTTCAGTGATGCCTTTGGCGATATTTTTGGCGATATTTTCGGTGGTGCGCGCAATCAGCGTTCAAACGTCTATCGTGGTGCCGATTTGCGTTACAACCTCGAAATCTCGCTTGAGGATGCCGCCAGAGGGACTGAAACCAAGATTCGCATTCCAGTCCAAACCAGTTGTGAAACTTGTCATGGCTCAGGCGCCCGTCCTGGTACCTCCCCGGTGACCTGCACCACCTGTAATGGGCATGGTCAGGTGCGTATGCAGCAAGGTTTTTTCTCGGTTCAGCAAACCTGCCCAAAATGTCACGGCACCGGAAAAATGGTGAAAGAGCCTTGCCCGACCTGCCATGGCGGCGGTCGTGTCAAACAAAACAAGACCTTGAACGTCAAAATCCCCGCGGGTGTAGACGAAGGCGATCGCATTCGCTTGAGTGGTGAGGGCGAAGCGGGCGTCAATGGCGGGCCGACCGGTGATTTGTATGTAGTGGTTCACCTCAAAGAACATGCCATTTTTCAGCGTGATGGCGCAAATCTGCATTGTGAAATGCCGATCAGCTTTAGTACCGCTGCATTGGGCGGTGAAATTGAAGTCCCAACCTTGGATGGCGCTGCAAAAATGAAGATTCCGGCTGAAACACAAACCGGTGGTGTGTTCCGCTTGCGTGGCAAAGGGATCAAGCCTTTGCGCTCCAGCGAACATGGGGACCTGATGGTGCATGTGGTGGTTGAGACGCCTGTGCGACTGACTGAAAAACAAAAAGATCTGTTACGCGAGTTTGAAAGCAGCACGCAAGCCGATGCTGGTAAACACAGCCCTAAAAATAAAAGCTGGGTAGATAAAGCGCGCGATTTTTTCAGTTAATTACTTGTGGTAGCTTGGCGTATGGCTTGGTAATCTCTCGATTGCTAAGCCATACGCTATTTCGTTTTTTAATCGATTGCTTTCAACGGCGCTTGCAAGTTGTTGTTTTTATTAAAGTTACAATTTAATAACAATTAAATTTTGGCTTTTACAATTCAGTTACAGCTTGGTCAAATTACTGCAATAACTCCTCCCTAAAATGAACTCATCTTTAAACGAAACACAAAATGTTTTGTTTGATGGCTGGTTTAGTTGATTTTTCGACGACTAGTATTGATTTCCTCCTGATCCAAACCCCCTTTTAACCCGCATTAGCGGGTTTCTTTTTTTGTGCGCTCACCTGCTTCCTCATCGCCATGATACGGGCGGGGTGGCCTGTGCTAACAACATCGTTTATGATGACATGCATTGTTGGTATGTTTCTTGTTGAGAACGATGTCTGAGCACACTTAAATCATGTTGAAAATCGCTATTTTTAATCAGAAAGCTGGCGTAGGCGCGACGACCACTGCACTGAATCTGGCGGCTGCCTGCTATCGCAAAAAACGTCAGGTCGCTTTATTGGATATGGACCCGCAGGCCAGGCTGACTGAAATCTACAAGCACACTGGGTTAAATCTCCAGCAGCATTTGTTCAAGTTTTATCAGGAGGCGACCCCTCTCGATAGTTTGTGTCAGCCTTTACGGAATGGTTTGCAGTTGATCCCCGCCAGCCCTGAGTTGGTGAAGGTGGATGCCCAATGCGGACGTGGGCCGGCAACGTTGCAGAAACTCGGGCAAGGGCTACAAGTGTTGGCGCAAGCACAGCCGGCGTTAGAGGTGCTGATGGACTGTTGTCCCTGCATAGGCGTTCTACCCCTGAGTGCGGTGTTCGCCAGCGATTTGGTGTTAGTGCCGGTGGCCACAGATTACTTGTCGATTCACTCTGCAGTGAAAATGGACAAAGCACTGAATGCCTTGCAGCCGGTATTAAAACGCAAGATTCAGCGCCGTTATTTGTTGACGCGGGCGGAGAAGCGCAAAGCCATGACCACCGAAGTTGAGTTAGAGATGCGCCGTTTGTTTGGTAGCGAGGTGTTGATCAGTAAAATCCACGAGCACGCAGCCTTGGCCGAGAGTGCGCGCATGGGGCAGCATGTGTTTGAATACGATGCGGACAGTAGCGCTGCACAAGACTTCATGGCATTGTACTTTGAGCTGCAAGATGTCATTAAACAACTCCCGCGCCCAACGCCTGTGGCAGCCTGAAGCTAAGCTTCTCTTCGACTACTTAACCATTGTCGCCGCCAAAACACGAGCAACATGGCGACTGCAATCCCCAGCATCATGAGAATGGCCCACCAAAATCCTTGCGGGTCCTTTAGCCAAGGCATTTCATTGAAATTCATGCCAAAAATCCCAGCGATCAGCGTGGCTGGCATGAACAGCATCGCGACCACTGTCAATGCACGCACTTCAAGATTGACCCGCTGACTGAGGCTGGTCATGTAAATGTCCATCAAGCCGCTCAGCGTGTCGCGAATAGCCTCTAAGGATTCTGTGAAATGAACGGTATGGTCATACAAATCACGCAGGTAGGGCAGGGTTTGGGCACTGAAAAACCCATGTTCATTGCGAATCAAGCTGTTGAGGACTTCACGCAATGGCCATACCGCCCGCCGCAGCTGTATCGTGACATGCTTGAGGCGGTGAATATTCTGTAAATCTTCTGGGCTCGGATGGTTGAGCAGATGGTTTTCAAGCCGCTCGGCATCCTCATTAATGGCCTCCAGTACTTGAAAGTAGCGCTCCATTAGACTGTCGAGAAGCGCATAACACAAATAATCTGGCCCACTTTGTCGGATTAAAAGCTGACCTTGACGCAGGCGTTCACGCACGGGTTCAAAACTTCCGGAAGGCCTTTCTTGAAAAGTCAGTAACCACTCGCGGCCGAGTGCCATGCTGATTTGTTCAGAGCTGACACTCATGCTTTCGCTATCGTAGTAAAACAGCCGCGTCTCCAAAAACAGATAATCCGGGTAAATATCTAATTTTGGGCGTTGTTCAGTATTTAGGATGTCGTCTAGCACCAGTGGATGCAGTTTGAAGCGCCGTGCGACCGCTTGTAGTAGCGCAATATCAAGTACCCCATGCACATTGATCCAAGCAACATGCGCAGGGGGCGCCTGCCAATCTGTGATCTCTTTCAGGGTCAGTTGCTGCGACAAGATGTCCTGATCGTTGTAGCAAATCTTGTGGATCGTGGCACTGGGAGATGTCGCGCCCTCAACCGCTACGATAGCTTCTGCGGTATTGTTGCCCAATAATCTGTGTTTGCGATGCGAATGTTTACGTCTGGCCATCATTAATCCATGTCTAAAGGCCGTTTTAGCATAAGCGTTCATGCGCTGGAAATCAACCCGTTGGCGGGCGCGGCGGGGACTCTATGCTAAAATAAAGAAAATTATTGATTGAGAGCTACGCATGTCTGGCAATACCATTGGCACCTTGTTTACCTTGACCTCGTTTGGCGAGTCACACGGCCCTGGCATTGGCGGGATTGTCGATGGATGCCCGCCAGGGCTCGAACTCAGCGCTGCCGATTTGCAGGTAGATCTTGATCGCCGCAAACCGGGCACCTCGCGCCATGTGACCCAGCGTGCAGAAGCCGACGAAGTGGAGATTCTGTCTGGCGTGTTTGAGGGGAAAACGACAGGGACCCCGATTGGTTTGCTGATTCGGAATACCGACCAGCGTTCGCAAGATTACAGCAAGATCATGGATACTTTCCGCCCAGGCCATGCGGATTACACCTATAGCCAAAAATATGGCATCCGCGATTATCGGGGTGGTGGTCGCTCTAGTGCGCGCGAAACCGCTGTGCGTGTGGCGGCGGGTGCGATTGCTAAAAAGTGGCTCAAGCAACAATATGGTGTGCAAGTTCGGGGCTATCTGAGTCAACTTGGTGACATTAAAATTCCATTTGTAAACTGGGACGCCTTGGCGGTGGAGGGCAACGCGTTTTTTTCACCCAATGTTGAAATTTTGCCGCAACTTGAGGCTTACATGGATCAGATCCGCAGCGAACGTGATTCAGTCGGTGCGCAAATCACAGTGGTGGCAGAAAATGTGCCCGTCGGTTTAGGCGAGCCGGTGTTTGACCGTCTCGATGCCGATATCGCGCATGCCATGATGGGCATCAACGCGGTAAAAGGCATTGAAATTGGCGCGGGCTTTGCGTCTGTGGCGCAGCGTGGCAGTGTGCACAGTGATGAATTAACGCCTGAGGGCTTTGCGACCAATCACGCAGGCGGTATTTTGGGCGGTATTTCTAGTGGCCAAGCGATTGTCGTCAACGTCGCGTTTAAGCCGACCTCCAGCATTCCACAACAACGCCACTCGATCAATCAGGCAGGGGAACCGGTGTTAATGCAAACGACAGGTCGTCACGATCCTTGCGTCGGCATCCGCGCGACGCCGATTGTTGAAGCCATGCTGGCTCTGGTGCTGATGGATCATGCTTTACGCCATCGTGGTCAGAATGCCGATGTGCATTCGGATCTCCGCAATCTTTAAGCCCCTCATTCACCCGGGCATCCGTCCGGGTGCACTTGATCTACGCGCGAGATACTCATGAGCCACGCCTTACATTTCAATCTCTCGCGCTTCTATTTTATCTACTACTTTTTTGTCGGTGCGTTTGTCCCTTATTGGGGGCTGTATCTCACCGCAGAGTCCTTTTCGCCAGCTGATATTGGCGTTTTGATGTCGTTGTTTCAGTTAAGTCGGATTGTTGCACCCAATCTTTGGGGCTGGTTGGCAGACCATACCGGCCAGCGCGTGCGTTGGATACGCACCACGGCGTTTCTGGGTTTACTTGGCTTCATCGCCATCTTTTGGGCGCACGATTTCAGCAGCATGTTTGTCGTGATGATCGCGCTGAGTTTATTTACCAGCTCCACCTTACCGCTCTCCGAGTCATTGGTGCTGGCGCATTTGGCAAGCACCAATGGCCATTACAGCAAAATTCGGTTGTGGGGCTCATGGGGCTTCATTTTTGCTTCTATCTTGCTTGGATACTTGACCGACTGGTTTGGTATTGCCAGTTTGCTTTGGTTTATTTTGCTAGTGCAATGCATCCTGTTTGCACTGACTTGGAAGTTGCCGGAGGCGCATGTGCCGCCGCACCCGCATGATGACTTTTCCGTCTGGCAGATCCTCAAGCAGCCCGCGGTGCTCTCGTTGCTGATTGGTTGTGCCATGATGGTGACCGCACATGGGTTGATGTATAACTTTTATTCGATCTATCTGGCGGAGCACGGCTACAGCAAAGGCATGATCGGCTGGTTATGGTCTTTAGGGGTGATCTGTGAGATTGGTATTTTTATGAAAATGCCGTGGATTATGGCGCGTTTTAAACTCAAAACCATTTTGCTAGTGAGCCTGCTGATCGGTGTTGTACGTTTTAGTATGATGGGTTTGGTGCCGGATAACCTTTGGCTTTTGTTGCTTGCGCAGACCATGCATGCGTTCACGTTTGGCAGTTTTCATGCCGCGTCCGTTGAGGTGGTCACACAGTATTTTAATGGACGTCATCAGGCGAAGGGCCAGGCTATTTATAACAGTGTCGCCTATGGCATTGGCGGCGCCTTGGGCGGGTTGCTGGGTGGATTCGCCTTGCAGTATCTGGGCGGGCAGCTCACGTTTACCTTGGCGGCGATCTTTCCGCTGCTGGGTGCCATCATTGTGGCCGCAGGGTTGCATTTATCACAGCCATACGCACGTCGGGGCATGTTTAGTCATTGAGCGGTGGCAGTGTTACACCCAATAAAAAGCCCGCATGCGGGCTTTTTTATTGCTTGAACGTTGTTAGTTGACGCGCTTATCGCGCTCAATCAAAGCATACGCGCTGTGGTTGTGAATCGACTCGAAGTTTTCAGACTCCACCACATATTTGACGATGCGTTTTTCATCGTTTAATTGTGCAGCCACATCACGGACCATGTCTTCCACAAATTTCGGATTGTCGTAGGCACGCTCTGTGACATATTTTTCATCAGGACGTTTGAGCAAGCCATAAAGTTGGCAAGACGCTTGGTCTTCAATCAACGTGATGAGGTCTTCTAGCCACATAAATTCGTTTAATAATGCGGTGACGGTCACGTGTGAGCGCTGATTATGGGCACCGTAGTCAGAGATTTTTTTGCTGCATGGACACAGGCTTGTCACAGGCACCATCACTTGCACCGTGATTTCGAACTTACCATTTTTAATCTCGCCAATAAAAGTCACTTCGTAATCAAGCAGACTTTTGACACCAGATACCGGCGCCGCTTTATTGATGAAATAAGGGAAACGCATTTCAACATACCCAGACTCGGCTTCGAGGCGCTCGACCATTTGGCGCAAAATCGTCTCAAAGGAGTCGATTGAAATGGCATGCTCGTTCATGTTTAGGATCTCGACAAAGCGAGACATGTGCGTGCCCTTGAAGTTGTGCGGTAGATGCACGTACATATCAAACAAGGCAACAGTGTGCTGTTCACCACCAGATTTGTCTTTAACAATGACTGGATGACGAATAGATTTAATGCCGACTTTATTGATGTCCAGTCTGCGCACATCCGGCGTATTCTGCACGTCTTCAATCGTCGTTGGGATCACGGGTTGATTCATTAGCGTTCCATGGCGGAAAATCTCGCCTGTTGGTTAATAGTTGAGTTTACTACTCGGAAATTAATTTCTCAATAGCATTAATGATACCTTCAGTATCTAGACCACATTCAGCCAGCATAGTTTCGTGGTTGCCATGCTCGATAAATTCATCTGGCAAACCCAAACAACGTACCGGTTTGTGTAAAACATGCGCTTGCAAACACTCCATGACTGCCGCACCTGCGCCACCCATCAAAGCGTTTTCTTCAACGGTGACTAAATAGTCGTGGCTGCGCGCCATTTCAAGCACCATGGCCTCATCGAGTGGTTTGATGAAGCGCATATTCACTACGCTGGCATTGAGCACTTCTGCCGCCTGCATGGCGGGCTGCACCCGACTCCCAAAAGCCAAAATCGCAACGGTTTTGCCCTCACGCTTGTGTTCAGCCTTGCCGATCGCCAACGTTTCAAGCGTTGGTGTGATGGTTGCGCCGATGCCACTGCCACGTGGATAGCGCACGGCTGCGGTGCCTTTGTATTGATAGCCTGTGCTCAGCATCTGCCGACATTCGTTCTCATCAGCAGGCGCCATGATAACGATATTGGGGATGCAACGTAAAAAACTCAAGTCGAAGCTGCCAGCATGGGTCGGGCCATCGGCACCGACTAAGCCAGCGCGATCAATCGCCAACAATACATCTAAATCTTGCAGCGCAATGTCATGGATGAGTTGGTCATAAGCGCGTTGCAAAAAGGTCGAGTAAATGGCCACCACTGGTTTCAGGCCATCACACGCCATCCCTGCGGCAAACGTCAGCGCGTGTTGCTCCGCGATGCCCACGTCAAAATAGCGTTGCGGATATGCCTCAGCAAAGCGGTTGAGGCCAGAGCCATCACACATGGCGGGCGTGATGCCGATTAGTTTGTCATCAGCCGCCGCCATATCGACCAGCCAATCACCAAAGATTTGCGTGTAACTCGGGCGGTCGCTCTGGCTGAGGCTATGGCCGTTTTGCGGATCAAACTTGCTGACCCCATGATATTTATTCGGATTATCTTCGGCTGGGCTGTAGCCCTTACCCTTTTGCGTGACCACATGCAAAAACTGCGGGCCTTGCAACTGACGAATGTTGCTGAGGGTGTCGGTCAGCGTATCAATGTCATGACCATCAATCGGGCCAATGTAGTTAAACCCGAATTCTTCAAATAGGGTGCCCGGGGTGACCATGCCTTTGGCGTGTTCTTCTGCGCGTCGGGCGAACTCTTTGACCGGCGGCATGATGTCGAGCACTTTTTTTCCGCTGCGGCGCACACTGTCATACAACTTGCCTGACATGAGTCGTGCCAGATAGTTATTCAACGCGCCGACATTGTTTGAAATGCTCATGTCGTTGTCGTTGAGAATCACCAGCAGATTGGTGTCCATATCGCCTGCATTGTTTAATGCTTCAAATGCCATGCCCGCAGTCATCGCACCGTCACCGATAATCGCCACACTGCGGCGATTTGAGCCCAGTGTTTTTGCAGCGACCGCCATCCCCAGTGCCGCTGAAATAGAGGTGCTGGAGTGTCCGGTGCCAAAGGTATCGTATTCGCTCTCATCGCGCTTGGGGAAACCAGCAATGCCGCCCGCTTTACGCAGGTTAGCCATGGCTTCACGGCGACCGGTCAGAATTTTATGCGGATAGGTTTGGTGACCCACATCCCACACGAGCCGATCATCTGGCGTGTTGTAAACGTAGTGCAACGCAATGGTAAGCTCGACCACGCCAAGGTTGGAGGCCAGATGCCCTCCCGTTTGCGAAACGCTTTGGATCAAGAATGCACGCAGTTCTGCGGCGAGCACTTTTAGTTGTGCCCGCTCTAGTTGGCGTAAATCTGTGGGCGATTGAATACGAGACAGCAAGGAAGTCATGATTAAAATGGTCGCTCACAAATAAATCTGGCAATGCCTCTAAGGGGGTCGGCTTGGGCCCCAAAGGCTGCGAGCAGGGCTAGGGTTTGCGTGTGCAAGTGGCTCACGAGCGATTTGGCCTCATCAAGCCCCAGCAGGCTGACATAGGTGGATTTATCCTGCAGCGCATCTTTGCCTGCCGTTTTGCCTAAGGTTTGCGTATCTGCGGTTGCATCCAGAATATCATCCACCACCTGAAAAGCCAGCCCCATGTGCTGGCTATATTGCATCAAGGTGTTAATTAGTTGCGGCGCCGTCTCATTTGCGGCAAAGGCGCCGAGTAACGCCGCGGCCTCAATCAAGGCGCCTGTTTTGTACTGATGCATGGTTTCAAGTGCACTGCGCGACAAGCGTTTGCCTGTACTTTGCAAATCGATGCTTTGACCACCGCACATCCCGCGCGAGCCGGTGGCGTTTGCCAGCACTTGCACCTGTTTTAGAGCCTGAGGCGCCCCAGTATCCACCAGACACTCAAACGCCAAGCTTTGCAGCGCATCGCCCACCAGCAAGGCCGTTGCATCATCATATTGCTTATGGCAACTGGGTTTACCACGGCGCAGATCATCGTCATCCATACAGGGCATATCATCATGCACCAACGAAAAAGCGTGAATGAGTTCTACCGCCGCCGCTGCGGCATCTGCACGCTCGAGGGTGGTTTCTGCCAATTCAGCAGCGGCATAGCTCAGCAGTGCACGCACGCGCTTGCCGCCACCCAGCACCGCATAACGCATAGCCGCGTGCAAACGCTCCGGTAACACCGTCTCGGCTGGCAGTGTTTGCGCCAGTACTTGCTCAATACGCTGTTGATGGGCATTTGCCCATTGATCAAAAACAAAAGGAGGATGCGTCATGAATAATGCCGTCAAAGGAGCACGGTGCTAATTGGCCTCAAACGGGGTGAGTTGCTGTTGCTGATTCAAGATCATGACCGTTTGCTCAGCTTGCTGTAATGAGGCCTGACAGGCTTGTAGCAACTGCATGCCCTCAGTGTAGGCTGTGAGCGCGCTTTCAAGCGGGAGCTCACCTGATTCCATGCTTTTGACAATGGACTCCAAGGCGGCCAGACGCTCGGCAAAGGTTTGTGGGTCATTCACCGCGGCGGGTGACTTTTTGGAAGCGGTCATGAAATTTAGCCTGTTTAAACGCAGACTATTTTAACAAAACTCCCTTGGCTTGCGGGATTATTCTCAACGCAACAAGTGTCGTTACGCTGGTAAAACGCGTAGCAAGAACTGGCGGATATCGTCAATCTCTGCCTCACACACACTGTGGGCCATTTCATACTCATGCCATTCCACCGCGTAACCCGCCGCCTCCAACGCCGCGCGCGAAGACTGTGCGGTCGCCAAGGTGATCACACCATCTTGTCTGCCATGCGCCATCCAGATCGGACACTGTTGATTGCTCACATGTTGCTCGGCAACCAACTGGTTTTTTAACGGTAAATAAGTCGAGAGCGCTAATACGCCCGCTAATGACTGATTAAAACGCGTCGCCGTATGTAACGCCATTGCGCCACCTTGCGAAAATCCTGCCAGTAAAATGCGCTGTGCAGGCACGCCATCCGCAATTTCGGCTTCAATCATGCTGTTGATCTCTTGCTGCATGCTTTTAATGCCCGCTTCGTCTTGTTGACTCTCAGAAGCTAGCCCAAAAATGTCATACCAGGCGCGCATTTCGTAGCCGTTATTGAGGGTGACTGGCCGATAAGGTGCGTGGGGGAGTATGAATTTAATATGCGGGAGATTGAGCATCTGAACCACAGGCTCAAAGTCATGGCCGTCGGCGCCTAGGCCGTGTAGCCAAATAATTGCGGATTTTTGTGCTTGAGGGTTGCTAATCACAGTTTTTAACAAAATAAATCATCCGATCGATTTAGTCTGTAAATTTTATCAAATTTTCTACATAGAATACGCATAAAAAAACCTGCTTCTCAGCAGGTTTTTTTATGTTTTTAGCAATTAAATACATGAACCAGCGTTTGCCATGCTGCAGGAGTAACTTTTACCAGCAGTGCCGCCAACTGGAGCATAGACTGCAGTGTCTGTTAGTGCGGCAGCAGCTGTAGTAACTGTGCAATTTGTGCCAGCGTATGCTGGAAGGTTTGCGGTGTTACCCAGCACGATTTGTGCGTAGGTACGTTTCGCATGAGCACTTGCTTCTTCGAGGCATGCGCCGTTGTGGGCCTCTTGGACATAATCTGTGTAAGCCGGAATTGCGACAGAAGCCAAAATACCGATAATCGCCACAACGATCATCAATTCAATCAGGGTAAAGCCTTGTTGTACGTGTTTTTTCATCATGTTTTCCTTTTGTGTAAAGTTTAAAGTGAACATCATCTGTTTACTTCACTGCTTTTCCAACAGTGTTCGGTAACCATTAAGCAACAGGTGTGCCAGCTATTGTATTTTTGCGGATAACTTATTGATCAATATGAATTAAGGGGGTTATATGCCTTGTTTCATTGAATTGATTTCAATGTTTTGTCGATAAGGCATTCACCCGCTGGCTGACGTAAAGTGACAGTGCGCGTCACTTTTGGTCAATCTGAGTGATGTTTTTGGTCAGGCGAGGGTGGGGTGCAGAATGCAAAAAAGGGATTGTGTGGTACACAATCCCTTCATTGGGTGTTAGCTTTTAGCTTTTGACCAAAAACTACATTTGCAAAAAAACGTATTTTACAGCGTAAGACTTACCAGAATTTCCACCAGGGTTTACTGTTGCCTTGCGTGCGCTTTCCAGAACCCTGGCTGATTACTTTCCCGATTCGGCGACCTTTTTCAGGCTTTCGAGACCTGGGTCAAAAAAATCGTTGACGGCTTTTGTCGCAGCGTCGTCGTTTTGTTCAGGCTTTGGAATGTTGGATGAGTCGGCACGGGTGTAGCTACCTTTGATGCTGACGATGGTGTCGCTACCACTCGCAGTGACGGTGATTGTCGGATAAAAGTTAGCCAGTTGTAATGTGCTTTTTTCGAGGATGTATTCGTACTTTAAGCGCATGCCCGCGTCGTCAATTGAGCGCAGTTTTTCAAACATGACACCGCCGTTTTTGAGTTTAACGGTGCGGTAAGTGGCATCGTCGCCGTTTTCGTCTTTTTTCTGCTCCACGGTGGTGGATTCAACGCCAGCATGCCAGGCTTGAACGTTGCCAAAGTCTTTGAGCAATGCCCACACTTTTGCTGGGGCCGCCTTAATGGTCACGGTTTTTTCAAAGCGTAGCGCAGCTGCGCCATGGGCCGCGGCAGTGAGTGGAATCAGCGGCAATAAAGAAACAGCAATTATGCCAAAAATTTTTTTCATTACATTTCTCCTGATATTGACAGACTTTAAAACGGGAACGATGCGGTCTATAGGTTTTAAAATAACCCGAGACTTTACCTAAAAAAAACATTCTTTGCGACAAGTTCATGGCGCATCGGGTGAAAAAAGCACATTTTATTTGGCCTCTAGGATAAATTGACCAAAGGCGCGGCAAAGTTTTGGGCTAGCAAGGGTGCTCGTCACCGTATTGGTCCGCGCGTCGATCAGCGTGATGGTATCTGAGCCCCAGTTTGCCACCACCACTTGTTGCGTCGCTTTATCGTATTCAATACCCTCAGGAAACTCACCGACGGCAATGGTTTTTACTGTTTTGCTGGTATTCAAATCAATCACCGATACGCTTTCGGCGTGATTATTCGTCACATAAGCCCAGCGGCTGTCTGGGCTGATGGCGACGCCGTAAGGGTGTTGGCCCGTGCGGATGGTGCTCGATTGGTAGGTGTCGGTATCAAGAAGCGTTAAGCTGTTGCTGACAACGTTGACGACAAACAGCGTCCGACCATCTGGGCTCAAATTGAGCGCAAAAGGGTGCAGTCCTACGGGTACTTGCGCCAGTCTTTTCAGCGTAACAGTGTCAACAACCGTCACATCGTTGCTGTCACGGTTGGCGATGAACAGTTTTTTGTTGTTTGCACTGACCAACATGCCGGAGGGGGTTTTGCCCGCTTTAAACGCTTGTTGCTTCTCTGGGTGGGCCGTATCGATCGCAATTACTTGTTCACCTCCCCAATCGGCAACATACAAGATGCGTTCATCGCGGCTCAGCGTGATCCCGACTGCTTGCACATGCACGGGAATCTCTAATATTTTTTGCTGCGTCTCACTGTTGATGACTGACACGCTTTGGCTATTGGCGTTGCTAATGTAGACGCGCTGCTGTTTGGCTGCAATGGCCACCCCCACTGGGGCTTTGCCTACCTCAATGGTGTGTGTGATTTGTTTAAGCTGCGTATCGAGCACCGAGACGGTGTCGCTGCCCTGATTGGTGACATACGCTAGATTGCCTGCATGGGACGCCAGACTAAAAGTTGCAGAGGCTAACCATGCCCACCATATTCTGGTAGCTGTGCCATGACGCGTTAACGGCAGAAAGTGGCTGAACCTCGGTGCTTTAAAGGGCATTGCAAAATTGCTCACGGGTATCAAACGAATAGGGGCGAAACCAGTTGACAGCGATGTTGATTGTATAGCCATAAATGCATTGTGGGAAATGCACAAATTATTTGTAAATATATGAAAAAAAACAATTTATTGTCATATGACCCAAACGGACTATTTTATTTAAGCAATCGACTGACATACAATGCAATCAAAGTTTAAAACCACAATTGTCTATTAAATAAGGGAATCAAGATGAAAAACACATTTTACGCGGGTTTGAAGCTGCTGTTGTCGTTTTCTTTGTTGGCCATTACGCATTCAGCGTATGCGGTTACCACCACAGGCACCGTCACTGGTAGCGATTTTGTCAATGGTCAGTCAAGCTACGCAACGACTTTCTCAGATGGCACCGTAGCCACTTTCACAGGTAGCAGCGCGTTTCAGAAAAAATCACAAGACGGTATCACTGGTGTGGGTATTTCTGGCGGTAGAACCGCTGGTGAAATTGATATCGGTGAAAGCTTGACCGGTTCTTTCTCAAAAGAAGTAATTGTTTACTCTTTGAATTTGGCTTTGTTGTTTGATGGCCCAGAGTATAGCGACGTTAAAGAAGTGGCAAAAATGTTAGTAAACTACGCTGACGGCGGCACTGCTAACTATTATTTGACAGCGACTGGCGTGCACACTGCTTCATGGACAGGCGAGGGTTCAGTGATCTCTATCGGTAGCGGTGCTGTGAACGGTGGTACAGGTGCATGGCAAATCAATAACCCATTTGGTACACGTTCTGTAGACAGCATCGTGTTTACCGCGTCGAAAGGCTTTCCAGCCTCAAGTTGCGGAAACCGCTGTGATAACCAATCTGACTACACCTTTGTGAGCATGGTTGTGACGCCAGTGCCAGAAGCACATACTTCTGCCATGATGTTTGCTGGTTTGTTGATCATGGGTGGTTTGGCAGCACGTCGCGCTAGATCCTAAGCAATTTCGTACGCTGAAAAAAAGCTCACTGCAAGTGAGCTTTTTTTTGTATCCAGCGCAGGTGGCTTTATCGTATCAGCGTGCTGGTTCTCCTTTCATTAAAGCGCAAAGTGTGAAAAAATTGCTAGAAATATTGAAGGCAGTTTTTTATGTTAGATCGTGATGGATACCGTCCGAACGTTGGCATTGTGCTCTGCAATGCACACAACCAAGTGTTCTGGGGCAAGCGCATCAGAGAGCATGCTTGGCAGTTTCCGCAAGGTGGCATCAAATATGGTGAAACGCCGGAACAAGCCATGTATCGTGAGCTGATGGAAGAGGTGGGCCTCAAGCCCGAGCACGTCAAAATTCTCGGTCGCACTCGTGACTGGTTGCGTTATGAAGTCCCGACAAGCTGGATCAAGCGCGAATGGCGCGGTAGCTATAAAGGCCAAAAGCAAATTTGGTTCTTGTTGCGTTTGACCGGACGCGATTCGGATGTGTCTTTACGCGCCACTGAGCATCCAGAGTTTGATGCCTGGCGCTGGAGTGAGTATTGGGTGCCACTTGAAGATGTGATTGAGTTTAAGCGTGAGGTATATCAGTTGGCGCTGAATGAGCTGGCCACGTTTTTGCACCATGCGGGCAGGCGCAACGGTGGCAAACCGCGCAAACCCGCCCCGGCAGCCAAGTTGCCCCCAGCCGTTACACCTGAATAGCGGGCAACTCGCTTAGAGCCAAATTGCGGTTGCGCGGTCTTGCGGCAAAATCCAATCTGGGCGCAAACCATGGCAGGTGTAACCGTTGGGATACCGCACGAGATAATCCTGATGCTCTGGTTCAGCCAGCCAAAATTCACTGGCTGGCGTGATTTCTGTCACGATTTTCCCCGGCCAAATATCCGTGGCATTCATTTCGGCAATCAATTGTTCTGCAACCGCTTTTTGTGCGGCTTGCGCATAATAGATCGCTGAGCGATAAGACGGTCCTAAGTCATTGCCTTGGCGATTGACTGTGGTTGGATCGTGGATTTGGAAAAAAAACACCAGCAATTGCCGTAAGCTAATCTGTGTTGCGTCAAAGTCTATTGCTATGGCCTCAGCGTGGTTGCCGTGATCACGATAAGTGGCATTGGCAATTTCACCGCCGGTGTAACCGACACGGGTCGCAGTGACGCCGGGTAAGCGTCGAAACAAGTCCTGCATGCCCCAAAAACAGCCGCCGGCGAGAATAATGTTGTCGTGCATAAATCCTACTTTCGATCTAATCTAAGTGCTGGCAAGCAATTGCCGCCAGTTGAGCGTGGCTTTAGAAGGTTGTGGTGTATCAAATCAAACACTTACAATCTGTCCAGTATAGGTGGTTTAGGTTAAAATGCTGCATTTTAGTTCTAAGCAATGTTGGGGAGCATATGTCAGTCAAGGTAGGCATTAACGGGTTTGGGCGCATTGGCCGCATGGCGTTGCGTGCGGTAGTTGAGCAGTCAGAGTTCAGCAATATCGAAGTTGTGGCGATTAATAGTTCATATGATGTTGAATATATGATGTATCTGCTCAAATATGACTCAGTACATGGCCGTTTTAATGCCAAGGTCGAGGCTGATCAAGGTGCGTTGGTGGTGAATGGCAAGCGCATTCACCTCACCGCAGAGCGTGACCCGAGTAAGATTGACTGGCGTATCGGCGGTGCGGATATCATCATTGAGTCAACCGGGGCATTTTTGACCCAAGACAATTGCCAACCGCATCTAAACGGTGGCGCCAAAAAAGTGGTGCAATCCGCCCCTGGCAAAGACGATACGCCGATGTTTGTATTTGGCGTTAACCACACCGAATACGCGGGCCAAGCGATCATTTCAGCCGCTTCTTGTACCACCAACGGCTTGGCGCCTTTGGTAAAAGTCTTGCATGACAGCTTTGGGATTAAACGCGGTTTGATGACGACCATTCATGCGGCAACGGCTTCGCAACTGACGGTGGATGGCACCTCCAAAAAAGACTGGCGCGGTGGCCGCAGCGTCTTCGAAAACATTATTCCTTCGATCACGGGTGCAGCCAAGGCCGTGGGCAAAGTGATTCCTTCGCTGAATAAAAAATTAACGGGCATGGCGATGCGTGTGCCATCTGCTGATGTGTCTGTGGTCGATTTAACCGTAGAGCTGTCGACTGAAACAACTTACGAAGCCATCTGCGCTGCCATGCAACAAGCCGCGGCTGGGGATTTGAAGGACGTGCTCGAATATACCAATGAAAAAGTCGTTTCCAGCGACTTTCGCAGTAGTGCCGCAGCCAGTGTGTTTGATGCGGATGCAGGCATCATGTTGGACCCAACCTTTGTCAAGGTGATCGGTTGGTACGACAATGAATACGGGTATACCTGCAACCTGCTGCGCTTGGTGCAACATATTGCTTAATTGATTGACGGGGCTTTACGCCCCGTTTGCTTTTGTCACTGACAATTTTATCCTTATCAGTTTATATTCAAGCGGCGGCGACCGCCCAAGGGAGAACTTCATGAAATTCATCAAAATGACTGACCTCGATTTGCGTGGCAAACGCGTATTTATCCGCGCTGACCTTAACGTGCCGGTGAAGGATGGCGTGGTGACGAGTGATGCTAGGATTGTCGCCAGTATGCCGACCATTGAATTTGCGCTCAAAGCCGGTGCCAAGGTGATGGTGACTTCGCATTTGGGACGCCCGGAGGAGGGCGTGTACAGCGAAGAGAATTCCTTGCAACCAGTCGCGGATGTGATGAGTCGATTACTCGGGCAGCCGGTGCGTTTGGTGAAAAACTGGCTGGCGCCGAATGCGCCGCAAGACAGTTTATCCACGGGGGAAGGCGAGCTCATTTTGCTGGAGAATTGCCGCTTTAATGTCGGTGAGAAGAAAAATAACGATGAGTTAGCTAAAAAATATGCGGCCTTGTGTGACGTATTTGTGATGGATGCTTTTGGCACCGCTCATCGCGCAGAAGCCTCGACACATGGGATTGCCAAATTTGCGCCAGTGGCCTGCGCGGGTATTTTGCTGACGCAAGAACTCGATGCACTGAGTAAAGCATTGTTGGCGCCGGCACGGCCACTGGTCGCTATTGTTGGCGGCTCTAAAGTCTCAACCAAGTTGACCGTATTGGAAAGTTTGTCTGACAAGGTGGATCAATTGGTTGTTGGTGGAGGCATCGCTAACACCTTCCTCAAAGCCTCAGGGCAAGAAGTGGGGAAATCTTTATGTGAAGATGACCTGCTTGAAACGGCCAAATGTCTGATGGGGAAAATGTCTGCGCGTGGCGCTTGCGTGCCAATTGCGAAAGACGTGGTGGTTGGCAAACAGTTTGATGCCAACGAGCCTGCGATTAAAAAGTCAGCTACTGAGGTTGCCCCGGACGAGATGATTTTTGATATTGGCGTGCAGTCTGCGGCGGAGTTAGTCGACATCATCATGCAGGCAGGCACGGTGGTCTGGAATGGCCCGGTAGGTGTGTTTGAATTTGATCAGTTTGGCGAAGGCACTAAAACCATCGCTAAAGCCATTGCCGAGACCAAGGCGTTCACGCTCGCAGGGGGCGGTGACACCATTGCTGCGATTCAAAAGTATGGCATTTACGATAAAGTGTCTTATATATCGACGGCTGGTGGCGCATTTTTGGAGTTTTTAGAGGGTAAAACCTTGCCTGCGGTGGCTATTTTAGAAGCGCGGGCCGCTTAATTGCTGCGGGTTGCTGACGGCGCATTGCCGCGCGAATCTTAAACCGAGAGCGGCACCGTCAGCCGGTGATGTTTATCGTAGACTTCGACGCGGTTGCGGCCCTGTTTTTTGGCCACGTATAGCGCCTTATCGGCTTGCTCGAGCAGTAAGTTGCCATCCTCACTAAAATTGAGCCACTGGTTGCGCGCATGCTGCGCTTTATGTGATTGTGATTGCTGAATGCCGAGCGCGGCAACACCGATGCTCACCGTCATTAGGCGATGACCTGCAAAGCGAATATCCAGTGCCATGACCTTTTGGCGTATCCTCTCAGCAATTTTTGCGGCTTCTTGCTGTGTCGTCTGGCTGAGCACCAAGACGAACTCCTCACCGCCGTAGCGCGCAGCCAAGTCTCCCGGCCGATTGCTGTAGCGTTTTAATATGCTAGCCAACTGGCGTAAACAATCATCGCCCGCAGCATGTCCCATACTGTCGTTTAATTGCTTGAAATGGTCTGCATCGACCATCATGACACTCAAGCTGGACTGATGGCGAATTGCTCGAGACCACTCATCGCGCATAAATTGTTCAAGCCGCCGACGATTGGCCAGCCCAGTGAGCGGGTCAGTCAGTGTCAGCGCCGACATGCGATCTTCAGTTTGTTTGTGATGGGTGATGTTGGTGAGCGACAGTAAAAACAACTGACCATCTGCCAACGTCGTTTGCATGGGTTGCAAATGCAAAGTGAGCCAGGTTGGCTCCTGCGTCGGGGTGTGACACAAATAGTCAGTGGTAAATTGTGCGATGGAGCCGCTGAGGACGCGCTCGATACCGTCCAGTAACAATGGTTGATTGGTATCTTCGTTTGCGCGACAAATATCTAGATAACTGATGCCAAACCAGTCAGTATCTAAGGATAGGCCGTACAATAAGCCGAAGGCTCGCCAAGACTGATTGACGTAAATAATACTGCCGGCCTCATCAATCACTGCAATTTGCAATGAGAGTGTTTCCAAAATACCACTCAGTAATTGTTCTGCGATGTTCACAAATTTCCGATGGGCAAGCGTTTTGTGTTAAACGTGAATATATTCATGCTCATTCTATGCAAGGCTGTCGCGGCTGTCTAATCCTTTATGGTTGAACATTAGCATCAAACTTGCTTTATAAAAGCTATCCAGTGACAAAGGAGTCAAAAATGGGTATCAGGGTGGGCATTAACGGTTTTGGTCGTATTGGTCGTATGGTGCTGCGCGCCGCATTAAATCAGGCAGAATTCAACGATTTGGAAGTGGTGGCGATTAACGGCATCGAGGCACCTGATCATATGCTGTATATGCTCAAATATGACTCGGTGCACGGTAGGTTGGCACAAGATGCACAGTTAGAGGGCGACTTTTTGGTGATCAATGGCAAGAAAATCCGTTTGACCGCGCACAGCAACCCGGCGGATATCGATTGGACACAAGAGGCGGTTGATGTGGTGATCGAATGCACGGGCGTGTTCCTGACCCAAGAAACGTGTGCTGCGCATATTGCCGGCGGTGCACGTATTGTCGTTCAGTCCGCGCCGGGAAAAGACGATACGCCGATGTACGTGTACGGGGTGAATCACTATCATTATCGCGGGGAAGATATTGTCTCCGCGGCGTCATGTACCACCAACGGGCTCGCACCGATTGTTAAAGTGTTGCATGATCATTTTGGCGTGAAGCGCGGGTTGATGACCACCATTCATGCGGCGACCGCCACGCAAAAAACTGTGGATGGTACGTCTAACAAAGATTGGCGCGGCGGGCGCGGTGTATTTGAAAACATTATTCCTTCGAGTACGGGTGCCGCCAAAGCGGTGGGTAAGGTGATTCCTTCACTGAATAAGAAACTGACTGGCATGTCTATGCGGATTCCCTCGGCAGATGTGTCTGTGGTGGACCTCACTGTGGAATTGCAACAAGCCACCAGCTATGAAGAAATCTGTGCGGTGATGAAGTATGCCTCAGAGCGTGACCTGAAGGGGGTGCTCGGGTATACCGAAGAGGCGGTGGTCTCTAGTGATTTTCGGGGCTATCCGGCCGCCAGCGTCTTTGATGCAGGCGCCGGTATTATGTTGGATCCGACCTTTGTGAAAGTGATCGGCTGGTATGACAATGAGTATGGGTATACCTGTAATTTGCTGCGTTTAACGCGTTATGTCAGTTATGCCAAGCTGTCGATGGCAGACCTGCCTGAGGCGGTGGCAGAGGCAGCTTAATGACACGTTTATCCATTTGGATAATCGTGATCGGCACTGTTTTGAGTAGTCCCCACCAGCGCTGATCGTTGAGACAGACAATTTACTCGCCTCTAAGGTCGCCGCCCCTTTATAATATGACTTTTACTCATGTGATAGACATTATGCGCGCGCCTTTGCTCGAAACCTCCATCAAAAGCCTGAAGAAACTGCACCAAGGTAAGGTGCGTGATATTTATGATATCGACGCGGATACCATGTTGTTGGTGAGTACCGACCGCTTGAGCGCGTTTGATGTGATTTTGCCAACGGGCATTGCACACAAAGGCGCCATGCTGACGCAAATGGCTAACTTTTGGTTTGAGCAGTTGCAAGCGGTGGTGCCGAACCATTTAACCGGTATTGCCCCAGAGACTGTGGTAGCGCCGGACGAAGTCGAGCAAGTGAAGGGGCGTGCTATGGTGGTCAAAAAACTCAAGCCTTTGCCGCTGGAAGCGATCGTGCGTGGTTATTTGGTGGGCAGTGGCTGGAAAGAGTATGCAGCCAAAGGCACCGTGTGCGATATTCCATTGCCTGCTGGTTTGCAATTGGCGCAACAATTACCCAAGCCTTTGTTTACGCCATCCAGCAAAGCGGCGGTTGGGGACCATGATGAGAACATTAGTATTGCGCAAGTCGAGGCCTTAATCGGCAAAGAAATGACGGCGCAGGTTGAACAGGCGGCGATTGCGCTCTACACCCGGGCTGCCGAATATGCGCGTACCAAGGGCATTATCATTGCCGATACCAAGTTTGAGTTTGGTCTCGATGCGCAAGGCGTGCTGCATGTGATGGATGAGGCGCTGACGCCTGACTCTTCACGTTTTTGGCCGGCCGATCAGTACCAAATTGGCAGCAATCCGCCCAGTTATGATAAGCAATATGTCCGCGATTGGCTGGAGAGTTGTGGTTGGGATAAAACCGCGCCAGGCCCCGAATTGCCGCCAGAGGTGGCACAACGGACATCGGACAAATACATGGAGGCCTTTGCCAAGCTGACCGGACGCACGTTAGCGGTTGAAGCATCGGCATAGTAATGGGTTTTCGCGCGCAATTGGCCGAGTTGGCCAGCCGATTTAAGCAAGAGGTGGCATTTTATCGTGCACTGCATGCGCACCCTGAGACCCCTAAGCTGGCAAGAGGGTTGTTATGGCTGGCACTGGCGTACCTGGTGTTGCCATTCGATCTGATTCCCGACTTCATCCCGGTGATTGGGCAGCTCGATGAGCTGGTGATTGTGCCATTGTTATTGTATTTGGCACTCAGGCTGATTCCTGTCAGTGTTCGCCAGGCATGTCGTGATTCTGTGCAGGTTGCGTTAACGCAAAAATAGTGCTGTTTGCCAGCAAATGTTCATATTATTCGCCTATAATGGCGCTTTTTGTTGAAATGGGTTTAAGAAGATGTCTTTGAATTTGGTACCAAGCGGCAAAGACCTGCCGCACGACTTTAACGTCATTATCGAAATTCCGGCTAACGGCGACCCGGTCAAGTATGAAGTAGACAAAGAGAGTGGTGCCTTGTTTGTGGACCGCTTCATGGGCACTTCCATGCAGTATCCTTGCAATTATGGCTATATTCCGCATACGCTGGGTGACGATGGAGACCCGGTCGATGTGCTGGTGATCACGCCTGTTCCTTTGTTACCAGGGGTTGTGGTGCGCTGCCGTGCCTTGGGCATGCTGAAAATGACCGATGAAGCAGGCGGTGATGCCAAAATATTGGCGGTGCCGATCGCTAAAGTTTGTGGCCTGTACGCCTACCAAAAAACGCTGAGCGATTTGTCCCCATGGCGCTTAGACATGATTGCTCACTTCTTTGAGCACTATAAAGACTTGGACAAAGGTAAATGGGTCAAAATTGAAGGTTGGGTTGGTATTGATGAGGCGCATCAGGAAATCAATGATGGTGTGGTTCGTTATAACGATGCAGAAGTGAAGCCAGCTTTTTAACGCGCTTCACAGAATACAAAAAAGCCGGGTGAATTTACCCGGCTTTTTTTATACTCGCATGTTTCGCTTGGATTTAATGCAATAACGGAACGATCAGTAATGCCACAATATTGATGATTTTGATCAGCGGGTTCACCGCCGGGCCTGCTGTGTCTTTATAAGGGTCACCCACCGTGTCACCCGTCACAGCAGCCTTGTGCGCATCCGAGCCCTTGCCACCATGATGACCATCTTCAATATATTTTTTTGCGTTATCCCATGCGCCACCGCCGGTGCACATGGAGATCGCTACGAACAGCCCGGTCACGATGGTCCCCATCAACAAGCCACCCAATGCCACTGGCCCTAAAAATAGCCCCACTAGTATGGGTGCCGCGACGGGCAATAGCGAAGGCAACATCATTTCTTTAATCGCTGCACTGGTGAGCATATCGACTGCTTTGCCATATTCCGGCTTGGCTGTGCCTTCCATAATGCCTTTAATTTCGCGAAACTGGCGACGTACTTCTTCAACCACACTGCTTGCCGCACGACCCACCGCCTCCATCGCCATCGCCGCAAACAAGTAGGGAATTAGGCCGCCAATAAACAAGCCAATAATCACTTTGGGGTCGCTTAAATCAAAACTGGCAGTGATGCCGGCGCTTTCGAGCTTGTGCGTGTAGTCAGCAAATAATACGAGTGAAGCCAAGCCAGCGGAGCCAATGGCATAGCCTTTGGTCACAGCTTTGGTCGTGTTGCCTACCGCATCGAGCGGGTCCGTCACTTCGCGCACACTGCTGGGTAGTTCAGCCATTTCTGCGATGCCGCCAGCATTGTCTGTGATCGGGCCATACGCATCTAGGGCCACGACGATGCCTGCCATGCTCAGCATTGCCATCGCCGCAATCGCCACCCCATAGAGGCCGGCTAGATAAAAAGCCACATAAATAGCCACACACACGGACAATACCGGTAAGGCGGTAGACTTCATGGAGACGCCAATGCCAGCAATGATATTGGTGGCATGGCCAGTGGTTGACGCTTGTGCCACATGCTTGACTGGGGCGTAATCCGTCCCGGTGTAGTATTCGGTAATCAAAACCAAGGCAGCAGTGAGTACCAAACCGACCGCGCAAGCGCCGAATAGCGCTTGGTTAGACACTGTGACTTCACCATGAGTATAGCCTTGCGGAAACACATATTGGGTGACGAAGTAGAAGGCAATCAAAGACAGCACACCCGCGACCGCCAACCCTTTGTATAAGGCTGGCATCACGTTGATCATGCCGGGCGAGGCTTTGACAAAGAAACAGCCGATGATCGACGCGACAATAGAGACTGCCCCCAGCAGTAGGGGATAAATCACGCCATTGGTGCCTGCTTCTGCCGCCATCAGACTACCAAGCACCATGGTTGCAATCAGTGTCACGGCATAGGTTTCAAACAGGTCCGCCGCCATGCCTGCACAGTCGCCCACATTGTCACCGACGTTATCCGCAATCACCGCAGGGTTGCGCGGATCATCTTCTGGAATGCCTGCCTCCACCTTGCCAACAAGGTCGGCGCCGACATCAGCGCCTTTGGTGAATATGCCGCCGCCTAGGCGGGCAAAAATAGAAATCAAAGAGGAGCCAAAGGCTAGACCAATCAAGGGATTTAAATCGACTGCTTGCTCAGCCCCAAGGTAGAGGTAGAAACCAGCCACGCCCAACAAACCGAGGCCAACCACCAGCATGCCGGTAATGGCGCCCCCTTTAAACGCGACATCCAGCGCAGCACCGATACCGTTCGTGGCCGCCTGCGCCGTGCGCACATTGGCTTTGACTGACACATTCATGCCAATAAATCCGCACGCGCCGGAGAGGATCGCGCCCACTAAAAAGCCGAGCGCTGTTTGCAGGTTTAAAAACACACCGATCAGTATGGCCAACACAACGCCTACCAACGAGATGGCTTTATATTGCCTTGATAAATACGCGGCCGCGCCTTGTTGAATGGCGCCTGCAATTTCTTGCATGCGGGCATTGCCAGCGGGCAATCCTGAAATCCATTGACTCATTACTACGCCATATAGCACCGCCAACACTGCAGCACTGAGGGCTAACATTAATGCGACTGACATGACTTCTCCTGTTCCTGATGAGACTGCGTTGAACGTAGTGATGCTTGAGCAACCTGTGGTGATATTTGTAAACTAAATGTTACAGGTTGAAGGCATTATTGCACTATTAAAGTGCATCTACAAGCGCGTTTTCGGTGCCCGTTTTTCAGTGCGCAAAGGGGGAGTCAGTCGTGGCGTTGGCGATCAATGAAATGGCGCAGTGCGGCCTCTAATGCTGGATTATTCGCTTCGTTTGCGTAGGACTCAAGCGTATTTAAAGCCTGATTAGAAGGGGCTTTGATGCGTTTATGCTTGCTTGGCGGGCGAGATTTTACTTGCACTTTGACCTTAATTGCGTTAAGGTTTAAGCCTTTGATTTTCCGGGAGTTTTGACAGAAATCCCGGATTTTTTGCAACAGTTGGGGTTCCATTAACCTGATTCTGCTGGCCACCGCGCCGGAGTGCACGGCGATGGTGAGTGCACCATCATGGTGTGCCAATACGTGTGAAAGCTTGGCGAGTTCCGGGGCAACTGCAGACCAACATTGCTGTAAATGCTGCCGATCATCCGCTTCTTGTAACAGCGGCTTGAGATCGTTGTGATGCTTGAAAATCTGATTGATTTTGAACATGGCGGATTGTCTACAGAATGCATGAATATTGTACACCACCTAGGCTGTGATCGTTGGCTTGCCATGGATCCGCCGGTGAATAGCGAGAGTTCTTAGCATGATTAATATCATTATTGTTTCAGAAAAAATGGCGAAGCCCAAAACGCTGGGCATGTTTGAAAGCGTAGGGATCGCGTTGGCGTTGGTGTTAGTGCCAGTGGTATTAACCTTATTATTTATTACGCCACAGCAGGTTATCAAGTCGCAAGGCGTTAAGGCGATGTTGCCTCCGCACCTGCGTGGTGCGATGTTATCGACCCAAAGTCATTTAGATGCTTATGCCAAGCAGATTGGTGAATTGCAAGCACGGATACTGCGACTAGATGCGCAGAATCAGCGCTTATCGAAATTGGCAGGTGTCAGATCTACTGCCGAGCCGATCAATGAGCGAACCTTGGTGAACGAAGTGCCGACGAGTGCACCATTAGGTCAAGGTGGGCCGTTGGTGAAAGACTCCCCATTGAGTGAAGAAGATTTAAAAGCCACCATTGAGCAAATGTCGGCTGATCTGGATTTTCGTGATGCGTTTCAAGGCAAGATTGAAGCAAAATTGCTCCAGAAAAGTGTGTTGCGCGAGATGCTGCCTAACAGCAGCCCGGTCGAAGCGGCTTACAGTTCATCCAGTTATGGCTGGCGGATTGATCCCATGAGTGGACATAGGGCGTTTCATGAGGGGCTCGACTTTCCGGCATCTGTGGGCATGCCGGTATTCGCAGCGGCGGACGGGATTGTCATCACTGCCGTACAAACACCGGATTATGGCAATTTGTTGAAGATTGACCACGGCTCAGGCCTCGAAACCCGTTATGCGCACAACTCCAGGTTGTTGGTAAAGCCAGGTGACCGCGTCATGAAAGGGCAGAAGATCGCCTTGATTGGCAGTACTGGTCGCTCTACGGGCCCGCATTTACACTATGAAATTCGTCTCAATGGCAACCCGCTGGATCCCAGAGAATACCTGAGGAATCATTCCTAAGGTAAATCCAGATCTGACGTGCAATAATTGAGACAACCTCACGCTATATCTTATACAATCTCGCTTTATTCCAATTTAACCCCGCGCTTGCGGAAATCGGTGTGACTCATGTTAGCCTCGTTGTTTAAAAAATTATTTGGCAGTCGCAATGATCGACTGGTCAAACAGTATCAACAAACCGTCAAACAAATCAATGCATTAGAGCCTGCCACCCAGGCATTGAGCGATGAAGAGTTGCGGGCAAAAACCGAAGCGTTTAAACAACGTTACGCCAATGGCGAATCCTTAGATAAGTTGCTCCCCGAAGCGTTTGCCGTGGTGCGAGAGGGCAGCAAGCGTGCATTGGGCATGCGTCACTTCGATGTGCAGCTGATTGGCGGCATGGTGCTGAATGCTGGCAAAATTGCTGAAATGCGTACCGGTGAGGGTAAAACCCTGGTCGCGACCCTTCCTACCTACTTAAATGCGCTGACCGGTAAAGGCGTGCATGTGGTCACCGTGAACGATTATCTTGCCAAGCGCGATGCGGAATGGATGGGGCAACTCTACAACTTTTTAGGGTTAAGCGTTGGTATCAATCTGTCGCAAATGCCGCATGATGCCAAACAACAAGCCTATGCCGCAGACATTACTTACGGCACCAATAACGAGTTTGGTTTTGACTACTTGCGTGACAACATGGTGTTTAGCAAAGAAGAGCGCGTGCAGCGTCCTTTGCATTATGCTTTGGTCGATGAAGTAGACTCCATCTTGATTGATGAAGCACGCACGCCCTTGATCATCTCTGGTCAAGCTGAGCATAGCGTTGATTTATACGGTGCGATTAATGAAGTGGCCAAGCAGTTAGTCCGCCAGCAAGTCGAAGACGGTGAGGGCGATTTCTGGGTGGATGAAAAAGCACAGAGCGTGACCATGAGTGAAGTGGGGCACGAACATGCAGAGCAGCTGCTTGAACAAAGTGGCCTGTTAACCGCTGGTTCAAGTTTGTATGAGCCGGCGAATATTACCTTGGTGCATCACTTGTATGCTTCGTTGCGCGCACAAAATCTCTATCACCGTGACCAGCATTATGTGGTGCGTAACAATGAGATTGTGATTGTCGATGAGTTTTCTGGCCGTATGATGCCTGGGCGTCGTTGGTCAGATGGTCTGCATCAAGCGGTCGAAGCTAAAGAAGGCGTTACCATTCAGAAAGAGAACCAGACGCTGGCCTCTATCACGTTCCAAAATTACTTCCGTATGTATCAAAAACTGAGTGGCATGACGGGGACAGCGGATACCGAGGCCTACGAGTTTAATCAGATTTATGCGTTGGAAACGGTCGTGATTCCAACCCATAGACCCGTGCAGCGCGCAGATGCGATGGACAAGGTGTATCGCACTGGCATGGAAAAATACAAGGCGGTGATTGAAGATATCAAGCAATGTCAGGCCAAAGGTCAGCCAGTGCTGGTGGGTACGACATCGATTGAGAATTCAGAACTTATTTCACAGTTGCTCACGCAGGCCAAGCTGGATCACCAAGTGTTAAACGCCAAACAGCATGAGCGCGAAGCTACCATCGTCGCTGAGGCGGGACGTCCCGGCATGATCACAATCGCAACCAATATGGCTGGTCGCGGCACTGATATTGTGTTGGGCGGTAACTCTGAAGGTGAAGTGCACGCCATCCGTCATGATGCAAGTTTGAGTGATGCCGACAAAGAAACTAAAATTGCTCAGATTAAAGCTGAGTGGCAACAACGGCATGATGCGGTATTGGCGGCAGGTGGTTTGCATATCATTGGCACCGAGCGTCATGAGTCACGTCGTGTCGATAATCAGCTGCGTGGCCGTTCTGGCCGTCAAGGCGATCCCGGTTCAAGTCGTTTTTACTTGTCTTTAGAAGATCAGTTACTCCGCATTTTCTCAGGCGAGCGCGTGGCTGCGATTATGACGCGTTTGAATATGCCAGAAGGCGAAGCCATTGAACATGCCATGGTGACACGTGCGATTGAGAATGCGCAACGTAAGGTCGAAGGTCGCAACTTTGATATTCGTAAGCAATTGCTCGAATATGATGATGTCTCTAATGACCAACGTAAAGTGATTTACGAGCAGCGCAATGAATTACTCGAATCTGTCGATGTCGGTCAGACGATCCGTGCCATGCGTGAAGATGTGATCAACAGCTTATTTAATACGCATATTCCGCCGGGCAGTGTCGAGGAGCAATGGGACATCGCTGCCTTAGAGCAAGCCTTGCAAGAAGAGCTGAACATGCCGTTACCTGTGGGTGAGTGGCTGGAAAGCAATCCTGATTTGCACGAAGAAACACTGCGTGAGCGCGTGTTAAATGCGGCTAACGAGAGTTATGCAGGCAAAGAGGCGATGGCCGGCAATGATAATATGCGCAACTTCGAACGCGCAGTGATGTTGCAGAGCTTGGATAATCACTGGCGTGAGCATTTGGCTGCGTTAGATCACTTGCGTCAAGGGATTCATTTGCGTTCTTATGCGCAAAAAAATCCTAAGCAAGAATATAAGCGTGAAGCCTTTGAGTTGTTTGAGTCTCTACTCAATACCGTCAAGAGCGAAGTCACTAAAATTACGATGCAAGTCCAAGTGCGTTCGCGTGAGGAGCTAGAGGCTGAAGAGCGTCGCGCCGAGGAAGCCATGCGTGCTGCAGAGGTCGGTAATGTTCAGTACCAGCATACGGATTATGACTCTGCGCTCACCAACACCGGCGAGGCGGCAGCCTCCGCGCAAGATTTGCCAGAAGGCGTGCGTGTTGGCCGTAATGACCCTTGTCCATGTGGTTCGGGCAAGCGTTTCAAAAACTGCCACGGCGCCTTGAGCTAAGTCAGAACGAGAGGAATCGCTATGTCTGAATTAGAAGTTCAATCCCCTTGCGTAGGGGTATGCAGTATGGATGAGGAGACCGGTTTCTGTCAGGGTTGCTTCAGGACCCTGGATGAAATTCGCTTATGGTGGGACATGGATAATGCCAGCAAAGCAGAGGTGGTCAAACTGGCTGCAGCAAGAGAGTCAGCGGTATTTGGTGACTAACGATTTAGACGCTGTTGCCTGATCAAACACCCATATAAAAAGCCGGCGAATGCCGGCTTTTTATATGGGTTGAGCATCCATCTTAAAGGTCTGAGAGCGGGTGGGCACCGAGTGTATTGGATTGTGCATCTAGCTTGCCGATGACTAAATTGAGCGAGAGGTTTAAGTTTTGCAGCGTATCAATATCTAACGTGGCAAGCACTTGCGGCAAAATACCATCCACCGGTTTCGGCGCTTTGGCCAACACACTATAGCCCTCCGCCGTCACGATCAATCCTACTTTTCGTTGATCTTCGCTTAGGCGCTGTTTTTCGACCAGATTTTTTTTAACCAGCTTTTCAACCAACAGGCTACAGGTCGACTGGTGAATGGCTAGGTTTTCTGCCAAACGGGAAACGCCTAATTCTGGATGCGTTGCAATTTCATGCAACAGCCAAAGCTGAGAGCCAGAGATGCCGCAAGAGGCTTCAATTTCTCTAAAATGTTGTCTGACGGTGCCGAAAATAATTCGAAATTGTTTTAGGGCTTCTTTGGCGAGAGAATTTTGCATAATTAAGTAAATGTAAATATTTTATAGCGACCATTTTACCAGTTTCCTACGAATAACTGGATTCACTAACATTATCGCGATAAAAATTCCTTGCTCATTGTGTCGTTTTTGACAAAAAAGTTGTATTTATGTCGTGAGCGGATGCTTTCAGCGATGAAAGGTAGTGCGATGCGCGTGGTGGTGGTCGTTTTAAAGCGGCAAAGTTTCAAGTAGCGGGTAAGGAGATTTGACGCAAAGCGCTTGCTGCTGATGCAAAGTATGCAAGGTTTGTAAACCAAACTCGATGATCGAGGCTGCAGGTAGGTGTGGCAGGGAGTGTGCTAACGTGGTCAGGTGATCCAATGCGCTTGTAGTGTTCGCCTGAAATTGCTGCAGTAATTGAAAGGTGATTACGTTTAACTGGATAAACCGCACCTGATAGTCAGGTGTGCGATACACCAATAAAAACGTGGCTTCTGGTGTGGGGTGCGCATTTTTTTTTGAAATGCATTGCACTGGATAATCATAATCTAATAAACGGTGCACCTCTGGTAATTTCAGCACGCATGGGCGCAGTCCATCCGGGGTGGTGATTTGCGTGCTAATGGTGGCGTCATGATGCGTTTCTACTTGTCGACTGACGGCAAGTTCCACCCATTCATAATGGGCTAATTGCGCGGCAAAGGCAGGGATGTCTACATTCGGCAACGTGCCTGTTTGTAAATAATCGACAAACGTTTTGGGAATATCCGCGAATAGGGGGCTTTCAAAGGGTTGCGCGTAGAAGCATGCCCGAACCAGCTTGCCAAAACGACGTTTGCCAAGTAACTGGCTAAGGACTGGAAAACAAGCACGCACACTGGCTAAAAAATTATTAAAGACAATCTCGCGGTAAATGCGCATGCGTTGATCATTGACGCCGTCGGGTTTGTCGTGGCGCTTGGGGTCACGCAAATGCGCAGTAAATGCGTGCTGGTAAGCCTGAAATGGCAGCATCAGGCCACCTTGCGCCTGATCGGTTGGCTTTTAGGAGGCATCGTTTGTTGCAGTTCAGCGATGCGATTCACCTCTTGCATGAGCGACGTTAAGGGTGGGATGTTGGTATCTCGCTCTAGCAACGTCGGAAACACACCTAAATGGTCATAGGCATGCGATAGCAATTGCCAGACTGGATCAATAATCGACTCGCCATGCGTGTCCACCAATACACGGTCCTCGATTTGTAAGTGGCCCGCCATATGGCCGTACACAATGCGCTCAGCCGGCAGTTGGTTTAAAAATGCATAGGGATCAAAGCCAAAATTAACACTGTTTACATACACATTATTAATATCCAAATGCAAGTCGCAGTCAGCCTCACTTAATACGGCATTGATAAAAATGATTTCATCCATGTCGGCGATGGGGGCGGCCACATAAAAAGAAGCATTTTCTACCGCAATACGGCGCTCGAGAATGTCTTGGGTTTGTCGGATGCGTTGCGCGACATAGTGGACGGCTTCTGATGTAAAGGGAATCGGCAGCAAATCATAAATGTAGCCATTGGAGGTGTCGCTACAATAGCTTAAATGTTCGGTGTACAGCGGAATCTCAAAATCGGCTAAAAACTGTTTCACTTGTTTGAGAAAGCCGACATTTAGCGGATCCGGTCCGCCCAAGGATAAACACAAACCATGGCAAGCAATCGGATAATGTTGGGTTAGCCAGTCGAGTTCGGCAGCATATTTACCGCCGGCCTGTATCCAGTTTTCGGGGGCGATCTCTAAAAACTGCAAGCGCTCAAGACTTGGCTGGCCGTGTTGCTGCTTTAATTGGGGCAGCCATTCGCGCTTTAACCCCAGGCCTGCACCACAAATATCCGATTGCTGCGCCATGATGCTGTTTTTATCCGTTATTTGTTAGCGTGGCAAGAACCTTCTTTCATTTTTTCAGCAGAGCAGCTCCCTTCTTTCATTTTGTCCGCTGAGCAGCTGCCTTCTTTGGCTTTTTCATGATGGCAGGAGCCTTCCTTCATTTTGTCGGCGCCGCCGTTAGAGTCTTTCATTTTCTTCATGTTTGCGCCACATTTACCGCTGCCACATTTACCTTCTTTGCCTTTTGCGTCCGTTGCATCAGCCACTTGATAGCCTTGAGCCAGTGTTTTAAGTTCAAAGGGATTGTTGCCTGCCTGCGCTGCAGCTGCAGCAATCGATAAAGCAATCGCGCCAGAGATGAAAGTCATTTTATGTGTCGTCATGTTGGTTCCTTTTTAAATCAGGGTTTAAAAGTGGACATCAGTAAAACTTGTCCAGTTGTTGTGTAATGCGGTCCCGTGCGTCTTGTGACAACGCAACTTCGCTATCTTCGGCCACTTGCTGTTGCCAACCCTGCATTGCGCGGCGAATCCACTGAAGTTGTTGTGCAAAGCGGCGGCAATACACACAAATCAGCAAATGCAACCTGACTGCCCAGCGCTCACGCCAAGTGAGCGGGCGATCAAGTGATTGCGAGACCAATACGCTGGTTCGTTTGCAATTCAACATCTCTTTTTCCGTTTCACTTTCACGTGTTACCAATGCATTTCAAGACATTTTCGTAGTCCCATGCGAGCACGGTATAACATTACCCATGCATTGGTCGCAGTGATATTCAATGCCTTACAAATTTCTTCATTCTCCATTTCATCCACGTCTCGCATGGTAAAAATGGCTGCTAGTTTTTGCGGTAGCCGCGTCATGCATTGCTGCAATATCTGTAAAAATTGCTTTTGCTGCAAGGCGTCTTGTGGGATGTCCCAAGCTACTGGTTTTTCTGCCCAGTGGCCAGTGTTGTCGAAAAATTCATCCATATTGGCATCCTCTTCGGTGAGGAGTTCTGAGGCGGGTATTTCGCGTACTTGCTTACGCATGCAGTCGATGATTTTGTGTTTTAAGATCCCTGTGAGCCAGGTGCGGGGACTAGATTGCGCGGCATAGTTTGGGTTTTTGATCGCGGCAAGCAGTGTTTCTTGCACCACATCTTCTGCTTGATGTGGATTGCGCAATCTCGCTAGTGCAAATCGATATAAATAGTCGCCATGCTCATTGAGCCAGTCATGTGGATTCGTCGCCATGGCAGTCATTGAAGCATAATTCAGCTTGAAGGGGCAATACCGGCGCGCTGTTCAATGAGTTGCAGATAATGCGCAGCATCCAGCCCGGTTTGTTGGCGCTGTGCCAGCCAGATTGTTTCAGCTAGACATTCGAGTAAGGCGTGTTGGGCTTCATGCTCTTCTTGAAACTTTGTGCACAGGTTGCCGTAAGCCTGCGTGATGCCTATAGGTTGATTGATGCTGATCTGCTCTTGTATCGACAGGTGCAAGCTCATGTGCAAGAAAGGATTGGTTTCACCCATTTCTGGGAAGTAGGCTTGTTCGAGAGATTGCTCGGGATGATCCAGTGTGGCATGGTATTCAGGATGCATATGCACAATGCCTACCGCCATTTTTTCCAGGGGGGTGAGCGTCTGCTGTTGCTTGAATTTGGCCCAAGCATCAAAGAAAAACTGACGAACCTCGTCGCGGCTGGGGTTGAATAAAGCCATGGTTAACTCTCTGCCGGTGGTTTTACCGGACGTAGTTGTTTGTCGTGAAATTCACATAAGTCGGCGATACAGCAATCGCCACATTTGGGGCTGCGCGCAGTGCAGGTATAACGACCATGCAAAATCAACAGATGATGCGCATCTCGCAGAAACTGTTTCGGCGTGAGGCTTAAAAAGCGCTGCTCAACCTGTAGCACATTTTTACCCGTCGCTAGTTTGGTGCGGTTGCCGACGCGAAACAAATGCGTGTCGACTGCAATTGTCGGCTGACCAAAGGCCGTGTTTAGAATCACGTTAGCCGTTTTGCGACCCACACCAGCCAGTGCCTCGAGTGCAGCTCGGCTCTCTGGCACTTCGCCGCCATGTAGCTCTACCAGTTGCTGGCAGCACTTGAGAACATTATTGGCTTTGGCATGGTAAAGGCCGATGGTTTTGATATAACTTTCTAATCCGGCTAAACCTAAATCCAGAATAGCTTGCGGTGTGTTGGCGACTTTAAATAATTTCCGCGTGGCAATATTGACGCCTTTGTCGGTCGCTTGTGCCGATAAGATGACTGCAATCAATAGTTCAAAGGTAGAGCTGTGTTCAAGTTCTGTCGTTGGATCTGGGATGGCTTGCGCCAGCCGTTCAAAAATAGCGAGTCTTTTTTGTGCGTTCATAACATGGCATCATTCATGGGTCAGCTATTAAGCTTTTTGCGCGTTGACACGAGCGATGGCGGCGGCCATCGCCAGTTTTTTAATGTTCTCTGTCGTATCCTTAGAGGAGGACTCGGTGTGATTAGTTTGGCGCTTTTGATCATTTTCAAGCGCTAGTCGGTGCAGTCGCTGGGTATGGCGCTGTCTTGCTAGGTCGGACTCTTCGGCGTTCATGGCCATTGGCCGGCCATCCACCACTTGCATCTCGATGCAATCCACCGGGCAGGGCGGCAGGCACAGTTCACAGCCCGTGCACAGTTGCCCAATCACCGTATGCATTTGTTTTGATGCGCCGAGAATCGCATCTACCGGGCAAGCGCTGATGCACAAGGTGCAACCGATGCAGGTCGTCTCATCGATCACGGCGACCATTTTGGCTTTGGTTACACCATGTGCAGGATTTAAAGGCACATAAGGGCGATGTAACAAGTCTGCCAGCGCGCGCAGGCCAATCTCTCCGCCCGGCGGGCACTGGTTGATTTCAGCTTCGCCTCTCGCAATGGCTGTGGCATAGGGTTTGCAGCCTGCATATCCGCACTGGCGACACTGTGTTTGCGGCAACAACGCATCAATCTGCGCAATGCGCGCTGCTTCCGATTGATTGGCGGCATCTGCCGTCGTGGTCAGCTGATGGTGTCGACTGGAGGTCTGCATTTGCGGTTGTCGAGGCGAGATTCAATGTTAATAGCGAAAAATATCATTATAACTGAATCCATGTTTGGCCATGGTTTGGTCGGCCTGGGCGATGCGGCCGCATGGCTTCTTTGGCGTTCGGCCGCATAATCAGTTAAAATATTCGCTTTATTATTAAATGGCGCTAGGTATGTTTACGGGCAGTTTGGTCGCAATCGTTACTCCGATGTTTGAAGATGGTCGTTTGGATCTGGACGCGCTCAAAAAGTTGATCGACGTGCATGTCGATGCTGGTACCGATGGCATTGTGATTGTCGGTACGACTGGCGAGTCGCCTACGGTCACTGTCGATGAACATTGTCTGTTGATTAAAACGACCATTGAGCATGTGGCTAAACGCGTGCCGGTGATTGCCGGCACTGGGGCGAACTCAACGGCTGAAGCGATTGAATTGACCGCCAAGGCCAAGAGTTTGGGTGCAGATGCTTGCCTACTGGTGGCGCCTTATTACAACAAGCCCTCACAAGAAGGCTTGTATCAGCATTTTAAAGCGGTGGCTGAGGCTGTCGATATTCCCCAAATTTTATACAATGTGCCTGGACGCACTGGATGCGATCTGAGCAATGATACCGTGTTACGTTTGGCGCAGTTGCCAAACATTGTCGGTATTAAAGATGCAACAGGGGGCATTGAGCGTGGCACAGACTTGTTGCTGCGCAAGCCTGCAGACTTCGCCGTTTATAGTGGTGACGATGCGACGGCGATGCCGCTGATGTTGTTAGGCGCCAAGGGCGTGATCTCGGTCACGGCCAATGTGGCGCCAACACTGATGCATGACATGTGCGTGCATGCACTCAATGGCAATGTGGCCGCTGCCATCGCATGTAACGCAAAATTGTTTGCATTGCACCAGAAGTTGTTTGTGGAAGCGAACCCGATTCCGGTGAAATGGGTACTACAGCAAATGGGTTTGATTGGCACCGGCATTCGTTTGCCGCTAGTGAATTTGTCTAGCCAATATCATGAAGTATTACGCAACGCCATGCAGCAGGCTGACATTGCCGCTTGATGGTGTGAAGATTAATTTAGGGTGAGATAAGTGAAATACATGAGTCATGTTTGGGTACAACGGGCAGTGCTGCTCAGTCTAGTCACGGCGCTGGCCGCGTGTGATTCCATCCCGTTTCTGAACAATAGTTCAGATTACAAGGGCGCTGGTCGCTCCAAGCCGCTTGAGGTTCCCCCTGATTTGACCACCGTACGCACCAGTAGCACCTACAACGTGCCGGGCAGTACCAGTTATTCAGCCTACAGCCAGAACCAAGACGCACAGGAACAGAACGGCCCGCAACCGGTGTTAGCCGATATGAAAAACGTGCGCATGGTCAAAGCCGGCTCGCAGCGTTGGTTAGTGGTCAATGCCCCCGCCGAAAAAGTGTGGCCGATTGTGCGTGATTTCTGGCTGGATCAAGGCTTTGCTGTCAAAGTTGAAAATCCTGAAGTCGGTGTGATTGAAACGGAATGGTTGCAATCGGATGCGATCAAGCCAAAAGAAGATAATCGTGGCTATGGCGAGAAGTTTGATGCCTGGTTGGATAAATTATCTGGCTTTGCAGATAGACGCAAATTCCGTACGCGGATCGAACGCGGTGAAAAAGACGGTACCACTGAGATTTACATGACTCATCGCACCGTTGCTGGCGCCCCCGATGATGGTAAAAACTACGTGACGACGCAGCTTGGGGTGATTGATACCGGCTACCGCGCAAACGCCGCAGATGCCAAAAATAATGCCGGACAGGAGTTTGATGCGGATCTGGATGCAGAATTGCTGCGCCGCATGATGGTGAAACTGGGTCTAGATGAGCAAAAAGCAGAACAGGTGATGACACAAGCAGCCTCTGATAAACGTGCAGATGTGATTAAAGAATCTGATCAGAGCGTGACCTTGAAGTTGAACGAGCCTTTTGATCGCGGTTGGCGTCGGGTGGGCTTGGCACTGGATCGCATCGGTTTTGTTACCGAAGACAAAAACCGCTCAGAAGGTATTTTTTACGTACGGTATGCTGATACAGATGCAGAGGACCCGATCAAGCAGAAAAAAGGCTTGCTGGAGCGTTTGAAGTTCTGGGGTAGCGATGAGGATGAAAAATCGGCAGCGCCTGCAGATGTTAAACCAGGCGATAAAACCAAGTTCTGGAAAGGCACCGCCGACGGCGACAAGTCTAGCAAGCAGTACCATATTCAAGTGCTAGAAAACGCAGATGACACCACAGATGTCTATGTGCTGACCTCAGACAACAAACGCAACACCTCCACCACTGCAAACCGGATTATTTCATTGCTGTATGAACAGCTGAAATAGTTTGAGGCTGAAGTGCAATTTGCATCACTAGGCAGTGGCAGTGCAGGCAATGCCACGCTGATCGAGGCCGGGGAAACCCGGCTTTTGCTCGACTGCGGCTTTAGCGTTAAGGAGACGGTGCAACGCCTGGCCAGGCTGCAGCGACAGCCAGAGCAACTCACCGGCATCTTGGTCACCCACGAACATGATGACCATGCCCGCGGTGCATTCAAGCTCGCGGCGCGCTACCAGATTCCGGTGTGGCTCACCCATGGCACCTTGAGTATGTGCCAGCGTTATTTGCCTGCAGCGTCGCAATCGGTAAAGCTCAACATTGTCGATGCACATACCGTGTTTGCGTTACAAGAAATTGAGGTACACCCCTATCCGGTGCCGCATGACGCGCGTGAGCCCGCACAGTTTGTGTTTAGTGATGGCGTGCGTAAGTTTGGCGTGTTAACAGATGTCGGCAGTGTGACGCCACATATTGTGCTGATGCTGCAAGCTTGTGATGGTTTATTGCTGGAGTGCAATCATGATTTAGAGATGTTGCGCAATGGACCTTATGCCTACTCGCTGAAAAAAAGGGTCGGTGGTTGGCTAGGGCATCTAGATAATCAATCCAGTGCCCAGCTGCTAGCAAAACTCGACAACCGTAAACTCAAACATCTGGTTGCAGCGCATTTGAGTGAAAAAAATAATACCCCCACCCTAGCCCAGCAAGCCCTGAGTGAGGTGCTTCACTGTGAGCGTGATTGGGTACAAATCGCCAGCCAGCAATCGGGGCTGGACTGGCGTTCTCTTATTTAGCCTAGCGCCATAGATTTAGACCAGTTCCATGCATCTAGTCCAGCACCATGATCTGCTCAGATAAGCGGATCATGCGTTCAACCGGGGTCACCCACACGATGCCATCCCCGATATTGCCGGTGTGACCAACCTCAACGATGGTCTGTAATACGCCCTCCACCAAGTCATCCGGCACCACCATGTAGATATATACTTTGGGGCTGTAGTCGGTCAGCTCTTCCCTGACGCCGACGCTTGGCTTTTGCAAGTGCGGGCCACAGCCTTCCATTTTACTGACAGACATACCGGGAAAGCCTTTGATGTTACGCAACGCAGAGCGTATCTTGGCCAACCTTGCAGGTTGTATGACTGCTTTGATCTCTTTCATAAAAATATCCTTTTGCGCATCATCTTATTCGATTGGCATTATGCCTCTATCTGACGCTCTTCAAACTTACGATAGAGTGTAGGCACGACAATCAGGGTCAGCAAGGTGGAGGTAATCAGGCCGCCGATCACCACAATCGCCAAGGGGCGCTGCACTTCTGCGCCAGGCCCGGTGGCAAACAAGAACGGTACCAAGCCTAACATAGCCACTGTGGCCGTCATCATGACTGGCCGGAAGCGCTGTGCGCAACCTTTACGGATCGCCTCTAGCTGCTCCATGCCCTCTTCACGCAAGGTGCGAATGTACGACACCAGGACCACCGCATTCAATACCGCTATCCCCCATAAGGCAATAAAGCCGACCGAGGCAGGCACGGATAAGTACTCACCGGTGACAAACAGTGCAATGACGCCACCAATAGAGGCAAACGGCAACACCAAAATAATCATGGTGGCGAACCGTAGCGACTGGAACAACAAGAACAATAGGAAGAAAATCGCGGCAATCGTCACTGGAATGATGATCATCAAGTGGCCCATCGCGCGCTCCATATTTTGGAACTGACCGCCATACTCCAGATAATAGCCATCCGGTAATTGCAGTTTCTGACCGAGCACTTGTTGCAGCTCAGCCACAAAACCGCCCAGATCACGGTCTTTAACATTGACGCCGATGACGATACGGCGCTTGGCCAACTCGCGACTAATTTGCGCCGGCCCATCTTTGACTTCGATGTCTGCTAAGTCTTCCAGCGCCACGCGGGAGCCATTAGGGGAGGTGAGCATGATATTACGAATCGCTTCTTCGTCGTTGCGGAACGACTCTGGATATCGCACCGCTGCTGAGAAGCGTCGTTGCCCCTCAAAAATCTCGGTGGCGATTTTACCGCCAATCGCTGTTTCGATGACGTCATGGACATCGGATGCATTGATGCCATGGCGGGCAATTGCTTGCCGATCAATGGTGATGTTTAGGTATTGTTGTCCGGAGACCTTCTCTACCTTGATCTCTGTCGCGCCTTTGACGCTGCCTGAAATTCTGGCGATTTCATCCGCCTTTTGCTTCAGCGTATCGAGGTCCTCCCCAAAAATTTTCACCGCCACATCGGCACGCACCCCGGTCAGTAGTTCGTCGACACGGTCAGAAATCGGCTGCGCCATGATGATTTGCACGCCCGGAATATTCTTTTCGAGCACTGCACGCATTTTTTCGCCGATATCATCCTGGGTCCAGCCCGCTGGCCATTGGTCACGTGGTTTCAGGCTGATAATTGGCGTGGACTCATTTTGCGCCTGCGCATCGGCCGGACTCTCGCCGCGACCCAGCCCAGAGATGGCTGACTTCACGCCAGGCACTTGCTCCATGATCAATTTCATCGCTTTGTTTTCCATTTTCATGGACTCTTCAAGTGAGATATTGGGTACCCGGTTAATGCCGGGCACAATGGAGCCTTCTTTCATTTCTGGGATGAATGACGTGCCCAGAAATGGAAACAGCGCCAGGGTGCCGACAAACACCAGTGCCGAAGCCAGAATGGTTTTTTTCTCATTCTTGAGCACCCAGTTGAGTGCTGATAAATAAGGCCGTTTGATGGCTTGGATGAGCCGCGTGTCCTCGCCACTCCCCCCTTTGAGAATGTAAGAGCACAACGCGGGCGTCATGGTCAGCGATAACACTAGCGAGACGAACAGCGCAATGGCAATGGTATAAGCCAATGGCGCAAACATTTTGCCTTCCATGCCTTCTAGTGTCATCAAAGGTAAAAATACCAAGATGATGATACCCACCCCGAACAGCACCGGGGTCGCCACTTCGGTGGCGGCTTCGAGCGCGACACGAATTCTGCTCTCACCTTTGCGATGGCCTAAATGGTGAAAGGTATTTTCAACCACCACCACCGAGCCATCCACCATCAAGCCGATCGCAATCGCAAGGCCGCCAAGTGACATCAGGTTGGCAGAAATGCCATAGTGATTCATGACCATAAAGGTAATTAATGGCGTCAGCACGAGTGTACCAACCACAATCAGGCTAGAGCGCACGTCCCCCAAAAACAGGAACAAAATGATCACCACCAGAATAATGCCTTCAATCAGCACTTTGGTGACGGTGTGCAGTGCCGCGTCTACCAGCTCACTTCGGTCATAGTAAGGCACAATTTGCAGCCCGTGTGGCAGCATGCCCTTGCTGTTGATTTCTTCAACGCGGGCTTTGATCCGGCTGACCACTTCTTTAGCGTTGCCGCCACGCATCATGATCACAATGCCACCGACCGATTCGGTGTCGCCATTTTTGAGCACGACCCCAACCCGCACCTCATGACCAATGGTGACTTCGGCGACATCGCGGATGTAGACCGGAATCCCATTCACCTCTTTCAGCACCATGTTGCGTATGTCATCCAGATTTTGCACCAGTCCGACACCGCGAATCAGATATTGCTCGGCGTAATGCGGCAAAATACCGCCGCCACTGTTGGCGTTGTTTCGCGCCAGCGCCTCATACACGTCTTTGAGCTTAATCGAAAAGTGCGTCATGCGGTCAGGGTTGACCAGCACCTGGTATTGTTTGACATAGCCGCCTTGCGAGTTGATTTCGGCCACGCCCGGAATACCGCGCAGCAATGGACGCACCACCCAGTCTTGGATCGCGCGTCGCTCAGTCAGGTCTTCGCGGCTGAGTTCTTTTTTGCCATCTTCCGGTTTATCCAGCGTAAATTGATAGACTTCGCCGAGGCCGGTCGAGACGGGTCCCAGAATCGGCGTCACGCCTTGCGGCATGCGCTCCATGACCTCCATCAGTCTTTCCATCACCAGTTGCCGTGCAAAATACACATTGGTGCTGTCGGTAAAAACCAGCGTAATCAGCGATAGCGCATTTTTATTGACTGAGCGCATTTCGGTCAGGCCGGGGAGGCCGGTCATGGCGATTTCAAGCGGCACCGTGATGAAACGCTCTACCTCTTCTGGGGATTTTCCAGTGGCTTGTGTTGCAATCATCACCTGCACATTGGTGACATCAGGAAACGCATCCACCGATAGTTTTTTGACGGCAAACAAGCCTGCAAATACCAGCCCGATGGCGAGCACTAACACAATGAGGCGCTGCTTGAGCGCGCCTCTAATTAACGACTCAATCATGCTTTACTCCATTTCCTTGCGCTTACGTTCGTTATTGACGTGAAAAGCGCCATCGAGCACGATTTGGTCACCGGGTTGCAAGCCTTGTAAGACTTCTCTTTTGTCTGCGTAGGTGCGGCCCAACGTCACGGGTAACAATTTGTATTGTTTGGATTTGAGCGTTTGTGCAAACACATGGTCGGCGTTGTTTTCTCTGACCACTGCGGTAGAGGGGATCGCGATGACCTTTTGAGGCTTCGCTTCGAGCAAGATGGTAATCAGCATGTCCGGCTTCAACAACATCTTGTCGTTACTGATATTGGCGCGCGCCATCACAGTGCGTGTCGCTGGGTCCACAATATCGCCGACGAAGGCCAGCGTGCCGGTGAGCTCTGCATCATCCAGTGCAGGCACTTCAATATTGATGGATTGCCCTTCTTTAATGTGCGCAATTTGTTGCTCAGGAATCTCTGCGACTGCCCAAACGTGAGACAAATCTGCAACGACAAACAATTCCTCAGCCGGGGCCACGACTTGCCCTAATCTGGCTTTGCGCGCAATCACGGTACCGGCAATTTTAGAATTGACCTGGCTGGTGGACATACCACTGTTTTGCAAGCCCAGTTGCGCAATATTGCTAGGCGCCATGCCCAGCACTTGTAACTGATCGCGTGCGGCATTTAATTCGGCGTTCGCCGCATTGAGCTCGCCCTCGCGACGTTGCAATTCTGCCAAACTAATCACATCGGCCTCTAGCAACTGTTTTGCCCGGTCAACGGCTTTGGTTTGTAGCTGCATTTGTTGGCTGGCTTTGATGTAGCTGAGTTGGTACTGCGCCAATTCAGTGCTTTTAATAGTGGCCAAGCGTTGTCCTGCTTTTACTTCATCCCCTAAGTTGACATCCAGAGTGCTGATGCGGCCCGTGATCGAGGCGCCAGCTCTGGATTCAAAGTGCTCATCCACCTGAATGCGTCCGGGGATGCGCAAGGTATCAATGAACAATTGCTCAGATACTGCACCGGTTTTTACCGTCGCTTCTAATTCTTTGGTTAAGCTGACCAAGCTGGGATCTACGACTTCTTTCGTCTCTTGGACAGGCGCTGGTTTTTCACTACAGCCGCTAAATGTGGTTGCCAGTGCGGCAACCAATAATGTTGAACATACAATACGAGACATCACCATCCCCTTACGGTTGAACCAAATCCGAACCGATGAAGCGTTCGATTTGCAATACACTAAAAAAATAATCAAATTTGGCAATCAGATAGTCACGTCTGACATCACGATTGACGCGTTGCGCATCTAGGTATTCCAGAATGCCACGTTCTCCGAATTTATAAGCGGCTTCCGCCCGACTAAGCGTGGCTTCAGATTGATTGAGTAAGCCATTCTCAAACGCTTTGAGCTGGTTGCTGGCGATCACCGTGCGTTGATAAGCGCTATCGATTTCTTTGCGCAGCACCTGTTGTTGCAACTTAATGTTGGCGTCGGCTTCTTCGATGCCGGCGGCAGCTTGCGCAATCTGGCCTTCACGACGATTCCATACGGGTAGTGGCAGCACCACACCTACCCGAAACGTGTTCAGGTCGGGGTCTTGCGTGAAGTCAGATTTCACAGTTAATCCAGGAAAGCGCAACGCCTGCTCTAACTTTAACTTGGCTTCTGCGCTGTCTTTGGCGCTAAACAGTTGTTGCAGGTAAGGGTTGTTTTCAGCCGACTGCCGCAATTCGATCACGCTGGGTAGGGTTGATATCGTCGGTAATTCCGAATTGATTTCAAAACTGTCCGGCATATTGCCGATCATGCCGCGCAAAATCGCTTTCGCTTCCTCAATCCGCGTTTGTGCACTGGCGTAATCGCGCTCGGCCGCTAATAACTCAGTATCCGCTTTAATTAGCTCGTAGCGTGGCGCTTCGCCAATTTCGACCTTACGTTTCACTTTGCTTTGAATTTGCTGCAACAAGCTGAGGTTGGCGCTAAACATGCCGAGGATTTGTTGACGCAACAACACATTCAGATAAGCCTGTTTGATTTGATTCCGCAGATCAAAACTGGTGGTGAATATGCCTTTTTCGGCGTAATTAAACTGTTGCTCCGCCAGCTCGCGCCGCGAGGTACGCGTGCCTGGAAAGTCTAGGGGCTGTGAAATCGTGATGCCATAGTTTTGATTCGTGGTGCCGGGCGCATTGCGATATCTGGCAGGGCCACCCATGATCTCAAGATCAGGGTTAAAGTACGCACGTGATGCTGTGATGCCAGCCGCCGCAGCGGCGGTTTGCGCTTTACTGACCGCCATCATCGGATTTTCATCGACGGCTTTATCCAGCAAGGTTTTTAGGTCAAAAGTGATTTCTGCATTGGCAAGAGGCGATAGGCATAAATAAAAGCATAATAGCTTGCCGATCTGTCGCCAGCGGGTATTTCTTAACATAACGATCCTTTTTCGGTGACAGTTGATTGGATCATGCCACAGCCACCTTATTGAACAATGAAAATAGCGCCTACCGTGTTGCGTAGCGCGCAACTAAACAATCATCAAGCGGATTGGGGAGGCCGATCAAGCCAGAAGCCGAGCTGCAGGTGGTAGGCGGTGAGATGGTGTTCGGGGGTGAGGTGTTTGGCTTTATGGAGAGGGTAGCTAAAGCCTGGTAGCACTATTTTATCGACATCCACCTCGGCAATTTCGAGCATATCGACACAGGCACTCATATCGCCAAAATCGGCAGATAAACCATCATCACTGCTATTGCCAACGCTGACTGTTGATAAGCTGCTGTCTAATAGCGTGCTTGTGACCACCGGTTCGGCGGCGGTTGTTTGCAGGGCAAACAACAAACATAGCAGATGTAGAAAATAAAATAGCTTTTGCATTAAAAATCGTTTTGGTGGGCATTACATTACTTTTACAGCAATAACTATACCAGCAATATGAGCACCTCTAAGCGATTGATTTCATTTGAGCTGCAACGAATAGCCGCAGCGGAGGTGGCAAGCATATATTTATCTTGCACCAAACTGGTGCGTCAAAGCCACAATGACATTATAGTAGATGTCACTGTGGTGTCAACGTGAGAACAGACTAGACGGAGAGTGCTTCTTCTTTAAAAATTAATTTCACTTGATCGTGCTCATCAATATCGATGTGCACCTGGCCACCATCATTGAGTCGACCAAACAGCAATTCATCAGCCAAGGCTTTACGAATGGTGTCTTGAATCAATCGAGCCATCGGACGTGCGCCCATCAGCGGATCAAAGCCTTTTTTGCCCAGATAGGCTTTCAGTGCATCGCTGAAAGTCACTTCAACTTTTTTCTCGTGCAACTGATCTTCAAGTTGCATGAGGAATTTGTCGACGACACGCAAGATGACTTCTTGGTTGAGCGCACCAAACGAAACGGTGGCATCCAAACGGTTACGGAACTCTGGACTGAAGAAGCGTTTCAGATCCGCAGCCTCATCGGTACTATCCTTGCTGTTGGTAAAGCCGATGCTGGATTTAGATAAGTTTTCTGCACCCGCATTGGTCGTCATAATAATGGTCACATTGCGGAAATCTGCTTTGCGGCCATTGTTATCGGTCAGCGTGCCATGATCCATTACTTGCAACAGAATATTGAAAATATCCGGGTGCGCTTTTTCGATTTCGTCCAGCAACAGCACGCAATAAGGTTGTTTCGTCACAGCCTCGGTCAACAGGCCGCCTTGGTCAAAGCCAACATAGCCCGGAGGCGCACCAATCAAGCGTGATACCGCATGCCGTTCCATATATTCCGACATATCAAAACGTAATAGCTCAATGCCCAGCACATAAGCCAATTGTTTAGCGACCTCGGTTTTACCAACGCCAGTGGGGCCTGCAAACAAGAAGCTACCGATAGGTTTGCTGCTGTTGCCCAAGCCGCTGCGCGCCATTTTGACGGCTGAGGCCAATACTTCAATCGCTTTGTCCTGACCAAACACAACGGCTTTCAAGTCACGCTCTAGCGTTTTTAACGCATTGCGGTCATCGCTCGAGATGTTTTTGGGTGGGATGCGGGCAATTTTGGCAATGATTTCTTCAATCTCTTTGTTGCCAATAATTTTCTTTTGTTTGCTCTTAGGCAGAATGCGTTGTGCAGCCCCTGCCTCATCAATCACGTCAATCGCCTTGTCTGGCAAGTGACGGTCGTTGATGTACTTCGCAGACAACTCAGCCGCCACCGTTAGGGCGCTCGCACTGTATTTGACGCTGTGATGCTCTTCAAATCTGGTTTTGAGGCCTTTTAAAATCTCAATGGTTTCGGCCACGCTAGGCTCTTGCACATCAATCTTTTGGAAGCGACGTGAGAGGGCATGGTCTTTTTCAAAAATGCCACGGTACTCTTGGTAGGTCGTCGCACCGATGCATTTGAGCGATCCGTTGGATAACGCTGGTTTGAGTAGGTTGCTGGCATCCAGCGTGCCGCCACTGGCAGAACCGGCGCCAATTAACGTATGAATTTCATCAATAAACAAAATGGCTTCTGGTTTTTCGGCCAATTGTTTCATCACCGCTTTTAGACGCTGTTCAAAATCACCACGGTATTTGGTCCCGGCGAGCAAGGCGCCCATGTCTAACGAGTAAACAGTGGCGTTTTCCAACACTTCTGGAATGTCATTGCTAACAATACGGGAGGCCAAGCCTTCGGCGATGGCGGTTTTACCCACACCGGCTTCACCAACGAGCAGTGGGTTATTTTTGCGGCGGCGGCATAAGGTTTGGATCACACGCTCTAACTCTGGGCCGCGACCGATTAAAGGATCAATCTTGCCTGCAATGACCTGTGCATTGAGGTTGAGGGTGAAGCTCTCCAACGCACCGGTGCTGACGTTCTCGCCTTCGCTTTCTTGTTCAGCACTCGATGCCTTTGGCTCACTGTCCTGAATTTTGGCGACGCCATGCGAAATGAAGTTAACGACGTCGAGGCGGGTCACACCTTGTTGGTGCAAGAAAAATACCGCGTGAGAATCTTTTTCGCCATAAATCGCAACCAGCACATTGGCGCCGGTCACTTCTTTTTTGCCTGAAGATTGCACATGCAGCATGGCACGTTGAATCACGCGCTGAAAACCTAACGTCGGCTGGGTGTCTACTTCCTCAGTGCCAGCGACAGTGGGGGTATGTTCTTCGATGTATTGCGTCAGTTCATTACGTAAGGTGTCGAATTTGGCACCGCAGGCGCGCAATACCTCTGCGGCTGTGGGGTTATCCAACATAGCCAGTAACAGATGCTCAACCGTAATTAATTCGTGACGCTTTTGTCGCGCGTCCATAAACGCCATGTGCAGGCTAACTTCAAGTTCTTGAGCAATCATGATGACTTTCCTTAATCCACTACACTACAAAAAACGCCACATCCATAGAAGTCAATCCATGTAATCCGGCAAACTTGTCCGTTTATTGTTATCGTGCTTTTTTCTAAAAAATTCAATATGCCATTACTGCTTTGTGCTCAAGTGGTATGAGTCAAGCGGGACAAAATCACCTCAGTTATATGCTATCACTTTCAAGCAACACTTGAATCGTGAGTATGTCAGTGGTTTTGCCCGATATTCACTAGATGCCTCACCTCAGGTGTCAGGCGGCTTCAATCACGCATTGCAAGGGGTGTTGCGCTTCGCGAGCGGATTCAAGCACCTGATGCATTTTGGTTTCGGCAATGTCTTGGGGATACACGCCGCAAATGCCCATGCCTTCCGTATGTACTTTGAGCATGATTTGCGTCGCTTGTTCACGAGACTTGTTAAAAAAACGTTCAATCACGGCCACAACAAACTCCATCGGGGTGTAGTCGTCATTCAGCAACATCACCTTGAATAGCTCTGGAGTTTTTGGTTTGGCAATGTTTGCTTCAATTGCCAGATCACCTTCACGCTTTGGTCGTACCATAGTTTTGTATACCTGTCTTAGAACCTATTTTGCGCCTTGTACTGAAAATTTCAAGGGCTTGATACGGCAGAAGTCGCGCTTTTTTAAAGATAAATTTTGACGCGCTTGACGATGCGATCCTGCACATCCAGAATTTCCAGTCGATGGGCACCAATTTTAAAACTGGTGTTTGGCTCTGGAATGCCTTCAAAGTGTTCAAGAATTAAACCGTTTAAAGTGCGTGGACCATCGGTAGGTAGTGAGAGTTTCAACTTTCGATTCAAGTCGCGCAACAAGCTCGCGCCATCGACCAGCCAACTGCCGTCTTCGTGTTGATGAAAATGACTGGCATGGTCAGGTGATTGTGTGGTGAACTCACCCACCACTTCTTCCAGAATATCTTCTAAGGTCAGCAGGCCTTTGAATTCACCGTATTCATCCACCACCAGCGCCACGCGTTCATGGCGTTTTTGAAACTGTTGCAACTGCGTGTAAAGCGGCGTGCCCGAAGGAATATAATAAGGCAAAGTCATGGCTGCTTGTAATAAAGCTTTGGTGGGCGGTTTACCCATTTGAAAGTCGCGCAACAATGGCAATACTTTGCGCACATGCAAAATGCCGACAATGTCTTCGTGGTCACCTTCTCTGACGGGTAAACGCGAGTGATGACTGCTCGCCAGCTGTTCCATGATTTGTTCTACCGGGTGATCCAAGTCGATAAACTCAACCATGGTATGCGCGGTCATGGCGTCATCCACAATAATGTCTTCTAGGTCGAGCAAGTTGAGCAAAATCATGCGGCTTTGCGATGGAATGTATTGTCCAGCATCGCTGACAATGCTGCGCAACTCTTCGGTGGTAATAGAAGAAGCCTGCTCATCAAAGTTGACGCGGACCCCTAATAGTTTCACAAAGCCTTTGACGAATAAATTCACAAACCAGACGACAGGGGTGAACAGCCAAAGCAAGGGATACAACAGATAGCTGCTGGCAAACCCAAGTTTTTCGGCGTGGGCCGCCGCAATCACCTTGGGTGAAATCTCGCTAAACACCAAAATGGCAAAGGTGATGGCGAGTGAGCCTGCCATCAATACATAATCGCCTTCGCCAAACAAGCGCTTGGAGATGAAAACCTCTAAGGTGGAAGAGCCGACAATGCAAAAAGTGTTGCCCAGCAAAATGGCACCCAGGGTTTTGTCGGTTTGTGCAATGAGCCGGCTCGCGAGCATCGCGCCGCGATGGCCTTGTTTTGCCAAATGCCGCATCCGATAACGGTTGAGCGACATGAGGCTGGTTTCAGCAACAGAAAAGAAAGCGGTCAGTGACAGCAGGAGTAGCAGCAGACCAATCTGCCAACTGAGGGGGATGTTGTCCAAAAGAGTGGGATTAAAAACAAGAAGCCACTAGTGTACCCACCAGTGGCTAAAAATCAAGCGTTGTTGCTGCTTAGGGGGCGACGGGTACTTCTTCTTCCTTGGGCTTTTTCTCGCTATCCCCGATGAGGTTGGCACGGCTTACGCCAAGCCACATCGCGATTGGGCAGGCGACCAAAACAGAGGAGTAAATACCGAATAAAATACCAATGGTAAGCGCCAGTGAAAAGTTGTGCAGGGTTTCGCCACCAAAAAACAGCATGGAGCAGACCATGGTTTGCGTCATCATGTGGGTAATGATGGTGCGCGACATGGTGCGTGTAATCGCATTGTCGATCACATGCACCGCACTGGCTTTGCGCATCTTTTTAAAGTTTTCGCGAACCCGGTCAAACACCACCACAGACTCGTTGACTGAGTAACCCAGTACCGCAAGAATCGCCGCTAATACCGTGAGGTTAAACTCCCACTGAAAGAAAGCAAAAAAGCCCAAAATGATAATCACGTCATGCATGTTGGCGATAATGGCCGCGACCGCAAAGCGCCACTCAAAACGCAACGCCAAGTAGCCCATGATGCCTGCACACACTAGCAACAAGGCGAGCGCGCCATTTTCATAGAGTTCTTCACCAACTTGCGAGCCCACCGACTCAACGCGGCGGATTTCTGCCCCGGCGTCCGCCGTTTTTAAGGCGCCTGAAATTTTCTCGGAGAGTTGCGCAATCGACAGCTCTTTTTTTACTGGTAGACGGATCAACACATCTTGGCTAGAACCAAAGTTTTGCACGGTGACATCTTTTAAGCCGACGCCATCCATCACCTGACGAATTTGCTCAATATTGGCCGCAGCAGGGTAGTGCACTTCCATCACCGTGCCGCCAGTAAAATCGACACCGTAATTCAAGCCGCGATGCAGCAGAAAAAAGATCGCTAATAAAAAAGTGATCAGCGAAATCGAGGTGGTCAGACGCCCGTAACTCATGAACGGGATGTCTTTTTTAATTCTGAATAATTCCATAATCTGTTCTCTTAAATGCGTTGTGAGCTTGGCGTTAAACGCTGGCTGTTAACCAATCCGCAAGTGTTCAATCTTGCGGCGATAGCCGTACAACAAATTGACCAGGGCACGCGATACTAATACGGCGCTAAACATCGAGGTCATGATGCCTAACACGTGCACCACGGCAAAGCCCTTGATCGGACCTGTACCAAACATAAACAGAGCCAAACCGGCAATCAGGGTGGTGACGTTAGAGTCCAAAATCGTATCAAACGCACGGTCATAGCCTGCATGGATACTTGCTTGCGGCGTGTTGCCGTTGCGTAACTCTTCACGAATGCGTTCGTTAATCAGCACGTTAGCGTCAATCGCCATCCCCAGTGCCAAGGCAATCGCTGCCAGACCGGGTAAGGTGAGTGTGGCTTGCAACATCGATAAAATAGCCACCAGCAGCAACAAGTTCACGCCCAGCGCCATCACCGACACGCCACCGAAGGCCATGTAGTAGACAATCATCATGACTGCGATGGCTGCAAAGCCCCACAGGGTCGAATGAACGCCGCGTTTGATGTTTTCTTCGCCCATGCTGGGGCCAACGGTACGCTCTTCAATGATTTCCATCGGGGCCGCCAGCGCGCCAGCGCGCAACAGCAATGAAATATCCGTGGCCTCTTGTGCATTGGCCATGCCTGAAATCTGCACGCGACCGCCGCCGATTTCTTCATTGATCACTGGTGCTGTAATGACTTCCGTGCTGCCTTTTTCAATCAGCAAGATCGCCATGCGTTTGCCGACGTTTTCACGGGTCACGTTTTTAAAGATGCCTGCGCCGCGGCCATCCAAGGTGACGTTGACGACTGAGGTGCCATTTTGACCGTTGACACCCGGGCCCGCATCCGTGATGCGGTCACCCGTGAGTACGACACTCTTTTTCACCAGCACTGGACGACCTTCACGATCAGCGAATAACTCGTCACCAAACGGTACTTGGCCGCTTTGTGCTTTTTGCAAGGTGGCCATGTCGGATTTCTCTTCATCGACCATGCGGATTTCAAGTGTAGCAGTACGGCCGAGAATCTCTTTGGCTTTGGCGGTGTCTTGTACCCCTGGCAGTTGCACCACAATGCGGTCTACGCCTTGTTGCTGCACAATCGGCTCAGCGACGCCCAGCTCATTAATACGGTTGTGTAGGGTTTGCAGGTTTTGCTTGAGTGCAAACTCTTGAATGCGTTTTTGTGCCATCACGCTCATGCTGGCGACCACGCTAAAGTCTTTATCCCCGCCATTGATTTTGTAGGTGAGGTCAGAGAAGTCTTTGGCGAGTAAGTTACGCGCCTTGGTGGCTTCGGCTTCTGATTCAAATTTCACCACCACCACTTGGCCTTGACGCTCAATGCCATAGTAATTGATTTTTTCTTTACGCAAGGCCATGCGGAAATCACCGACCGTGCTTTCGGCAGCTTTGTCTAACGCGGCTTTCATGTCGACTTGCAGCAAAAAGTGCACGCCGCCACGTAAATCCAAACCGAGATACATGGGCTTGGCGCCGATGCTTTGTAACCAGTTAGGCGTTTGTGGTACTAGGTTGAGCGCGACGGTGTAATCTTTGCCCAAATTGCCCACCAGCTTGTCTTTGGCCAGCAATTGCGTATCGGTATTTGCCAGACGCACTTTGACACCGCTGGCGTCCATAAACAAACCATCAAATGGGATGTTGGCCAGCTTCAGCGTGTCCTCCACTTTTTGCAATAAAGCCTGATCGACTTTGAGCGAGGATTTCGCCGGGCTGATCTGCACCGCAGGCGATTCTCCAAAAAAATTGGGGATCGTATACAGCAGGCCAATGATAAACACTGTGCCAATCAGCACGAATTTCCATATCGGATAACGGTTCATAACAAACTCTAGTTCAGAATGAAAGACAAGCGCGTCTTGTGCGGGTTAAATGGACTTCAAGGTGCCAGCTGGCAACAGGGTTTGTACGGTATGTTTTTGCACATGCACAACGGTGTTGGCCGCGATTTCGATGCTGACAAAACTGTCACTCACTTTGGTGACTTTGCCGACGATGCCGCCGGTGGTGGCTACTTCGTCGCCGGCTTTCAAGGCTTCCAGCATCAACTTGTGTTGTTTTGCTTGCTTCATTTGCGGACGAATCAGCATAAAGTAGAACAAAACAAAAATCACTACCATGGGCAAAAAGCTCATGATGTCGGTGGCTGGGGCGCCGGCTGCGTAAGCGTTGCTAATAAACATATGCTTGATTTCCTGAGTAAAACGACTAAATAACTCGCGATTCTAGCACAGGCGGGCGAAGAATATGTGTCAGCGGGGTTTGAGGAACGCATGTGTGGCAATCAGGCCAACGCCCTGGGCTGGGTGTGCGCGATTGAATCATCGCCAGCTGAGAAGTGCGTCAGTGGCGCGCGTTTGGTGTGCGATCAATGGTGATTTGCAGCTGGCTTTGCCGCACACAGCAGGGTCTCGCTTGGATAGGGTAGCTTGTTAGCGAGAGGCTTTGCATGCACGCGTTCAAGCCTAGAGCCCTCTGCAAAAAACATCATGCTACCTTTTGTTTGACCGCTAGCGTTTCTCAGCGCGCTTTTTGGCAAACTCATCTTTGAATGCGGCAAAGCGATTTTCTTCAATCGCCGCGCGCATGCCTTGCATCAAGACTTGGTAATAATGCAAATTATGGATGGTGTTCAAACGTGCGCCTAAAATCTCGCCGATGCGGTGCAGATGATGCAAATAAGCGCGGCTGAAATGTTGGCAGGTATAGCATGCGCACTCATCATCCAGCGGACGGATGTCGGTTTTGTAACTGGCGTTTTTGATTTTGACATCGCCATACTGCGTAAATAGCCAACCGTTGCGGGCATTGCGCGTAGGCATCACGCAGTCGAACATATCAATGCCGTAACTGACAGCATCGACCAGATCCTCTGGGGTGCCCACCCCCATCAAATAGCGTGGTTTGTCTTTTGGCATTTGAGGCGCGGTATGTGCGAGGATGCGCAGCATGTCTTCTTTGGGCTCGCCCACCGATAGGCCACCGATGGCATACCCGTCAAAGCCAATCGCCTCCAGCCCTTGTCGTGACACATCGCGCAAGTCTTCAAACATCCCACCCTGAATAATCCCGAACAGCGCATTGCCGTTGCTTGGGGGCTGGTCTGTGTGCAATTGTTGGATTTGTGCTGGCCCGCCCTGCATAGACAAGGTCTCTTGAATCGTGTGTGTTTGATACACATTAAAAGCATCACGGCTGCGTTGCGCCCAGCGCAAACTCAGCGCCATTGAAACGCGCGCTTGGTCGTGGCTGGCCGGATAAGGTGTGCATTCATCAAAAATCATCACGATATCGCTGTTGAGCACCCGTTGGATGCGCATGGATTCTTCTGGCGTTAAGAAGCAGCGATCGCCATTGATCGGTGATTGAAATTTAACGCCTTCTTCAGTGATTTTGCGCAGGTCGCCCAAGCTCCACACCTGAAAACCGCCAGAATCAGTGAGAATCGGTTGTTGCCAACCCATAAATTGATGCAACCCCTCGTGGGCGGCAATCACCTCTAAACCTGGGCGCAGCCACAGATGAAAGGTATTGCCGAGCACGATGTGCGCTTGAATCTCTTGCAGCTCTTGCGGGGACATGGCTTTAACCGTGCCATAAGTACCGACAGGCATAAAAGCAGGGGTTTGGACTTCGCCATGTGGCAAGCTTACGGTGCCGCGTCTGGCGAGGCCGTCGGTGTTGTGTAATGAAAACTGCATGAAATTGCGATAAATGGCTGAATTAAAGTGCTATTTTACCACAGCCATTGTGATTGCCTTCTGCCGCCCCCGTATGCGTTCAGCATGGCGCTGTGCTTGCATTTTTTGTGATTGCCCGCAACAATGTTGATAATTCTGCAATTCTGAAAATTTCCCTCTATGGATGAATCCCAAAACCGCCTTTCAAGACGCGAACAACATACCAGTCTGCGTCAGCGCGGCATTTATTTGCTCCCGAATCTATTCACCTCCGCTTCGTTGTTTGGCGGTTTCTACGCCATTGTGCAGGCGATGAATCTGCATTTCGAACAATCCGCCATCGCGATTTTTATCGCCATGGTGATGGACGGACTGGATGGGCGGGTCGCACGCATGACCAATACGCAAAGCGCATTTGGTGCGGAATATGATAGCTTGGCAGATATGGTGTCGTTTGGAGTTGCGCCGGCATTGATCATGTACGTATGGGCGCTGCAGCCAATGAACAAACTGGGTTGGATTGCGGCATTTATTTATTGCGCCTGTGCTGCCCTGCGGTTGGCACGCTTTAACACCAAGATTGATGACCCGTTTCAAGACAAGCGCTTCTTTCAGGGCTTGCCGAGTCCAGCAGCAGCGGCCTTGCTGGCCGGGTTTGTTTGGGTGTCGTATGAATATAACATTGACGGCCGCGAAATTTTCTTTGGCGCCCTGCAAGTGAAATGGATCGCTTGGTTCTTAACGATATTTGCTGCTGGTTCAATGGTGTCTGACCTTAAATTTTACAGCGGCAAAGACATCAATCTGAGACATTCAGTGCCTTTTGTGGCGATTCTGGCGGTGGTCATGGCCTTTGTGCTGATTTCATACAGCCCGCCCGAAGTGTTGTTTAGTGTGGTGTTCGTGTATGCCTTGTCCGGCTACTACATGTGGACACGCGAGCGACTAGCCAAACGAACCCCCGCCTAACTGGATGCATCCGATCAAAAACGCGCTGCACCAAGCGCGTTTTTTTATGGCGTTGGCGCGTCAATGTTGTCGTGCATCCGCTTAGCAAGTGTGGTGGTCAATTGTAGGACAAGCGAGTAAAATTCAGCTGTCAGATTAGGAAAATCCATGGAACACATTATTATTTTTGATACCACGTTGCGTGATGGTGAACAAAGCCCCGGCGCGGCGATGACCAAAGAAGAAAAAATCCGTATTGCGCGCCAGTTAGAAAAATTAGGCGTTGATGTGATTGAAGCAGGGTTTGCGGCCGCCAGTCCCGGCGATTTTGACGCGATTTCAGAAATCGCCAAAGTGATTAAAACCTCGACGGTATGCTCGTTGGCGCGCGCCAGTGAAAACGATGTACGACGCGCCGGTGAGGCCATTAAACACGCAGTCAATGGTCGTATCCATACGTTTATTGCTACCAGCAAAATCCACATGGAAAACAAGCTGCGCATGAGCGAAGACCAAGTGGTCGAACGCGCAGTGCAAGCAGTCAAATGGGCGCGCGAGTACACCGACGATGTGGAATTTTCAGCAGAAGACGCCGTTCGTTCTGAGATTGACTTTTTGGTGCGCGTGTTTGAAGCCGTGATCGAGGCAGGTGCCAAAACCATCAATGTGCCGGATACCGTGGGCTACAGCATTCCCGCACTGTGGGGCGAGCGTTTTGCAATTTTGCGCCAGCGCGTCAAAGGCGCAGATCAAGTGGTGTGGTCTACGCACTGCCACAATGACTTAGGCATGGCCGTGGCGAACTCGCTGTCGGCCGTGATGAATGGCGCCCGTCAGGTGGAGTGCACCATCAACGGTTTGGGTGAGCGTGCTGGCAACGCCAGCCTCGAAGAAATCGTGATGGCGATCAAAACCCGTAGCGATATTTTCAATTTAAGTACCCGTATTGATACGACGCAAATCGTGCCGTCGTCTAAGTTAGTGTCTACCATCACTGGTTATCCAGTGCAGCCGAACAAGGCAATTGTCGGTGCCAATGCCTTTGCGCATGAGTCTGGCATTCATCAGGATGGCGTGCTCAAGCATCGCGAGACCTATGAAATCATGCGGGCTGAAGATGTGGGTTGGGGCGCAAACAAGCTTACCTTGGGCAAATTGTCTGGCCGCAACGCTTTCCGTACCCGATTGAAAGAGCTCGGCATCGAACTCGATAGCGAAGATGCGTTGAACGCGGCATTTGCCCGCTTTAAAGAGTTAGCTGATAAAAAGTCAGAAATTTTTGATGAAGACCTGCACGCCTTGGTCAGTGACGAGGTGGTGCAAGAGAGCCGCGAGATGTTTAAGCTCACCTATCTGCAAGTCGCTTCGCAAACCGGGGAGATTCCGCATGCGATTTTGACCCTAAGCGTCGATGGCGCGGAGCAGCGGACAGAGGCTGATGGCGGCGGTCCGGTGGATGCCACCTTTAAAGCCATTGAGAACGTGGTGCAAAGTGACGCCGAGTTGCTGTTGTATTCAGTGAACAACATCACCAGTGGCACTGACGCGCAAGGCGAAGTGACCGTGCGTTTGTCCAAAGGTGGGCGTATCGTCAATGGTCAGGGGGCTGATACCGATATCGTGGTGGCCTCCGCCAAAGCCTATTTGAACGGGCTGAACAAACTTTACGCCAAAGCAGAAAAATTGAACCCGCAGGTGTAAACCGGTTCTGATTAAACGCTTGCTGCCAATGGGTGGCAAGCGTTTTCTTTTTTGGGGTGTTGAATCATGGGGATGAAAGGTTGGGCAAGGGGACGATGAGGCAAAAAAATCATTGGATTTTGCTCACGGTTGCGCTGGCTTGCACCTATCTGATCTGGGGCTCGACGTATCTCGCGATCAAATATGCGATTGAGAGTTTTCCGCCGTTTTTTATGGTGGGATTACGCTTTAGCATTGCAGGTGGCTTGCTTTATTGCATTCTGCGCCGTTTGGGGCATGCCGCACCCACGCGCTTGCAATGGCGCGGGGCTGCGCTGGTGGGCTTGCTGTTGCCTGTGCTTGGTAACGGCACGGTATCGAATGTGCAGTTGCATGTCTCGTCCAGTGTCGCGGCATTAGCGATTGCCACGGCGCCAATCTGGATGGCCATTTTCTCGAGTTTGTGGGGGCACAAAATTAGTCGTCAGGAGTGGTTGGGGATCGCCATTGGTCTGGTGGGGATCGTGTTACTCAATACCCGTGGCAGCTTGCAAGGCGATTGGCACAGCGCAAGTCTGCTGATGTTTGCCGCAGCGTGTTGGTCGCTCGGCTCGGTATGGAGTAAGCACTTGACCATGCCGCAAGGCTTAATGGGCGCCGCCAGCCAAATGTTGTGCGGCGGCCTGATTGCCTTGCTGTTTAGTCTCGCCTTTAGTGAACAGTGGCCCACGCAAGTGTCGGCGCGTTCATGGTCGGCGATTGCATTTTTGATATTGTTTGGCACCATGATCACTTTTTCCGCGTATCACTGGTTGCTGCATCATGTGCGTCCACTGGTCGCCAGCAGCAATACTTTTGTCAACCCAGTGGTCGCGTTTGTGGTGGGGGTTTGGTTTGCTGATGAGCAGATTCACCGCATGGAATATGTGGCCCTAGCCGTGATTTTGGTAGGCGTGTTTTTGGTGCTGACCGCCAGCAAAGAAGCGCTGCCCGAAGAACAAATTGTTTAATTATCTTATTTGAAAAAGTGAATCTATGAAGCAAAACTTGGCGTTATTTGACTTAGACAATACCCTGTTGGCGGGCGACAGTGACTATAACTGGAGCGTGTTCCTGATTAGTGAAGGGTTGCTTGATGCGGCGCAACACAAAGCACGCAACGAACAATTTTATGAAGATTATAAAAATGGCAGCCTCGATATTTACGCGTTTCTCAAGTTTCAGTTGCAACCGCTGTCGCAACACCCCAAAGCATTTTTAGACACACTGCATCAAAAATACATGCAGACGGTGATTCGGCCGATGATGACGCAAAAAGCACAAGCATTGGTCGATGCGCATAAAGCCAAGGGCGATTTGTGCATGGTGATCACGGCGACCAACAGTTTTGTCACCAAGCCGATTGCGACGGCTTATGGAATTGAGCATTTGATAGGCACCGATCCTGAAATGGTCGATGGGCAATTTACGGGCGGCGTCAGTGGGACGCCTAGTTTTCAGCAGGGCAAAGTGACGCGCCTGAATGACTGGTTGGCCGCACGCGGACAAACGCTGGCAGATTTTGACACCAGCCATTTCTACAGTGATTCACACAACGATTTACCGTTGATGAAGCTAGTAACGCATCCGGTGGCGGTCGATGCGGATCCAACCTTGACTGCGCATGCCGAGGCGCACGGCTGGCCCATCATCAGTCTGCGTTAAAAGCCAGCTACGCTAAAACTGCACAGTCAGCGCGGTGACGGCCATCAAGCTATGGTCGGTCAATCGCGCATCCCCCTGCGTAAACAGCGCATCGCGGCTGTTTAACTGCCTTAACTCATTACGCCAAACCATGCGATTGTTCAGCCGATAGTCCACGTTGATCGAATAACCGGTGGTTTGAAACCCATGCGCCGTGCCGGTGTTGATAATTACGCCTTGCCGATCGTTAAAGTGTTCAAGTCGGCCGGCAAACTGCAAACGATCTGAATAGCGATAGCGCAAAATGAGGTTAGGGCTAAACCAAACCGAATAGCGCTCACTGCCAGGGGCGGCTTGTTCGGCGCCGATATCCAAGGCGGCGGTCAGCCCCCACTGTGGGTCAAGCTGCCATTGCACATAAAAATCATGAAAATAGCGCATTTGGCGCTGCGCATCCGATTTGTCATTGCCAATAAACGAGCTGCTATTGATGGTGAGATGTTCGTAGGGTTTATAAGTGAGTTGATGACCAATGGCCGGCGTGGTGTTGCCATCCGGGCGATGAATACGCTGCCAGCCAGTGAGCAACAACCCGCTGAGCAGCCATTTGCCATCTTCGCTGGTATAACTCAATTTAGCGCCCGTTTCAAAGTAGGGCGAGTTGTCCGCCATCAGGCTGCGTGTCAGTGTCCAGTTGTCGATGCCGATGGCACTCTCAAAACCAATGTGTGAGGGCAGCACACCTAAATCCAGCCATAACTGATGTTGGTCTGAGAGTTTAAAGCCGATGTTGGCCTCGTAGAGGTTGCGTAGGCCATGCGGCTCAGCCGCATAATTGGTCCGCACATACGAGCCGCTACCCAATGCGAGATTGCCACGCACGCGTTCGGTGCTGAGGGCCGCTTTGAGCACCGCCAAATTGACGCTGGGGCGATCAGTCACATTGTGACTGTAGACAAAATCAGGTCGTCGATGATCCGCCGGCTGGTTGAAGTCGTGTATCTGGTAAGTTTCGAGGTAGGCGCTCCACTGCACCGGGGCTGGTTGCGGGCTGGTAGGCAAGCCTTCGGCCTGCGCCACACAGGCGAGGCTCAAGCAGGGTAAGCAGAAATATACATAAGCAGGCATGTTGACGTTCCAAACAAGGATTGGTCAGCATTGTGTGACACAGCACCTATCAATCACGTAAACATACTGCATGAGCGAACTTTGTTGAGCGCTGAAAACGGCAACAAAAGCGCTTTAGTTTGTAGCGATTAACGCCCCAGTACCACATGCAGCACAAAGCGGCTGCCGATATACGCGAGCATCAATAACACAAAGCCTAGCAGCGTCCAGCGGGTGGCCGTTTTGCCGCGCCAGCCAAATTTAAAACGACCAAACAACAGCCAAGCATAAATCAGCCACGAGGCAATCGAAAAAATCGTTTTGTGATTAAACTGCAAGGGCTTACCGAAAATTTCTTCACTAAACAGCATGCCACTAATTAATGTGATGGTCAGCAACACAAACCCCACGTGCAACACCTTAAAGAGCAATGCATCCAGCACCATGAGCGGCGGAAAATCAGGCAGAGATAACCAGCTCTGTTTTTGATGCAAGGCGCGCTCTGCCACCCGCATCAAACAGGCGTGCAAGGCGGCAAAGGTAAACAAGCTATAAGCAACCATGGCGATTAAAATGTGCAGATTAAACAAGGTAAAGCCGTGGGTATCCACATAGTAGTCTTTGACGGCAAAGCCGGGCATCAGCACAAACAAGGCCGCGGGGGGCAATACAAAGGCCTGCAAGCTGCGTAGCGAGTGTTTTAAATCGGCCAGCCAGTAAATCAGCACCGTCAACCAAAAAATGGCTGAGAGCGCGTAATACACCCCTAGATTAAGCGAGCCAATCGCAAAAATATCGCGGTAGAGCAATCCGGCATGCATCACCAAGCCTAAGGCCACCATGGCGCTGTGCAGCTGAAACGGAAACGCGTTTTCGTCCACGGGTTTGCCCTGAGTAGCAATACGCCAGTAGTCCAGCGCCACCGCCATGTAAACAAACGCGACAATCAGGTAAGGAAGCAGGTGTTGAGTCATATTCGCATTATGGCAAAACTCGCCGCATTCGACCAGCGCGACAATGACAGGCCTCCAAGGCCTAGGCATGAGTTTATTTTAGGGATGGCGCTGCATGAGGTAAAATTCAATCTATTGAATACTCACCCGTTGTGAAAGAAAGGCATTGCATGCTTGAAAACCTGACCGGTCGCTTGCAGGGCGTGATTAAAAACCTGCGCGGCCAAGCCCGCCTGACTGAAGAAAATATTGCCGATGCCATGCGCGAAGTGCGGATGGCCTTGCTTGAGGCCGACGTGGCCCTGCCCGTTGTCAAAGACTTTATTGCCCGCGTAAAAGAGCGCGCCAATGGCCGTGAAGTGTTGCAGAGCCTCACCCCCGGCCAAGCTGTGATTGAGGTCGTCAACCAAGAGTTGACCGCACTCATGGGCCAAGCCAATGTCGGCCTGAACTTAGCCGCCGTGCCGCCAGTGGTGATTTTAATGGCCGGCTTGCAAGGGGCAGGTAAAACCACCACCTCGGGTAAACTAGCCAAACTGCTCAAAGAGCAAAAGAAAAAAGTGTTGCTCGCCAGTGCCGACGTGTATCGTCCGGCGGCGATCACCCAACTGCAAACGCTGGCCAAACAATTAGAGATCGATTGCTTTGACAGCAACCCGCAACAAAAGCCGCTCGATATCGCCGCCCAGGTGATGGATCAAGCCAAAAAAAGCTACTACGATGTAGTGATTTTTGACACGGCCGGCCGGTTAGCCATTGATGAAGCCATGATGGCCGAAATCAAAGCCCTGCACGCATACCTGCAGCCAACCGAAACGCTATTCGTCGTCGACGCCATGCAAGGCCAAGATGCGGTGAACACCGCCAAAGCCTTTGGCGAGACCTTACCGCTCACCGGCGTCATTGTCACCAAGCTAGACGGCGATGCCCGCGGCGGTGCCGCCCTCTCTGTGCGCCACGTCACCGGCAAGCCGATCAAGTTTATTGGGGTCAGCGAAAAAGTCGACGGCCTTGAGCCTTTCCATCCTGATCGGATGGCGGGCCGTATCCTCGGCATGGGCGATGTATTAAGCCTGATTGAAGAAGCACACAAAAAGGTCGACATGGCCGAGGCGCAAAAAGTCGCCGACAAAATCAAATCCGGCGCCAAGTTCGACCTCGAAGACTTTAAAGCGCAAATGATGCAAATGCAAAAAATGGGCGGCATGGCCTCGCTGATGGACAAAATGCCCGCGCAGATCTCCGGCATGGCGCAAAAAATCAACACCACCGACGTCGATAAATCGCTACGCCGCCTCGAAGGCATCATCAATAGCATGACCCCAGAAGAGCGCCGCAAACCTGAGTTAATCAAAGCCACGCGCAAAAAACGCATCGCTGCTGGTAGCGGTGTGCAAGTGCAAGAAGTTAACCGTCTACTCAACCAGTTTGAAGAAACGCAAAAGATGATGAAGATGTTCAGCAAAGGCGGCATGGCTAAACTCATGCGTGGCATGGGCGGGATGATGGGCGGTAAATTTCCGGGAATGTAAAGCAAAAAAAGGGGATGAATAAAAAAATAAACTTTTTATACAAAAAATGCCAAAACAGCATTGACCAAAGTGAATTCATCCCCCATAATCGCGTTCTTTCAAATTTGACGCAAAACAAGCGGCAGACTAGAAACAGAGGGGTGTTAGCTCAGCTGGTAGAGCAGCGGACTTTTAATCCGTTTGTCGTGGGTTCGATCCCCGCACACCCTACCAAAATATAAAAAAACGGCTCGCAAAAATGTGAGCCGTTTTTCTTTTCTCGATACTGAACTGAGTTTCAGATTTCAGTTTTTCAGCATTTCGCTAATTTTGTGGTTTTCAGAATTCCAGCTTTTCGGATTCTTAGCCAGTTGGCATCCAAGCTATTCCCGAGTTTCACCCACTCGCAGCCCCAAACCCTGCCCAGAGTCGCTCGCCTTGAGCCATGGGCTGGCAAACAGGGGCTGGCTTATACGACGGTGATCCCGGCTGAGATCGTTGGGCATTATGTTGGCTTGGCATGGGAATTTGGATTTGTTAAGTCGGGAGAGCCTATTAAAGAGATTGGGAAAAGTCCCAACATTCGTATCCCTGTTTCAAAATAAGCATCGCATCTACCCATTCGGGCTAATCGTTATCTTTGAGGCTACCTAGTGTTAGTGTAATGGCTAAGTTACAATCTTTTTGTTGCTTGTAATACTTTTTATGTGGATACGCACAAAAAACTAATAAGAAAGCATTTCTCGATGTTTAAAATAACCAACTTGAAAACCTGTTTGATTGGAGCTTATGCGCTCAGTTTTTTCAGTCTTACTGCCAATGCGGCACTGATCAGTTACACATCAGGTGGCAAGGATTTGGTGTATAGCTCAATTAGTGATGTAACTTGGACCAAAGATGCAAATCTTCTTGGGAGTATGATTGCTGTCAACGGATACGATGCTGTTGTAAATGCAATCATTCATGTAACTCCGACAGTAGCATCATTGCCCAATTATGATGCTCCAACTGGATTGTATACACTGAGTCAAAGTGATTTTGTTGACGGCTATGTCAGTTGGTATGGTGCAGTCGCCTTTGCGAATTATCTGAACAGTATTCAATATGGCGGAAGTAACCGCTGGCAATTACCATCTGCTCTAATTCCAGATAACTCAGGTTGTACAACCGATAATAGCTCAACAGCGTGTGTATATGATGCTATTTACCAAGGCAATGGGGTTGCGCCAGGTAATGAGTTGGCAGAGCTTTATTTTCATGAACTTGGTGGCAGGAGTCGTCGAATAGTCAACGGTGGACTTGATTTAGGCACTGGTATGCCACAAACAATTATATTTGATAATGAAAACGATAATCCTGCTTTTGCAACAAGCACCGAGGTCACAAGCAATGGCAATACAAACTACTACTTTGATACTCGCAATGGTTTGCAGCTTTCTTACCTAAAGGGGGGCGCTGATCTTTACTATGCTTGGGCTATCACTCCAGGCTTAATCAGTGCTGTGCCTGAGCCTGAAAGTTTAGGAATTTTAATGGCCGGATTGGGCTTGATCGGTTTGATTCAAAGACGAAGAAGATTGAGCTCATAATCCGTTGGTGCTGTGTTCGACTCACAGAGGGGCCACCAATAAAATCAAAGGGTTACGGAATTTCGTAACCCTTTTTTATTTATTAGTAGCCGTATAGTAGCCAAGAAGCTTAGTCGATTCTTTTAAATTTCTTTCGACGATTATCTTGCACCGACTAACTGCAAGATGGTTAGAAAAGCTTCAGTTTTTGTAGCGCCCATGCGGTTGTGACCTGCTCCCCGTTTGACCTACCAATTAAAAGTTAGTAAGGTGCCTTTCCTAAAACTCACCTTGCTTCGCAATATAATCAGTCGCCCAATCTTTGTTCGCATCGATTTTTATGGCGCCTAAGCGCCTGTCAGCAGCACCTTTTTCATCGCCATCTTAATGCATCGCATATTCTCGATTCACCTCTGTTAATCATTCAGCATGGTTTGGTTGTCCTACATATTTATCAGCCTCATGACACTCGTGACACAGTGCGCTCGTTCATATACTGGTGGCTCCTTTAACAAACAATTAGGAGATCAACATGGCGGCAGTGACTGGATTATTTCATGATCAAGAAAGCGCAGAGCGCGCGTATATCTCAGCGACAGAGGCTGGTTATGGCGCGAATGACATCAACGTTATCATGTCAGATGAAACACGTGAGCGTTACTATGGTGAACATGCCACCTTGGAAACCGAGGTGGGAAACAAAGCCGCTGAGGGTGCCGCTGTGGGTGGCGCGCTAGGAGCGACAGCAGGGGCCATTGCGGGGGCGATTGCAGCCGTAGGCACGGCGATCGTTTTACCAGGCTTGGGTTTAGTGATTGCTGGCCCATTGGCCGCGGGTATTGCAGGTGCTGGCGCGGGTGGCGTGACCGCTGGCTTGGTGGGGGCTTTAATCGGCTGGGGCATCCCAGAAGATACCCTTAAAAAATATGAAGCCGATGTGAAAGAGGGCGGCATTTTAATCGGGCTTAATCCGAAAAGTGAAGATGATGCCCGCCGATTTCAAAATGAGTGGGCGAAATCAGAAGCCGTTGTTTAAAACGCATGCCTTTACAAAAAAACCACCTTCGGGTGGTTTTTTTATGAGGGTGTTTAGCCAGCGCTGAATGGTTAGACTTTAATTGCTCCGCTAGACATTCGATGGTTTACCTTGTGTAATCGCATATATATTTTATGAAATGTGCATCTAATCACAGAAATGTGACGTATTTAATGAATAATCAAATATCAATTTGAAAAAGAAGCTTGGAATGCATTGTGATAGATGATATCGAGGATTTAATCGCTCGAATAATAGATAGGGATGAGGATGCTTTTAACGAATTGTATGAAGCTACTTTTAGCAAAGTCTATGGTTTGGCGTTGAAGATTACCAAGGATCCTAGTACTGCTGAAGAGGTGGTTGAAGATACGTATTATCAAGTGTGGCAAGAAATTTACCGTTACGATTTTAACAAGTGTCCCTTAAATAACTGGATGTTGATTATTTGTCGTTCTCGCGCCATTGATGCGGTGAGAAAGCTCAATGCCATCCCTGAGATGGTGGTCGATTTCGAGTGGGCGATAGAGTCTACCGATTTGCCAGCAGACGATAGATTACAGGGCAAGCAAGAATCGTTGGCGGTGGTTAAAGCCTTATCAGAAATCAAACCCTTGCAAAGGCAGTTATTACACCATGTTTTTTATTATGGATTAACGCATCAAGAAATTTCTGATGTGATGAATATGCCGCTTGGCTCGGTGAAATCAACGATTAATAGAGCACAAAAATTATTAAGAGAGAAACTCAAAGGTGAACAGTTTTGAATAAAGATATAAAGATGAACAAACCTGAGTCTTTAGAATTTGATTTGTTTCTTGAGCTGTTTGAGGCGACGCCCGTGGTGACGCCTGCGGCCTCTGTTAAAGAGCGTATTAAAACGAAATTGATGCAACGCGTTGCGCAAAGCCGTGGTGCACAGTTTTTTGTTTTTGAAGAGCAGGGCAATTGGAAATCATTTAAGCAAGGCATACACATCAAAATATTGAAAAGCGATGCCAAAAGTAAATCATTTTTGTTGAAGCTCGACCAAAACACCATTATTCCGTACCACGACCATCAAAAAAATGAAGAAACATTTGTGGTGGATGGTGAGGCTTGGCTAGATGGCGTGCATTGTAAAAATGGGGATTTTCACTTTGCCGGTGCGGGAACGTTTCATAAAGAGATTCGTACTGAACAAGGGTGCACGCTGTTGATTAAGACTTATTGAAACGTGAGCAACTAATAAAAATGAACGTTCTTTATTCTATTCTGATCATGACTGCATCCACCTTGTTATCGGCATCTACCTCCTTTGCAAACAACGATTTCAAAGCGCCGATATGGCAACTGGGCGGGCACTTGCAGACGATTATTCCGTCGCTTTTTCCGCAAGTGGCCAAGCAGACCTATGTGCGGGAGCGTTGGGAGTTGCCGGATGGGGATTTTGTGGATGTGGACTGGACCGAATCGCCTGCACGTTTGGACAAAGCGCAACCCAAGCCTGTGCTGGTGCTGTTTCACGGCCTAGAGGGAACCTCTCAAAGCCATTATGCCCGGGTGCTGATGGCTGCGGCCAAGCAACGCGGTTGGCTAGGCGTGGTGGTGCATTTTCGTGGCTGTTCGGGCGAGCCGAATCGATTGCCACGTGTGTACTATGCCGGCGATGCAGATGAGATCAACACGTTTATTTCAATCATTCATCAAAAATTACCCGACAACGTGATTTATGCGGCTGGTGTATCGTTGGGTGGGAACGCACTATTAAAGTGGCTGGGCCAATACCCAGAAAATGCGCGTCGCCTGGTGAAAGCGGCGGCGGCCATTTCAGCCCCCATTGCGTTGAAAGAGACAGCGCACAGTTTGGATACAGGGTTGAATTACCTCATATACAGTAAACACTTTGTGGCCACGATGAAACCAAAAGCGTTGCAAATGGCGGAGCGATTTCCGGATTATTTAGACGCTAGCCGCATTCAGACCGCCCGGAGCGTGCAAGACATGGATAACGCGGTGACCTCGGTGTTGTTCGGAACCAAAAATGCCGACGAATACTATGATGTCAACGCCTCTAAACCGTGGCTACGCTCGATACAAACTGAGACCCTTATTTTAAATGCGAAGAATGATCCGTTTGTGCCATTTGATACCTTACCGTCTGAAACAGAAGTCTCCAGCGCGGTGCAGCTAGATTATCAGGCTGAGGGCGGACATGCCGGCTTTTATGGCAAGACTGATCAAGCTTCGCCGTGGCTGGCGGCGCGCATTTTCCAATTTTTTGACAACACCGAGCATGTGCAACTCGATGCTTTGGTTGATCAGCTGATTCAATTTCACCCTGCTGCGCTGTATCAATAAGCGCGCATCAAGCGCTTAAACTCCTCTCGTTGACTCCAATCGTCGGTGGTGCATCCACCCACGCAAACCCGCGCATCAGGCAAATAGTTGCATTTATTTTTGCCCATAGCGTCATTGATTGCATCTGAAGTGCATCCATTTTCAAATCCATTACGTATATGTGATGAGAGATGTTTCTAGTAAACGAAAATAGGGTGTATGTAATGCAGCTTTCATTATCAAAAAAAATAGTACTTGGTGTATTGATCTCCAGTGGTTGGCTATCAACCGCGGTCATGGCCGAGGTCACCACCAGCAATAAGCTGTTGCTGACAGGTGGCGTGTCACAGGTTGAGGGTGCAGCGGGCGGTGGTTTAACGCCATGGGCGGTGATCGGGGGCTATGGCACCAACGATGAAATCGGCGCCAATGTGCATTACACCTATGCAAAAACCGGGGATTACAAGCTAGACAGTTACGGCATCACGGTCGGTTTTTATGATCGTTTTGAGCTCTCGATTGCGGAGCAGAAGTTCGACATTGGTAACTTAAGAAACAAGGTTGCCAGTGGCTTAGGCGCCGATGTGATTGGCCGAGATACGCTGGATCAAACCATTATTGGTGCCAAGCTGCGGGTGTTTGGTGAGGCGGTGCTGGATGCAGATACCTGGATGCCGCAAGTGGCGATTGGTGCGCAATACAAAAGAAACCACGACGAAAAATTCATCAAAAGTGCGGTCATCGGCGCCAAGAGTGCTGAGGGTGTCGATTTCTATGTGGCTGCGACAAAACTATTTTTGGATCAAAGCTTTTTGGCGAACGCGACCTTGCGTCTGACCAAAGCGAATCAATTTGGCTTGTTAGGCTTTGGCGGTGCAAAAGACGACAACTACACGCCGCAATTAGAGCTTTCTGGCGCATATTTGATTAATAAAAAACTGGCGATTGGTGCGGAATATCGCATGAAACCCAACAATTTACGTAGCCCTGCCAATGCTGCGCTCTTTGGTGGCCAAAATGTGGTGGACCTGAAGGAAGAAGATGCGTTTGATATTTTTGTGGCCTATGCGCCAACAAAGAACGTCGCGTTGACGTTGGCCTATGTGAATCTAGGAAACATTGCCACCGTTGCCCCTGTGGGCGCCAATTATGGTGACCAAGAAGGCGTCTATCTCTCTGCACAGTTCGGTTTTTAATCTTAAAGGCACATCCAAATGAACAACATTTTTAAATTCTTAATCATTATTTTGTTGGCGATCGTGTCGTCATCAAGCTTTGCCGAAACCAGCCCAAATTTAGGCAATACACCGATGGAGACCAATGAAACCTTCCAAGACTTTGGCGGCAAGCCAGGGCTCGTCTCCATCATGGATGACTTTATGGTGAATTTGGTCGCAGATCCGAGAACAAAGCCGTATTTCGATAATGAGAAGCAAACGTACATCAAGGCCATGCTGGTTGAGCAAATGTGTGAACTGATGAACGGCGGCTGTAGCTATCCCGGTCGTGACATGAAATCGTCACACGCTGGTCTCAAAATAAATCGCTCTGCTTTCAATGCGCTGGTAGAAAACTTTCAGGTCGCAATGGAAAAACATAACGTGCCTTTCCGTGCGCAGAATAAGTTGCTCGCGAAGTTAGCGCCCATGTACAGGGTGATTGAAGAGAAATAGTGCGCGCGATAATCAGTATTGAAGTAAGCAAGTTGACAATGCAAGGCAGTTATCAACCGTTGAGGGATATTAAATAACAACGGCTTGTGTTGTAGTTGTTAATGGGGAGCGTTAGTTGTGACGCTGGGTTTGGTTGCTATAAAAGGCTTGCCCAGCGCGCAATTTTTTGTAGTTCATTTTAATAACTTAATTGAAATTTTGAAGAGAGGTTAACATGAAGATTGGCTATTTTTATCGTTCGGTATTCGCTGCAAGTTTGCTGATGGGCGCTGCTCAGGTAAATGCGGATACATTGTATGGATTTAACAGTAGCAAGATTGCTGTGATCGATTCATTGAATCTGGGCGCGGTTTCTTATATCGATATTTCTGGCTTGTCTGCCGGTGAGCGCTTGCTTGGTGTTGATCTGAGACCGACAGATGGCTTGGTATATGGCCTTACAAGCCAGAACAGAGTGTATACGCTAGACACCACCACCGGTGCGGCAACGTTTAAGAGCACCCTCACTGGGGCTTCTCTGACGGGGCAGTCTGTCGCATTGGACTTTAACCCGCAAGCAGATTTTATGGGTAGCCCATCCCTGCGTGTGATTACTGGTGCTGGCAACAACTATGCAGTGAACGTGAATACAGGCGTAGTAGGTAACACGGCTGGTGCGAACATTGGCAGTGGTTACACCGCAGTTTCGTATATCAATTCTATCCCAGGTGTACCGCCAACCAGCACTGGTTTGTATTATGTAAACACCAATAGTGATTCGCTACAGTTTTTGGCTTCTACCTTTAACAACCCAGCAGCAGTGGGTGGCATCCAGATGGTTGGTTCACTGGGTGTGAATGCACTCTCCGCGGGTGGCTTTGATATTCTGGGCAACGGCAAGGCTTATGCTTTGTTTAACTTAGATGATGGCACCTTAGATACACAGTTGTTCTCCATCAATCTGACCACAGGCGCAGCGACTTATGTCACGACGCTGGATGGGACGTTCAATGGTCTGACAGGCGTTGCAGCGGTACCTGAACCAGCGAGCTATGCCATGGTATTGCTTGGTTTAGGTCTGATGGCCGGTGCGGCAAGACGTCAAAAGCGTCAAGCTTAAAAAGAACGCAGTAAACAATACTGCGCTAAAGTAAGCAAAGGCCGATGTTGCATAAACATCGGCCTTTTTGTATGCGGTTCCTCTGCGCGTTTGTGTTCGCTTTGCCAGTTGAATGTAAGGTGCGTAGCGTCTACGCACATGCCGTGTATGTTTGACGGCGCCCATTTACTTGCAGCGCTTAAGCCGTAATAATGGGGATAAACCGAGGGTGGTAAGCAGTTGATGCAGCCCACTTTTCATCTTTTACCGTGTGACCTGCCCCCGCCTAACATGAAGCCTGACCAATCCGCCTCGACTTTACATCCGCGAAATCTGCATCGTGCTGGTTATGATTTTGCTGTGCTGATGCAGACGCACCCAGCCTTAGCGGCTTATGTGCGGCCGAATGCCTATGGCGATGCATCAATCGATTTTTCACAGCCAAAGGCGGTCAAGGCCCTGAATCAGGCGTTGCTAAAGCAGTATTACGGGGTGGCGGTGTGGGATATTCCGGCCGATTATTTGTGTCCGCCTATCCCTGGACGGGCCGATTATGTGCATTATCTGGCAGATTTATTGGGTGATCAGGGGCCGCAAGTGCGCTTGTTGGACATTGGCACGGGCGCCAATTTGGTATATCCGCTGATTGCGGCGCACACCTATGGTTGGCAGTGTGTGGGAGTAGATATTGATGCCAACGCTTTACGCAATGCGCAGAACATCATCGATGAGAACGGCTTGCAGCCGCAACTGTGTGTGCGCCAACAGTCTAATCCGGCTTGTATGTTTAAGGGCGTCATCTTGCCGGGAGAGTTGTTTACGCTCACCATGTGCAACCCGCCTTTTCATGCATCGGCCGCTGAGGCGCAAGCCGGGTCGCAACGTAAATGGCGCGGATTAGGTAAACCGCCAGCGCACACGCTCAATTTTGGCGGTCAGTCTAACGAGCTGGTGTATACCGGGGGGGAAGCTGCCTTTTTAACCAGCATGATCCATGAAAGTAAGCAGTTTGCGCACCAGTGTGTATGGTTTACCACGCTGGTGTCTAAGGCAAGCAATCTGTCGTTGGTTTATCGCGCATTAAAGCGGGTGCAAGCGGTGCACGTGACCACTGTAGAGATGGCACAAGGGCAGAAACAAAGTCGTTTTGTGGCTTGGTCATTTCAGGCACTGACTGCTAAAAAGCGCGTTTAATCAGCAGCTTGGCATTTATCTTTAGGCGACATTGCACGGTTGAGCGATAATAGCGCCCTCAATATTGTTTGCAGCCGCTTGGACCGTCCCCTATGGAAATTAAAGTCAACTTTCTCGATAAACTCCGTTTGGAGGCCAAGTTCGACGACTTCACGGTGATTGCTGATCAGCCGATTCGGTATAAAGGCGATGGCTCGGCGCCCGGGCCATTTGATTACTTTTTGGCTTCATCGGCCTTGTGTGCCGCTTATTTTGTAAAGTTGTATTGCAGTACGCGCAATATTCCGACCGACAATATCCGCCTGTCACATAACAATATTGTTGATCCTGACGATCGGTACAAACAGATTTTTAAGATTCAGATCGAGTTGCCAGCGGAGATTTCTGAAAAAGACCGCACTGGGATTCTGCGCTCGATTGATCGCTGTACGGTAAAAAAGGTGGTGCAGGCCGGGCCAGACTTTGTCATTGAGCAAGTCGCTAATCTAGATGAAGATGCGCAGGCCTTATTAACTGTCAGTGGTGCTGCCGATGCGTTGACATACATCACTGGCAAAGATTTGCCGTTGGAGCAAACCATCGCCAATATGACGGCTTTGCTGGCGGGCTTGGGCATCAAGATTGAAATCGCTTCTTGGCGCAATATTGTGCCGAATGTGTGGTCGCTGCATATTCGGGATGCGCATTCGCCGATGTGCTTTACCAACGGCAAGGGCGCCAGTAAAGAAAGTGCATTGGCCTCGGCGCTGGGCGAATATATCGAGCGCCTGAGCAACAATCACTTTTATGCGGGCGCGTATTGGGGCCAAGACATCGCGCAAGCTGATTTTGTGCATTACCCCAATGAGCGTTGGTTTAAACCTGGCCGTAAAGATGCCTTGCCAAAAGAGATCTTGGATGATTATTGCCTGGGCATTTATAACCCGGATGGCGAGCTCCGCGCCTCACATTTAATCGATACCAATAGCGGAAACAGCGAACGTGGTATTTGCGCGTTACCATTTGTGCGGCAGTCTGATGGCGCGCAGGTGTATTTTCCATCGAATCTGGTTGAAAATCTGTTTGTAAGCAATGGCATGAGTGCTGGCAATACCTTGGCTGAGGCGCAGGTGCAATGTTTGTCAGAAATTTTTGAGCGCGCAGTCAAACGTCAAATTATCGAAAGCGAAATGGCTTTGCCAGAGGTGCCGGCAGAGGTGCTAGCGAAATATCCGGGGATTGTTGCGGGCATTGAGGGATTGCAAGCGCAGGGTTTTCCCGTGTTGGTAAAAGATGCCTCGCTGGGCGGGCAGTACCCGGTGATGTGCGTCACCTTGATGAACCCGCGCACCGGCGGGGTCTTTGCCTCGTTTGGCGCCCACCCTTCACTAGAGGTCGCACTCGAGCGCAGTCTGACGGAGCTGTTGCAAGGCCGTAGTTTTGAGGGACTCAACGATTTGCCGCAACCCACATTTGCCAGTGAGGCAGTGACTGAACCAAACAACTTTGTCGAACACTTTATTGATTCGAGCGGCATCGTGTCTTGGCGTTTTTTTAGCGCCAAAGCAGATTACGCGTTTGTTGAATGGGATTTTTCTGGCAAAGGCGCGCACGCCAATGCCGACGAAGCCGCCACCCTGTTTGGCCTGTTGGCTGCGTTGGGTAAAGAGGCCTATGTGGCCGTGTACGATCAATTGGGGGCAACCGCTTGCCGCATTCTGGTGCCGGATTATTCCGAAATTTATCCAGTGGAAGATCTGGTGTGGGATAACACCAATAAAGCATTGTTGTTCCGTGAAGATATTTTGAATTTACATTCGTTGGACGATGCCAGCCTCGAAGCGTTGCTGGACCGATTGGAGCATAACGAGCTGGATGATTACGGTGATATCGGCACCTTGATCGGCATTCAGTTTGATGAAAACACCGTCTGGGGCCAGCTTACCGTGCTGGAACTCAAGTTATTAATCCATCTGGCCTTGCAGCAGTTTGAAGAGGCGTTGGATCTGGTGGGTGCCTTTTTGCAATACAACGACAACACCTTGGCGCGCGGTTTGTTTTATCAAGCGTTAAATGTGGTGCTCGAAGTGCAGTTGGACGACACCCTCGCGCTGGAGGATTATGAAGTGAACTTGCGCAGGATGTTTGGCGATGCGCAGATGGATGCGGTGATTGGCTCGGTGGATGGTGATGTGCGCTTTTATGGCTTGACGCCGACCAGTATGCAACTAGAGGGTTTAGAGCGACATCAGCGCTTGATCGACAGTTATAAAAAGCTGCATGCTGCGCGCGCAAAAGCGGTGACGCAGGGCAGTTAGCGTGTTGCGGCCATCTTGCTGATGGGCGGGATGGCCGCGAACTGCGATGAAAATCTAAATATATTCAATCTATTAGAAAATTGGCAATCGCGGGTATAATGGATTCACCCTGTGCTCTACCAATCAACGCAGCGGTTCAGAAATACCTCAAGCAGTTATCTCGTTAGTCCAGATTGGTGTTGCCGGTGGCAACAGACCAGCGCCTATTGAATATGTTGTATGGCAATGCCATGCAATCTCTATAAAGTTGAATACCTTGTCCTTAGAAACTCCCATTGTAAACATTACGTTTGCTGATTTAAATTTGTGCGCGCCTGTGTTGCGCGCAATTGCCGATGCCGGTTATACCTCACCCACGCCGATTCAGGCACAGGCGATTCCATACGTGCTACGCGGCGGCGATTTGTTGGCCGGCGCGCAAACCGGCACTGGTAAAACGGCTGGGTTTACTTTGCCTATTTTGCACCGTTTGTCTGAGAAACCGCTCGCACATGCGGTCAAAGGCAAGCCGCGGTGTTTGATTCTTTCGCCTACCCGTGAACTAGCGGCGCAAATTGGCGAGTCTGTCACCACTTATGGCAAATATCTGCCGCTGAAAAGTATGGTGGTGTTTGGTGGTGTGGGGATTAATCCGCAAATCAATCGTTTGAGTAAACCGCTGGATATTTTGGTTGCCACCCCCGGCCGCTTGCTCGATCTGGTGCAACAAAAAGCACTCGACTTGTCTGCCATTGAAATCCTGGTGCTCGATGAGGCTGACCGCATGCTCGACATGGGCTTTATTCATGACATCAAAAAAGTGTTGGCCATGTTGCCTAAAAAACGGCAAAACCTGTTGTTTTCCGCGACCTTTTCGGATGACATTAAACGATTGGCGGATAATTTACTCAACAGCCCGGACTTGGTCGAGGTGGCTCGCCGCAACACATCGAATGCCTTAATCGAACAAAGCGTGCACATGGTGCCACAAGCGCATAAACGCGAAATGGTCAGTTATTTGATTAAACACCATGATTGGCAACAAGTGCTGATTTTTACCCGGACCAAGCATGGCGCTAACCGATTGGCTGAAAAACTGGTCAAAGATGGCATCCCAGCGATGGCCATTCATGGCAACAAAAGCCAGAATGCACGTACCGCCGCACTTGCTCAGTTTAAAGCGGGCACGATTCCGGCGCTGGTTGCCACTGATATCGCAGCCAGGGGCTTGGATATTGATCAACTGCCGCAAGTGGTCAACTTTGAATTGCCGAATGTGCCCGAAGATTATGTGCATCGGATTGGCCGTACCGGTCGGGCCGGGGCGACCGGCGCTGCGATTTCGTTAGTGGATCGCGAAGAGCTGGGGATGCTTAAAGACATTGAAAAACTGATCAAGCGCGAAATCCCGCGAGTACAAGTGGAAGGCTTTGTGCCGCCGGCAAAAAACAGCGAAGAACCAGAGCGGCCTGCGCGCGTGCAACAGAACGGACGTCAGCGTCAGGCAACGCAACATAAGCCGGCACAAGCGCGGCCAGCCGCTAAGCAGGCGCAGCCGGCAAACGCACCACGTGGTCAACGACCAGCAGCAGGCAAGCCTGCCCAGCCTAAGTCGGGTCAAACCAACCAAGCCCCAGCGCAAACACGTCAGGGCGCGGCTAAATCACCACACGCTAACAAGCCACAAGGTGCCTTGTTTAGTGCGCGTCCGGGCGGCAATGCTTCGGGTAGACAGGGCCAGCAAGCCGCGCCAAAACGGGGCTAACATGCAAATTTGGGTGGATGCAGACGCGTGTCCGGTCGTGATCAAAGAGATCTTGTTTCGTGCGGCCGACCGCTCTGCGATTACCACCACCTTTGTCGCAAACCAGTGGTTGCGCTTACCGCCTTCGCCGCATTTACGGGCGATGCAGGTCGCTCAAGGCTTCGATGTTGCTGATGACGCAATTGTGGCGGCGTTGGTGGCAGGTGATTTGGTGATTACTGCCGATATTCCACTCGCGTCACAGGTCATCGACAAAGGCGGCCATGCACTCAACCCGCGTGGTGAGTTTTATTCGCCCGAAAATATCAAAGCATGTTTATCCGTGCGTGACTTCATGGCGTCGCTGCGTGAGAGCGGTGTAGAGACAGGTGGCCCCAGCGCCATGCAAGCCGCTGATCGCCATCGTTTTGCTGCGCAACTTGATCAATTTTTAGCGCAGCACAAAAGCTAGTGCATGCTGCACGCACTGTGCTGGCGTGACATCTCTGGGGTATGCATACAAACGGTTGGCAGCGATGCCAGCCGTTTTTGTTGATGCGTCGCCAAGGCCTCTGCGATTCATACACCTTGTGCGCGCCTTTGGATTGTAATGAATTGAAAACCCTTCTGATCTATCTGGTTATTTCTAAAGCCTTGTATTAGCATCATTCAAAAAGCGTTGCCACAAAACTAGTTATCACAATAAAAATAAGAGGTCATGCATTAATGAGTTTGCAATCTCGTATTGATGAGGCGTTGTTTCGTCAGCTGTTGTCGGGTGCACGCATCCCGCTGATTGGCAGTGCGTTTGGTGGTTTGTTGATCACGCTGTCTCAGCTTGGTTCTGCAAAAGGCCATTTGTTTGTTTTATGGTGTCTTGTGGTTTATTTGGTCATTGGTATACGTGTTTTTTTTCTTAGACGCTGCCAAAAACAATTGGCCAAAAAAGGGTTTCATCATGCGTTGGCGTATCGGTATTGTTTGACCTTGGCGCTTTCTGGGTTTGCTTGGGGCGCCTTAGGGTGGTTGGTGGTGGATGCGTCACCGTTGACCGTGATTATGGTCGTTACAGCGATTCAGGCGATGGTGATGGGCGGTGTGGTGACCATGGCCTCGTTTACCCCGGCGTTTTTTGCATTTAGTTTGCCAGCGATGTTGCCGATCGTGCTGGTGTTTTCTTTTAGTGAAAACTTAACCAGCTTCATTATGGCGGTCTTCAGTGTTATTTTTTATATTTTAATGATAGGGGTCATTTACCGTTTTAACCAGTCATTGCGACAAGCGACGCGCATTGGTTTTGAGAACGAAGATTTGATTGGCTCTCTAAAGGATGCTTATCATCAGATTTCTATACAGAATCAAGAGCTTAATCATTTGGCCCATCATGATACGCTGACTGGTTTGCCAAACCGAAAATTGTTATCGTTGCGTTTACAACAAGCCATTGAATTGGGGCAACTTAAAAAAACCACCACTGCGCTGTTATATCTTGACTTAGATGGCTTTAAAGCAGTGAATGATCAGTGGGGCCATGATGCCGGCGATTTGGCATTGGTTGAAGTCGCTGCGCGCTTAAGTCAGGTGATTCGCGGCGGTGACACCCTAGCAAGAGTTGGCGGGGACGAATTTGTGATTGTATTGTCTGATTTGCCAGAACAGGCGAATGCCGCGGTAGAGATTGTCGCGCAAAAGTGCCTGATGGCGTTTGAGCTGCCATTTCAGATTCGTGATGCGGTGTGTCCCTTGGGGACATCGATTGGTTTGACGCTTTGTCAATCAGGCGAAACGATAGCGCAAACATTGGCAGCGGCAGACAAGGCCATGTATCAAGCCAAATTACTCGGTTGCGGTCAAATTTGTTGGGCACCTTAAGTGTTGCAGGCGGCGCGGCTGTTTTAGTTGCGCGGGCGCTTGTTTGAAAAGTGCCCTGCCTTACCCGCGTCAATCATTCGTTTAGCCACTTAAACGATTGAATTTGCCGGGCATTTATACAGCTATTTGCGAATTTGATTTTATTCGCATCCCTTAAAGTAGTAGACGGGGGCTTTAAGCGATTAATCCATGTCTGCACAACCAAACACATCTGCAGGGCGGGCCAAACTGATCAGGCGTTTGTGGCTGATGGCTTTGTTTGTCCTATGCATTTGTCTCATTCTGATCCCATCTGGCTTGCTAAGCGCGGCCGATCCGTGGGTGCTAGTGGTCTTTATTTTAAGCATGGTGATGGGGGCAATTTCTGGTTGGCTCGTCTGGCACCAGCAAACGCGCTCGGCCCAGCAGCAGCATCTACAACTGGAGCAGCTTTATTTGGCTTTGAGCGAGTGTAATCAGGCCATTGTACAGAGCCCGGATAAGCAAACGTTATATGCACAAATCTGCGAAATGATTGTCAATTTTGGCCATGCCAACATGGCCTGGATTGGCGAGATCGAGCTAGACAGCAAACAGCTGATGGTGACCAGCGCGTTTGGCTCAGGCACCCATTATTTAGATGAAATTCAGATTTCGGCCGACCCCGACACACCCAATGGCAGAGGCCCATGCGGCTTAAGTATGTCCTCCGATCAGCCCTATTGGTTGCCTGACTTTCAAACCAACCCGTTGAGCGCGCGTTGGCATGACAAAGCTAAGCAATATTCCTGGAAAGCTGCGGCTTTTTTACCCTTGCATACGGAGGGCAAGGTGATCGGTTGCTTATCGATGTATGCCGCTGATGGCAAGGCGTTTGATCCTGAGATTCAACACCTGATTGAAGGCATGGTTGCCAACATTGATTTTGCCCTCGATCGCTTTGAGGTGCAGGCACAACGACAGTTGTTTCAATCGCACTTGCAGGTAAGTGAACAGCGTGCGCAACTGGTGCTCGAACATGCGTTGGATGCCATTATCAATATTGATATGCAAGGCTTGATTGTGGAGTGGAATCAAGCGGCAGCCCAGATGTTTGGTTACGCGCGTGCGGAAGTGCTTGGGCAACCGTTGGGGGAGGTGATTGTCCCGCCAGCCTATCGCGATGCGCACCATCAAGGCATGCAGCGCTTGCAGCAGACCGGGCAATCGAAGTTACTGGGTCGGCTGATCGAAATGTCTGCCTTGCGTCGAGATGGCAGCGAGTTCCCGATCGAACTGACGATTGTTGAAATTGCGCGTGATGATGAACATTGCTACAGCGCCTTTATTCGCGATATTACGCACCGCCGTGAAGCGGAAGAACGTATTCGCTTTTTGGCCAATTATGATGCACTGACCGGCCTACCTAATCGAAATTTGCTCAATGAGCGGGTGATCGTCGAGATTGAAAAAGCCTGGGCGCGCGATGGGCAATTTGCATTGATGTTTTTAGATCTCGATCATTTCAAAGACGTCAATGACAGCCTCGGTCATCGTTATGGGGATAATTTACTCATCGCTTTGACCAAACGTTTTCAACGCTTGGTGCGGTCCGAGGATACGGTGTGTAGGTTGGGTGGCGATGAGTTTGTCTTTTTGCTGGCTGAAGCAGACCATGCAGTGGCTAAAGAGTTGGTCGAGCGGCTGTTAAAAGCGGTTGAGCAACCTTTTGTGATCGATCAATATGAGCTGAATGTGACCGCGTCGGTCGGTGTGGCCATTTATCCGGATGACGGCTTAGACATGGAGAGCCTGCAACGCAATGCGGATGTGGCCATGTATCGGACCAAAAAAGAGAGCCGTAACAGCTATCGGTTTTTCAGTACACACATGCAGGTGCAAACTGCACGCAATTTGCAACTAGTCAATGCTTTACGTCATGCCATCGCACTCGATCAATTAGCTGTTTATTATCAACCGCAAGTGGCACTCGACTCAGGTCAATTAATCGGTGTGGAGGCCTTGCTACGCTGGCAGCACCCGCAATTGGGCTTTATCTCACCGGCAGAATTTATCCCGCTCGCCGAGTCCAGCGGCTTGATTATTTCCATCGGTAACTGGGTCTTAGAGCAAGCTTGCCAACAGATTCAAGCCTGGAAAGTAGCGGGCATTCAAGGCCTCTCTGTCTCGGTTAATTTGTCCAGTATCCAGTTTCGCGATCCTAAATTGCCTGCGCTGGTGAAAGGCTTTTTGGAACGTTATCAAGTGACGCCAGAATGTCTAGAGTTAGAACTCACAGAAGGGGTTGCCTTAGAGAATCCCGAGGGTGCGGTTGCCATGATGGACGCACTTTATGCGCTGGGTGTGCGGCTATCGATCGATGATTTTGGTACGGGCTATTCCTCCTTAAATTATCTGAAAAAATTCAAAGTTTATAAGCTTAAGATCGACCAGACCTTTGTCAGAGAGGTCACTAGCAATGATGAAGACCAGGCGATTGTCATTGCCATCATTCAACTTGCCCGCAGCTTGGGCATGAAGACCATTGCCGAAGGGGTTGAGACGCCTGTACAAAAAGCCTTCTTATTGGCGCAAGGGTGCGACGAGATGCAAGGCTACTTGCTCAGTAAACCCATGCACAGTGATGCTGCCACCGCATTCTTGCTCACTTACAATCCCTAATCCCATCTTGCTCGTCTGATTTGTATGCCTGCCGCACGCCTACGCTATTGCGTCAGCGCAGGCAGCCACGGTGTTTACGCGACACACAACGATAGCGCTGCCGAAAACCGATGATCGCTTGACATTGTAAATGATAATTATTATCATTTATCAACGAGTGTGCTAAGGAGATCCACAATGAAACGTCAAACGGTCATGGCGAAAACGATGTTGGCAGGAAAAACTGCTTGTCAGGTGCTTTACCACCCCTCATCAGACACTGTTGCGTTGGAGGTCGGGGGCACGACACTGACGTTTGAGGCCGATCATTTCATCATGATGCATGAAATGCTACGCAAGGCGGCGGCCCGCATCGTGATGCAAACCAACACTGCGTTCAGTGTTTAATCAGGGGAGATCACCATGAACACATTGCCTCTCCATGCCATCGGGGTGGACCCCAATTTGCCGGACGCTGAATCTGTGATGGCGTCCTTATTGTATGTCGCGACCTTATACATTAAAAAACCCAGCCATGACTTGGCAAGGCAAGCATTGCAGTTGGCCGAAACGCTTATGTTGCCTGAATATGCGGAATCAGACCTCATCTGCAGGGTTTCGCGCAGGCTGTGCGTGCAATGGACATTGTTGGTCAACGAACATGCGCAGCTTACCCCCGTCGCCGACAATATAAAAACCACTAAATGATAGGAGATCAGTATGAGTGAAGCGTCTGTGTGTAAAAAAATCCTGTTATCTGGCCAGGCCGGATTTCGCGTACATTATTGCGAATCGCATCGCACGATTGAGCTTGAACTCGGGGCCATGAGTCTACGGTTAGATGAGGATGCGTTAATGTTAATGCGTGACGCTTTGGATAGCTCCGTCACTAAATTAGAGGCATTGCATGCGACCAGAGGCTCGTTTCGGGCGTTTATGCGTCAATTAAATATGCCGGATTAAGTGCTCGTTTTATCGCAGACGATGCGCCAAACAAAAAAGGCTGTGATCTCTCGATCACAGCCTTTTTAAATGTCTAGTGGCTTAATCTGGGATTTTAGCCGTCACATTTTTGGTTAAAGTCCCTAATGTTTGGTTGAGTGAGTCAAAGGCAGTATTAGTGAGGCCTGTGTCACAAGCGACCCGTTTTTGGACTTCTGACAGTTTGTCTCGTAATGCCAAGCCTTCTTCGGTTAAGCTCACAATCACCACGCGTTCATCATCTTTTTGCCGCGTACGTTTGGTCAGCTTTTTCACTTCGAGACGTTTCACCACGGGTGTGATCGTCGCGGGTTCGAGCATCAGTTTTTCGGCAATTTGTTTAATGGATAATTGTTTGTATTGCCACAATGCAACCAACACCAGATACTGCGGATACGTGAGATTGAACTTGTCCAGATCCGGTTTGTAAGAGCGCAACAGGGCATGGGTCGCCGAGTAAAGCGAAAAACACAATTGGTTTTCTAAGTATAGGTTAGTCATGATTTTAGAATTATATTGTCATTAATATGTATCCCAGGCATTACAGCATCAAATGGGTTGGGTGTCTATAGGTGATTTGTAGGAGAAACGCTGGTTTTGTATAAGTTATGATACATACCATGCAATTTCAGCACTTTTAGGCACTGTTTCTTGCACACGCTTTGATGGAGCGCTAAAAAATTGGCAATGTAATGTTTGCTTCGATAACCGTTTAGAAGATCTAAATGCGCTAGAATCATGCACATTCCGAGCCACATTGTTGTGTATTAGAAAGTCTGTTTGAAGCATGTTGCCTTCCGTTACTTTTCTCGATTTAGAAACCACTGGCGCGACCCCGTTGCGTGACCGTATCACCGAAATTGCACTGGTGCGTTTTGATCATGGTATAGAGACTGTACGCTGGCAGACATTGGTCAACCCACAACAGCCGATTCCGCCTTTTATTCAATCATTAACAGGTATTAGTGATGCCATGGTGGCAGATGCGCCGCTATTTTCAGAGGTGGCTGACAAATTGCTGGCGTTGCTAGAAGGCTCGGTATTGGCTGCACACAATGTCCGCTTTGACCATGGCTTTTTAAAGTCTGAGTTTAAGCGGCTGGGCATCACCTTGCGGCAAAAGGTCTTGTGCACCGTCAAATTATCACGTCTGTTATACCCACAGTTTTACAGCCATGGGATTGATGCAATTGTCAGTCGGCATCAGATCACTGGCTTAGCGCGTCATCGCGCCATGGGCGATGTCGAGGCGATTTTAGTGATGCTCAATGATGCCAAGCGGGACCTTGGTGAAGCGGCAGTGCAGGCGGCAGCAATGAAGCTCATGGCCGCACCTACGTTGCCGCCGCATATTGATGCGAGCATGGTCGGCGAGTTGCCAGAAGCCCCCGGCGTTTATCTTTTTTATGGTGAGAACGATTTGCCTCTGTATGTTGGCAAAAGTGTCAATATTCGGGCCCGCGTGCTGTCACACTTTAGCAGTGACCATGCCTCCACCAAAGAAATGCGCATGACGCAGGAGATGAAGCGGTTTGAGTGGATTCCGACCGCCGGTGAGTTTAGTGCTTTGCTGTTAGAGTCTCGCTTAGTCAAGGAGCGGCAACCGATTTACAACCGTCAATTACGACGCGAGCGCTCGCTGTGCAGTTGGCAGATCGACCCGCTGGCCCAGCCGCAAGTAAAGTTGGTGCATGAGGACGAGATTGATCCTAGCCAAATGACCCAGTTATTTGGCACTTTTAGAAGCAAGCGGCAAGCGATAGAAGCGTTGCGCAAAATTGCAGACCTGAGTCATTTATGTGTGAAAAAACTGGGTCTCGAAGCTGGTGGCCGCGGGCCGTGTTTTGCTTACCAGCTCAAGCGCTGCAAAGGCGTTTGTTGCGGGCAGGAGCCGCCAGAGATCCATGCCTTGCGCGTGCAACAAGCGCTGATGGCACATAAGCTGAAATCTTGGCCATATCGCGGCAAGATCGGCATTGAGGAGTACAGCCTAGAAAATGACGTGCGCCAAATGCATGTGTTTGAACACTGGGTGTATTTAGGCGTCGCCGAAGACGATGACCGTTTGCAAGACCTACGGACGCAAAAAACGGCGCTCAAGTTTGATTTGGATAGTTATAAGTTGCTGTTAAAAATGTTGGCGCATAAAAAGACCCGCGTGCACGATCTGGCCGATTGAGCCCCTGTGCAAGCTGCGGGTCGCGCGCGCAGGCGTTTCGTTCAAACTGCATCAAGGCCGGTAAAAAGTGCTGTTGGTAATGACCGTTTCGCCGCTTGGCAACGCTGTGACTTCAATCTTAATCGGCTGACTGCCGCGTTGATAACTCGCTGGGGCAGATAGGCTCAGTGGTGACAATATTTCGTCGTTCGGCCCCGCAGTCAGTGTTTGCTCACTTTCTACATTCAGCATGGCGATGCCAGTGGCACGGACTCGGTAGCGCTGCACCTGTTCGGTGGCGTTGCTGAGATGCAATTGGTATAAATTTTCTATGCCCTGTGGGGATTCACGGTACATGATATTGCGGTCACGCATCACATCCACCTTGAAATCGGCTTTATGCATCAAGCCAAATACCAAGCCGCCAGTCATCAACGCCAGCAAGCTGCTGTAAATAATCACTCGTGGCCTGAATAGATGCTGACGCAGTGGTTGCTTACCGCCGTCGCCTGCTGCAGAAAAACGGATCAGGTCACGTGGATATTGCATCTTGTCCATGACCTCGTTGCAGGCATCAATACATAGGCCGCAGCTGATACACTCATATTGCAAACCGTTGCGAATATCAATGCCAACTGGACACACCTGCACACAGATATTGCAATCGATACAGGCACCCAGACCCAATGCATCCGGCGCTTGGCCTTTGCTACGACCGCCGCGTGGTTCCCCCCGTTTGCTGTCATAAGCCACAATCAAGGTGTGATCATCAAACATCGCACTTTGAAAGCGGGCATAAGGACACATATGTTTGCACACTTGCTCGCGCATGAAGCCGGCATTGCCGTAGGTTGCTAAACCATAAAAACCTAACCAGAAGCAAGACCAGCCCCCCAATTGCCATTGTTGCAAATCGCCGAGTAGTTCGCGTATCGGCGTGAAATAACCGACAAAGGTAAAGCCAGTGATTAAGGAAAAAGCCAGCCAAGCAGCGTGCTTACTCACTTTAAGACTCGTCTTACGCAGCCGCCAAGGTTGCGCATCCAGTTTTTGCCTGGCCAAGCGATCCCCTTCAATCTTGCGCTCTATCCATAAAAAGAGCTCGGTGTAGACGGATTGCGGGCAAGAAAAACCGCACCAAAGACGTCCAGCGACTGCGGTGAATAAGAAAAGACCCGTGGCACAAATAATCAGCAATAGGGCTAAGTAAAACAAATCTTGCGGCAAGATCACCAACCCAAACAGATAAAAGCGGTGCGCATCAATATCAAGTAAAAACGCCTGACGCCCGCCATATTGCAGCCAAGGCATGCCGTAAAACACCAATTGAGTGGCCCAGATCATGAACCAGCGCCAATGGTGAAAATAGCCGCTCACCGCACGCGGATAGACTTTTTGGGTGGATTGATACAGTGACATCGTCTGTTCGCTCACTGGAGCGGCGACAATAGGAATGACAGATTTGCGGCGAGTGGAGGTCATAAAAATTCTAATCTATTAACACACTGCACAGTGTAGAGCGTGGATGCTGAATAAAACAGATTCAGTTTTCTAATAAAAAACCATATCAGATGCGCGATACTTGCATCCATTGACCAAGTTGTTCGATGGCCCGCACATGCGCTTCATTCATGGCATGGCCATAATTGAGCCGAATGTAACTGGCATATTGCTGTTGCGATGAAAATAGGTGACCAGGCGCTAAACTGATTCGCTGTGCGATGGCTTGTTGAAATAACGGCAGGCTATCTAGTGCCTCGGGGAGTTGTAACCATAAAAAATAGCCGCCTTGCGGTAAAGTAAAGCGGACCGCTGCAGGCAGGTATTGGTGGATGGCCTGCGAAAATTGTAATTGTTGCAACATGAGTTGGTGCCGTAACTGGCGAAGGTGCTTGTCATATGCGCCCTTGGCTAGGTAATTGGCCAATGCCAATTGTGCGGGAATAGACGTTGCTAGGGTGGTTGAAATTTTTAACCGAGTGATTTTTTCGGTAAAGCGACCGGCGGAGACCCAGCCAACGCGGTAGCCGGGCGCCAGCGTTTTAGAAAATGAGCTGCAGTGCATCACCCAGCCTTCTTGATCCCAAGTCTTGGCGGGTAATGGACGCTGTTGGCCGAAATATAACTCACGATAGACGTCATCCTCGATTAGCGGTAATTGATAGCGAGTAATCAAAGCGACCAATGCTTGTTTTTGTGCGCTAGACATCAGGCTGCCGGTCGGATTTTGAAAGTTAGTCATGACCCAACAAGCCTTGGGTTGGTGTTGCTGGATTGCGCGCTCGAGCGCAACCAGATCGATGCCCTGTGCCGGATGGCTCGGGACTTCAATCGCCCGCAAGCCCATGCGTTCAATGGCTTGCAAAGCCGCGTAAAAGCTTGGCGATTCAATAATGACGCTGTCACCTGGCTGGGTGACTGCGGCTAGGCTCAGGTTGAGTGCTTCTAGCGCACCATTTGTCACCACAATGTCGTTGATGTCTGTGGCTTTGCCATCGAGTTGATAGCGTAAAGCAATTTGGCGCCGCAAACCGATATCGCCCTGACCAATATCCTGCACCGTCTCATGGGGCTGCATGCGGCGCACCGCGCTTGCCATATGGTCGGCCAATTTTTTTAGCGGGAACAAAAGCGGACTGGGAAACGCAGAGCCGAACGGAATGTGTTGGGGGTCTTTGATGCGCTCAAGTAGATTAAAGACAAGGTCGCTCACTTGCAGCGTGGTGGGGGTGCCACTATCAATGCCGCTGTGTGGCAATAACCGCTCATGATGCAATGGACCCGCAACATAATATCCAGAGCGCGGTCTGGCCACAATTAGGCCACGTGCCTCGAGCAGATAATACGCTTGAAATACCGTGGAGGCATTGACCAGCTTGCTGCGCTGAATCTCGCGGATAGACGGTAATTTATCGCCGCGTTTAAGCAGGCCTTGTTGAATGGCGCTGGCAATGTCCTCAGCGATGATTTCGTATTTTTTCAAAATGTGTCCTGTGACTAAGTCGCCTGGCATCTGATATGGTTTATTTAAACCTAACCGACGCTGTTCTACAATGCAAATCTGTGTTGAATGTTGTGCGCTATACCCTGCGAAAGAAAGAGTGGTCTGCGAATGCGTGCTCGCGTGAAATTCATATTGAATGCTGAGTGTGAAAGCTTGTATCCGCCCTTGGCGACTTGCTGTAAGATGCAGTGTGATGAAACAAGTGCGCTGCGAATTCAGCAGCCGGTATCAACCTGACACGGATGCACAAATATATTTGCATTATGGAATAAATTGCGTATAATTGCGGGTTCTTTAAAAGGCGATGTTTAAGGCAATATTATGTACGCAGTGATTAAAACAGGTGGCAAACAGTACAAAGTAGCCGCTGGTGACAAGGTAAAGGTTGAGAAATTGACTGGCGACGTGGGCTCAACAGTGGTGATCGACAAAGTGTTGTTGATTGCTGATGGTGAAACAACCACCGTTGGAGCACCTTTGGTAGCTGGTGCGAAAGTGAACGCCACTGTGGTATCACACGGTCGCGGTGACAAAGTGATGATTTTTAAAATGCGTCGTCGTAAACACTATCGCAAGACTCAAGGTCATCGTCAGAGCTACACAGAAATCAAAATCGACACTATTTCAGCAAAATAAGCACGTTCTGCTTGCATCAAGCAGATTGCTAGAATAAGGAATCAATCATGGCACACAAAAAAGCAGGCGGTAGTTCACGTAACGGCCGCGACTCACAAGCCAAACGCCTCGGCGTGAAAGCTTTCGGTGAAACAGTAGTTAACGCTGGTAGCATTATCGTGCGTCAACGTGGTACAAAAATGCACGCCGGCGAAAACGTTGGCATGGGTAAAGACCACACACTGTTCGCACTGGTTGAAGGCAAAGTTAAATTTGCAATCAAAGGCGCATTGAAGCGTCATACCGTGAGCATCGAAGCGGTTTAACTGCAATATTGTGTAAAAAGCCCTGTCGCTTGACGGGGCTTTTTACTTTATAGTTCTCAAGTGTTCGCCTTGTCCGGTTGTGTGCGCGGGTTGTGCATACATCTGTCACTGTTTTAACAGGCAGTGCAAGGCGTCGAGCGGTCACAATCGGCATGTTGGTAGGGGCGATGGATGCCGTGTAACGCAATCATGCGCTTAAAAGGCAAATCGAATCATGAAGTTTATTGACGAAGCTACAATCAAAGTCTACGCCGGGGATGGGGGGAATGGTGTTGCCACCTTCCGTCGCGAGAAATATGAGCCAATGGGCGGCCCGAATGGCGGTGATGGTGGTCGCGGTGGTTCTATTTTTGTCATTGCCGACCGCAATATCAATACGCTGGTAGATTACCGCTACACACGTACCTTCAAAGCCGAGCGCGGCGAAAACGGCAGTGGTTCTGATTGTTATGGAAAAGGCGGCGATGACATGATTCTGCGCGTGCCAGTCGGTACCACCATCAGCGACAAAGCCACTGGGCAGATGATGGTCGACTTAAGCGTGGATGGTCAAAAAGTAATGATGGCCAAAGGCGGCAATGGCGGCCTCGGCAACATTCACTTTAAAACCAGCACCAATCGCTCCCCCCGCCAATGCACAAAAGGGGATCCAGGCGAAGCATTTGAGCTGTATCTTGAGTTGAAAGTGTTGGCTGACGTTGGTTTGCTGGGCATGCCGAATGCCGGTAAATCGACCTTTATCCGCTCCGTTTCTGCGGCCAAGCCAAAAGTGGCTGACTATCCTTTTACCACTTTGCATCCCAATTTAGGGGTGGTGCGTGTCGATGCCAATCGCAGTTTCGTGATTGCCGATGTCCCGGGTCTGATTGAAGGTGCTGCCGAAGGTGCGGGTCTCGGACACCAATTTTTGCGCCATTTGCAACGGACTTCTTTGCTACTGCATTTGGTCGATCTGGCACCATTTGATGATGCAGTCGATCCGGTACAAGAAGCGAAAGCGATTGTGAATGAGCTGAAAAAATACGATCAGGAACTCTACGACAAGCCACGTTGGCTAGTATTGAATAAAATCGACATGTTAGAAGACAGTGCCGAAAAAGTGGCTGACTTTGTCAAAGCGTATGGCTGGGATGGCCCGGTATTTCCGATTTCAGCCATCAGCGGCGTGGGTTGCCAACCGCTGACCTATGCCATCATGGACCATATTGAACAAACGCGTGCGCAACGCGAACTCGAAGCCGCGCAACCGCAGCCAGCGATAGAATAAGTGTTATGGGCGTCTCCCTTATCCAAAATAGCAAAACCCTGATTGTGAAGGTCGGTTCCAGCTTGGTCACCAATAATGGCCAAGGCTTGGATAAAACGGCAATTGCGGCTTGGGCGCAACAAATAAGTGCGCTCGTCAAGCAGGGTAAGCAGGTGGTGTTGGTATCGAGCGGTGCGGTTGCGGAGGGGATGCAGCGCCTCGGTTGGAAAAAGCGTCCAGTAGAAGTCAATGCGCTGCAAGCGGCCGCGGCGGTGGGCCAAATGGGATTGGTGCAGATGTATGAGCAATGCTTTGCGCAACATGGCCTGCACACCGCGCAATTGCTACTCACTCACGATGATCTCGCTGACCGTAAACGCTATCTAAACGCCCGTACCACATTACGCACACTGCTCGATTTAAACGTCATTCCCATCATCAATGAAAATGACACGGTGGTGACCGACGAAATCCGTTTTGGCGACAACGATACCTTGGGTGCATTGGTGGCAAACCTGATTGAAGCGGATGCCCTGATCATCTTAACCGACCAGCAAGGCCTTTATTCGGCAGACCCGCGCAAAGATCCGCATGCCCGTTTTATTCATTTTGAAACCGCGGGTAATCCCGAATTGGAAAATATGGCGGGCGGTGCGGGCAGTGCCGTTGGTACTGGCGGCATGCTCACCAAAATTCTGGCCGCTAAGCGTGCAGCGAATAGCGGCGCGCACACTGTGATCGCCTCTGGTCGTGAGCCTGAGGTGCTGCTGCGATTAAGTCTGGGCGAGGCCATTGGCACCCACTTGCAAGCGGTAAAAATGAAAACACTGGCCAAAAAACAATGGTTGGCCGATCATCTACGGGTCGGCGGTAAATTGGTCCTCGATGATGGCGCAGTCAATGTATTGGTCAAGGACGGTAAAAGCTTGTTGCCAATAGGCGTGGTGGAGGTCGTTGGCCATTTTGAGCGCGGTGATGTGGTGGCGTGTGTGGATGCTGCCGGTAAAGAATGGGCGCGTGGTATTGTCAATTATAATGCCAACGAAGTTGGTCGTATCAAGCGAAAAGCCAGCCATGAAATCGAGCATGTCTTGGGCTATGTTGAAGAAAAAGAATTGATACATCGGGATAATCTGGTCTTGATTTAATGCTGACCAGACACCCAACTAGATGAATAAATTGTATTGAGTAAATAAGGCAGCGTGATGAGTAAACCTTTGGTAGCCATTATTATGGGATCGGACAGTGATTGGCCGGTAATGAAAAATGCGGCACAAATGCTGGCTGACTTTGGCGTTGCGTATGAAGCGCGCGTCGTCTCCGCGCACCGTACGCCAGATCTCATGTTCGAGTTTGCAGAGACTGCGATCGCGCAGGGCTTTCAAGTGATTATCGCTGGCGCCGGTGGTGCAGCGCACTTGCCGGGCATGATAGCGGCAAAGACCACATTGCCTGTGTTGGGGGTGCCGGTACCTTCTAAGCATCTGCAAGGTCAGGACTCGTTACTGTCCATTGTGCAAATGCCTAAAGGGATTCCAGTGGCAACTTTTGCCATTGGTGATGCCGGTGCGGCCAATGCTGGTTTGTTTGCGGTGGCGATGTTGGCCAATCAAGATGCTGCGCTTGCAGAAAAACTGGCCACTTTCCGCAAAAAACAGGCGGAAAAAGTGCATGCCATGTCTTTGAGTGAACAACCATGACTGCCGCTATGATTCAACCATCGGCTATGCTCGGCATGCTGGGCGGCGGTCAATTGGGCCGCTTTTTCGTGACGGCTGCGCATGAAATGGGTTATAAGGTCACCGTTTTAGACCCTGATATAAAAAGTCCTGCCGGCATGATTGCCGACGTGCATCTGTGTGCTGCCTTTGATGACGCCGCGGCATTGAAAGTCATGGCGGACACTTGTCAGGCGATTTCTACTGAGTTTGAAAATGTGCCGGCTGAAACTTTGGCCACATTAGCAAAATCGACGATTGTGCATCCGAGTGCCGAGGCGGTTGCTATTGCCCAGCATCGCATCAAAGAAAAATCCTTTTTTAAAGCGTCAGGCTTACCGGTGGGGCCATTTGTGCCGGTCATGGCTGAGAGCGATTTGCCAGAAGATGGCGATATGTATCCTGCTGTGCTGAAGGTGGCGCGTTTTGGCTACGATGGCAAAGGTCAGGCTAGAGTCGCAAATCGCGAACAAGCGGTTGCGGCTTTCCATCGCTTTAAGTTAGAGCATTGTGTGCTCGAAAAAATGCTGCCACTCGACCTAGAAGTCTCTGTGGTACTTGCACGGGATGTGCACGGCAATATTGCTGCCTTCCCGACGGTGGAGAATAGTCACCTCAATGGGATTTTGGATGTGACTATTGCCCCCGCCCGTTGTAGTGAAGTGATTAAGGCCAATGCGCAAGCGCTGGCGAAACAGCTGGCAGACAAACTTGAATATGTGGGCGTGTTAGGCGTAGAGTTTTTTGTCGTTGGTAACCAGTTGTTGGTGAACGAAATTGCGCCAAGGCCACATAACTCCGGCCATTACACCTTAGATGCCTGTGTGACGAATCAGTTTGAGCAACAAGTGCGTGTCATCACAGGTCAAGCCTTGGGTAGCCCGCGTTTGCATAGCCAGGCCGTCATGGTGAATATTTTAGGCGATAGTTGGCTGTATAGTGGCCAACAGCTAGAGCCTGCTTGGGATAAAGCTTATACGCATGAGAATCTGAAAATGCACTTATACGCTAAGCAGGAGCCACGCAAAGGCCGAAAAATGGGCCACTTCACCGTCATTGGCGAAGCGTTGCAATCTGTGCTGAATACCGCCAAAGTTGCTCGCAGCGAGTTGCATATTGGTGAGTAGTGCGCTTTAAGTTGTCAAAAAGCCCGGGTCTCCGGGCTTTTTTGTATCGATTGGATTGACCGAGCGCTAACCATGGCCAATAAAAAAGCCGGACATCCGTCCGGCCTCTTTAGTATGCACCCCTACTGAAATTATTCAGCAGCTTTTTTCGCGCGAGGCTTAGCAGCTTTTTTAGCTGGTGCCGCTTCGGCTTTCGGTGCAGCTGCTTTTTTCACAGAAGCTAAAGTCGCTGGTGTATCACCGGACAATGCTTTGATGGCAGCAGTCAAACGGCTCTTATGACGAGCAGCTTTGTTTTTGTGAATGATTTTTTTGTCAGCGATGCGATCGATCACGCTAACGTTTTCTTGGTAAGAAGCCACAGCAGCAGCTTTGTCACCAGTTTGGATCGCTTTAATTACTTTTTTAATCGCAGTACGCAAAGTTGAACGCAACGCAGCATTGTGTGCATTCACTTTTACGGATTGGCGCGCGCGTTTGCGCGCTTGTGCGGTATTTGCCATATTCGTTTTATCCTGTAGCTTTCAAAAGGGGTGTGATACGAAACCGTGCATCATACTGTTTTCGCTTTGTTTTTGCAAGATTAAAAACGTATTTTAGTCGAATGATTGTAGCCGCATGGTAAAATCGCACCACTTTTGAATCTGTTGACAAGCTGCTGTCGGCAATGTGCTGGCAACCACATCGTTAGGCGCGTATTTTCCATCATTTATGAATTTGCTCAAAGCACTCGCCACCGTGGGTGGTATGACGTTTATCTCGCGCTTGCTGGGGTTTGTCCGCGACACCTTGATCGCCCGCATTTTCGGTGCCGGCATGGCCACGGATGCGTTTTTCGTGGCCTTTAAAATCCCCAATCTTTTGCGGCGTATCTCTGGCGAGGGCGCTTTTAGCCAAGCGTTTGTGCCTATTCTTTCTGAGTACCGTAAACAGCGCTCGCCTGAGGCCACAAAAGCACTCATTAATCACGTCTCTAGCTTGCTAGGGCTTTTTTTAGTCGCCATCACCATTCTGGGAATGCTGGCGGCGCCGCTCATCGTGCGCCTGACTTCCCCCGGATTTGTGCACGATCCAGCCAAGTTTGCACTCACCACAGAATTGTTACGTATTACGTTCCCTTATATTTTATTTATCTCCTTGGTGTCGATGTCGGGCGGCATTTTAAATGCCTTTAGCAAATTTCAGGTGCCGGCTTTTACACCTGTGTGGCTCAACTTAAGCTTCATCGCAGCCGCTTTGTGGATTGCACCGCATTTTAATAACTCTATCTATGTGTTGGCTTGGGCGGTCTTTGTAGGCGGCATTATCCAATTGCTTTATCAACTGCCTTACCTACAGCAAATTGGCATGTTACCGCGCTACGCACTGAATCTGCAGGACGAAGGCGTGCGCCGAATTTTAAGGCTAATGGGGCCAGCCATCTTTGGTGTTTCGGTGGCGCAGATTTCGATTGTATTAAACAATATTTTTGCTTCGTTTATGCCCACCGGTAGCGTGTCCTGGTTGTATTTCGCCGATCGCTTGATGGAGTTTCCGACCGGTGTGCTCGGTGTGGCACTTGGCACCATTTTATTGCCTAGTTTATCCAAGGCGCATGTTGACCGATCCAGTGAAGAATTTTCGCTATTACTAGATTGGGGATTGCGACTCACCTGCATGCTGGCGATTCCGGCTGCGGTGGCGATGGCGGTTCTGTCTAAACCCTTGGTGGCCAGTCTGTTTTATTACGGAAAATTTACGCCGATGGATGTCATGCAGACGGAGCGCGCATTGATTGCTTATAGCTTGAGTTTGCTTGGCCTGATCATGGTTAAAGTCCTCGCACCGGGTTTTTACGCGCGCCAAAACGTCAAGACCCCAGTGAAGATCGCAATATTTACCCTCGTAATGACGCAAGTGATGAATGTGGGGTTCTTGCTTTTTACGCCTTTGCAGCACGCCGGTTTAGCGCTCGCCGTCGGGCTCGGTGCTTGCCTGAACGCCATTTTGCTGTGGGTAAATTTGCAAAAGTCTGGCGCGTTTCGACCGCAAGCAGGTTGGGTGCTTTTTTTGCTTAAATTAATGGCCGCTGTCAGTGTCATGGCATTGGTACTCATGTTCGCTGCCAACTGGGCTGGCGATTGGCTGGCGATGCCGCCAGTGACGCGAATCTGGCATCTGGCAGTCGTCGTCTTATTGGGTATGGGCGTGTATTTCACCGCACTCGCTTTGCTGGGTTTTAGGCCAAAACACTTTATGAAGCGAGTCGTCAATTGATGCAGGTTTTCCGTCATATCCCCCAAGCGCTAAATCCACAGGCAATCGCGATTGGAAATTTTGATGGCATGCATTTGGGCCATCAAGCGTTATTGCGCCAACTGACTGCATTCACGCAAACCTATAAAATCACGCCTGCGGTGATGACATTTGAGCCGCATCCACGCGAGTTTTTCACGCCGCAAAACGCGCCTGCACGCTTGGCTTCCATGCGTGAAAAACTGGAGTATTTTGCTGAGTACGGCATCCAGCACGTGTATGTGCAGCGTTTTAATCGGGCCTTTGCTGCCCAGAGTCCAGCCGCATTCATGCAGCGCTTACGTCAGCAGCTCAATGCCAATGTGATTATGGTCGGCGAGGATTTTTGCTTTGGCGCCAAACGTGCGGGCAATGTGCAAACACTGATCGAACATGGTTTTAATGTAATCCCCTTGCCGCAGGTGCAGCTGGCGGCTGAACGGGTCTCGAGTACCTTGGTCAGGGATGCCCTCGCTGCGGGCGACCTCAGCAAAGCACATACGCTACTCGGCCGAACTTATAGCATTAGCGGCAAAGTGGTGCATGGCGCCAAGCTGGGCCGCCAGCTCGGCTTTCCCACCGCAAACGTGCACATGCGTCACGAACGGCCTGCACTGACCGGGGTTTATGCGGTAAAATTGAATCATTTACCGGCAGTAGCCAATTTGGGCATCCGCCCAACGCTCGAAGGTGTCCCCAAACTCAAGCTCGAAGTGCATGTGTTTGATTTTAATGGTGATCTCTATGATCAGCATGTGCACGTGCAGTTTTTTCATAAGCTACGCAGTGAGCAGAAGTTTGCTGGCCTAGAGGCGTTGAAAGCGCAAATTGCATGCGATGCCGAGCAGGCAAAACGTTATTTTAGCCACGGATAATTGCTGAATTTAAATCAGTCGATGTCTGTGGCTGATTTTTTTGGATATTTAAATGACTGACCAAACCAAAGATTCAAAATACACCCTGAATTTACCGGAAACCAGTTTTCCGATGCGTGGCGATTTGGCCAAGCGTGAACCGGCTTGGTTAAAAAGCTGGCAAGAACGCAAAGTGTACGATCGTATCCGCGCCAAACGTAAAGGCGCGCCTAGCTTCATTCTTCATGACGGCCCGCCTTATGCCAATGGGGATATTCACATTGGTCACGCCGTGAATAAAATCCTCAAAGACATGATTATCAAAGCCAAAACCATGGACGGTTTTGACGCGCCTTATGTGCCGGGCTGGGATTGCCACGGCTTGCCAATTGAATTGGTGGTGGAGAAAAACCACGGTAAAAATATAGACCCCGCCAAGTTCCGTGAGTTATGTCGTGCCTATGCCGCCGAGCAGGTCGAAAAACAAAAGAAAGATTTTATTCGCTTGGGCGTGCTGGGTGACTGGGATCATCCTTATCTGACCATGGCGTTTAATACCGAGGCCGACATCATGCGTGCCTTGGGTGAAATCTATCAAAATGGCTACCTTTACCAAGGCTCCAAGCCTGTGCATTGGTGTGTGGACTGCGGTTCTGCGCTGGCAGAAGCCGAAGTGGAGTATGAAGATGTTAACTCTCCGGCCATCGATGTTGGCTTTAAAGTCGTGGATCGCGCTGCCTTAGGCAACGCTTTTGCGACCACCGTGACTAGCGATGCCTATGCCGTCATTTGGACCACCACGCCATGGACCTTGCCTGCGAATCAAGCCGTGAGTGTGAATGCCGAACTCACGTATGACCTAATTCAAACCAGCAAAGGCTTGCTAATTTTAGCGCGCGACTTGGCTGAAAAAACCTTGGCAAGATACGCAGAGGAACAATCTTCTGTGATCGCCAGTTGCAAGGGCGAAGCGCTGCTTGGGCTGCTGTTGCAACACCCGTTTGACAACCGTCAGGTGCCAGTCATCACTGGTGATCACGTGACAACCGAAGCAGGTACTGGTTTGGTGCACACCGCTGCCGCGCATGGCAACGATGACTGGTTGGTCATGCGTGCGCACTTTCCACAAGAAAAACCCCGCGTCCTAATGGGCGGCGATGGCAAGTTTTTTGACAGTGCCTTGGTCGAGCTGGCTGAGATTCGTGGTTTAAGTCGTCAAGAGGCGAATAAAATCATTTTGTTAACACTGCAAACGAACGGGGTGTTGCTGGCTTCCGCAAGGTTAAACCATAGCTTTCCGCATTGCTGGCGCCACAAAACGCCCCTCATGCAATTAGCCACCCACCAATGGTTTATTGGCATGAACGCGGTCGGTCACGATGGCAGAGCGCTGCGTGAGCACGCGAATACGGCAGTAGATGCCACCCAGTTTTTCCCGAGTTGGGGTCGGGCGCGTCTTGAAGCCATGATTAAAAACCGCCCAGACTGGTGCGTGTCGCGCCAGCGTAACTGGGGCGTACCGATGCCATTTTTTGTGCATAAAGAGCGTGGTGAACCGCATCCGGAGACCGCGCGTCTGCTCGAGATTGTTTGTATGCAGGTTGAACAGCAGGGCATCGAGGCATGGTTCAGCCTGGATGGCGCCGCTTTTCTAGCACAGCACGCCCCAGCCGGTGCTGAGCAGTACAAAAAAGTGACGGATACACTGGATGTTTGGTTTGATTCCGGCGCGACGCATTACGCGGTCGTGCGCTCAGCGCAACATCCGAGTTTGTCGGCGGCAGCCAATGTGCGAGAAGCGGCGCATCAGCCTGTGGCAGACTTGTACCTCGAAGGGTCTGATCAGCACCGTGGCTGGTTTCAATCTTCATTGTTGACCGGTTGCGCAATCGACGGCAACGCGCCTTACAAGGCCTTGCTCACGCATGGCTTTGTGGTGGATGGCGCAGGCCACAAAATGAGTAAGTCAAAAGGCAATGTCGTTGCGCCGCAAAAAGTGATGGATACGTATGGCGCCGATATTCTGCGTTTGTGGGTGGCCTCGACCGACTATTCCGGCGAGCTAACCATCAGTGACGAGATCCTCAAACGCGTGGCCGACGGCTATCGCCGCATTCGCAATACCTTGCGTTTCTTGCTCTCTAATCTGGCCGACTTTGACGCCAGCAAAGACTTGCTGCCAGTAGAACAGTGGCTGGAGATCGATCGCTATGCTTTGCATTTGACCCAGCAATTGCAGGCGGGCATTCTGGCGGATTACGACAAATACGAATTTCACTTGGCGGTGCAGAAATTTGTCGGCTTCTGTTCAGAGGACTTAGGTGGATTCTATCTCGATATTTTGAAAGACCGTCTCTACACCAGTGGTGAAACTTCACAGGCGCGCCGTGCGGCACAAAGTGCTTTGCATCACATCACGCATGCCATGATGCGATTAATGGCGCCGATCTTAAGTTTTACCGCCGATGAAATCTGGCAGACCTTAGGGCTGGATACGGTTGCCACCGTTTTTGAAGAGACCTGGTATGACTTGCCTGCGCATGGGTTAACCGAGACACAATTACAGCACTGGCAAACCATGATTGCCTTGCGTGCGCAAGCCGCCAAAGAGATTGAGCTGTTGCGTGGCGAAGGAAAAGTAGGCGCTTCTTTGCAGGCTGAGCTTGAGTTTCATGTGACAGCAGAGGCGTTTGAGGCCTTAAACAGTCTGCAAGATGATTTACGTTTTGTCATGATTACCTCTAGCGCGACCACCTATAAAGTGGCCGACGTCGCCGCGCAGAAAATATTGGTGAAACCGAGTGCGCATGCCAAATGCGAACGGTGTTGGCATTATCGTGCCGATGTCGGCAGTGATGCTGCGCATCCCACCATCTGTGGTCGCTGTGTGAGCAATTTGTTTGGCAGCGGTGAAGTGCGCAAGTATGCCTAAGTTCCGATCGGCATTCCCTTGGTTAGTGTTGAGCGCGGTGGTGATCGGGCTCGACCTATACACCAAGCACCTGATTCAGAATGCTTTTGTGTATGGTGAGCATGTGCCTGTGACCGGTTTTTTTGATCTGGTGCGCTACCACAATACAGGCGCTGCATTTAGCTTTTTGGCCAATGCTGGCGGCTGGCAACACGGTTTTTTTACAGCGGTCTCCACCCTCGCTTCTGCGGTCATGGTCTACCTACTGGTGAAGCACCCGCATCGGCAGCTGTTTTGCTTAGGGTTGGCGTTGGTGTTAGGCGGCGCTTTGGGTAATCTATATGACCGGCTAACGCTTGGTTACGTGGTCGACTTTTTATTGTTTTATTATCAGCAATGGGCGTGGCCTGCGTTTAATGTAGCAGATAGTGCCATTTGTGTTGGCGTTGGCTTGTTGATGCTTGATAGCTTTCGCCAGCCGGACGCTTAAGCCCAGCACTGCTGCAAGGCCAATATGGACGGGTTGCAATACACTTTCAGCGGTGTCATCAAGCAGTGGTTGGGGAGTAAAAGCACTTGGCACTATGTGCGGTTGCCGCTCACCATGTCGGATGAAATCAAAACGTTGAGCCAATACCATCAGAGCAAGCGGCGTGGCTGGGGCGCCGTGAAAGTCGAGGCCACGATTGGCGCGCTGTCCTGGCAAACCTCTATTTTTCCTGCATTTGATCAAGGTTGCTATGCGCTGTTTTTAAAAGCGGATATCCGCAAACAGGCCGCGCTACGGGTGGATGATACCGTCACCTTGCAGCTGACGTTGTTCATTTAAAGTGGCTGATCTTGCAGTCATTAGCGAGAGGCTGTTTTAGGCTGAGAGGGGTTGCTGCTCAGCCGTGGCCAGCAGTGTGTAGATTTCCTGAATGGGCATGGGTCTGCCCAATAAAAAACCTTGTATACAGTCACAACCGGTTTTGCTTAAAAAGTCGAGTTGTGCCTGCGTTTCTATCCCTTCTACCACCACCGAAATGCCCAAGATACCAGCCGTTTTGATGATGGTGCTGACGATCTCGCTGTCGCCAGTACTCTCAGGCACATCGACCATAAAAGCACGGTCAATTTTCAGTTCGTCGATGGGCATATGCTTGAGCTTAAACAAAGAAGAATTACCCACGCCAAAGTCATCCAATGAAATCCGCACGCCGATCTCTTTCAACTGTTTGAGAATCTCTAGCGCCTGCTCTTCGTGCTCAAATACCGCAGTTTCAGTGATTTCTAGCGTGATGAGCGCAGGAGCGATGGCATATTGCTGAAGGTGCTGTGCAATGCGCAGCGGCAGGTTGTGATCACGAAACTGGCGAGGTGAAATATTGATGGATAAGCCTATGGTCTGCCCGGTTTGCAAGATAAGTTGCGATAAATGTTTAAAGGCCTCGGCAATAATCCACTCGCCCATGGGTAAGATCAGCCCGGACTGCTCCGCATAAGGAATAAATTCGGCGGGAGAAATAATCTCACCTTTGCTGTTTTTCCAGCGGATGAGCGCTTCTATGTTTTCAACCACGGGCTGTTTTTGCTTGTTTAAGCTGAATATCGGTTGAAACTGCAAAAAGAATTCTTGTTTTTTGATGGCCTTGCGTAATTGCACATCCAGCCGAAAGCGGTTTTGCGCCAGTTTGGTTTGCTCTTTGCTGTAAAACAAGTAGAGCTGATGCGTCGAACGTTTGGCATGGGCGAGTGCAGTATTGGCATTGCGAGCCAACTGCTCGGCGTTGCCTGCGTCACGTGGATATAGGCTAATACCAATACAGGCATCCAAAATCAGTTCATGGTCGTCGACCAGCACGGGCTTGTGCACAATTCGGCATAAATTGTGCGCCAGCTGGATCAGTTCGGCATCGTTCTTTTGCTGATGCACAATCAGTGCAAACTTATCGCCGTGTACCCGACCCAATTCGCCACACTGATGGGTGATGTATTGCAAGCGTTGAGCGATTTCTAATAAGAACAAATCGCCCGTGCGGTGGCCAAAACTGTCATTAATGCTCTGAAAGTGTTTTAAATCGATCATTAGCAAAGCTAAGGTTCGGCTGTCACTCGCGGCACTGAGCATGGCGTGTTCTAGCAAAGTTTGCATGGCTAGCCGGTTGGGTAAGTGGGTGAGTGGATCTGAGCGGGACAGTTTCTGATATTCCATGTCTTTTTCGGCCAATCTTTTTTCGGCACGAAACAGTTTTTCACTCTCACGTAGCAAGATGCTTTGGCGGATGGCTGACAGGATCAGGATGCACACCACAGAGCCGATAGCAATATGGTAAGCGTAAGGGTGGGGGCCGCTTTGCAACCATATGAGCGTCAGCGTGCATACGCTGAACACAAACGCGATGGCGGGCACCCAGCTGCGCAAGCGTCGGCATTGTTTTAGATAGGCCGTTTGTTTTGCCACGCGCACTTGCCAGCCATACAAGCCGGTGCCGATTAACAAATCCGCCACCGAAAACCCATAGTTGATCCATAGACTGGTTTGTGGGCTCTGGTTCAGCGCATTCAGGTTCCATTGCATCCAGCAGGCGCCGAGTAATGTCAGGCCAGCGCTTAATAATACCCAAGGCAGCATCCAGGCCGGCCGCAAATAGGGAATCAGCAGCAGTGAGATTAAGGCGGCGCTCAGTAGGCTCGCCGGATAAGCGGTGAGCACCGCTAGTTGCAATACACTGACATTGGCTGATTGCGGGAGATAAGAAATCAGCACGTAGCCGAGCACGGCGGTACTGAAGGATAAGGCGTCTATGGTAAATGCCCAAGTTTTAGCACGTGACAGTTGTGTGCGAAGTGCGGCGACAAAACCAATGATGAGGCAGGGCCCAAGCAGTGGGTAAAAAATATCGGATTGGGCAGGGAAATTGGTTTGATCGGTGAGAAGTTGAAAGATCCAAAGTAAACCGCCGGTGAAATAGACGGCAGCCCCGAGAACGAACCAGCGTTTTACTCGGCGCTGGGTGCGGCTCGCGCGAAGATAACCCATCACGCAAAGAACCAAGCAGGCGGCGATGGTGGAGAACCAATGCACATTGTCTAGCCATACCAGAGTGCTGCGTGTGGCATTAATTGAAGCCAGTAGGCATATCCCTAATACCGATACAGCAACAACAATGACTTTACGAGAAAGTGTCATGCAGCCCCCGAATTTTTTGTTAATTCTAACAAGGGCTTAGAAAAAAACTAGTCTTTCCTGATAAATATTATTGCAATACATATCACCACGAAACAAACGGCGCCGGTGAGCACGCCTACTGCCGCATTAAATAACCAGCCCCAAGCTGGAAATTGGGCGATCCAAGCATGCAATGGGTGAATGCCGTGGGCAATGATGCCCCCGCCCACCAGAAACATCGCGGCGGTGCCAAGTACGCTGAGCGCACGCATCAAGTAGGGCACAATCTGCACCATAGACCAACCGAGTTTGCGGATGGCTTGTGTGTGCCAGGCTTGGCCATTGCGTTGCATCAGCCATAGCCCAATGTCGTCCATTTTTACGATGAGCGCGACCAAACCATAGACGCCGATGGTCATCAGCACAGCAATCGACGAAAGTACGAGAATGCGTTGCGTGAGTGCCGCCTCCGCCACCACGCCGAGCGCGATGACGATAATCTCAGCGGATAAAATAAAATCGGTGCGCACTGCACCTTTAATTTTATCTTTTTCCAGTGCCACCCAGTCTGTTTGTGGTGCTTGCATCGCTTTGTGTAAAGCTTGCTCATGGGCATCGCTGGTGGTGGAAGGGCGCAGCTTGTGCCAGACTTTTTCAAAACCCTCAAAGCACAAATATGCCCCACCGAGCATGAGCAAGGGCGTAATCAACCAAGGTAGAAAGGCGCTGATCAGTAAGGCCGCAGGCACCAGGATGAGTTTGTTGATAAATGAGCCACGCGCGACCGCCCACACCACTGGCAACTCGCGGTTGGCGGCAATGCCCGCCACTTGCTGTGCGTTGAGTGCCAAGTCGTCACCGAGCACGCCGGCGGTTTTTTTGGCCGCTAACTGGCTCATGACCGACACGTCATCGAGCATGGTGGTAATGTCATCGATAAGCGCCAGCAAGTTTGAAGTGGCCATGGTTTGTCCTGGGTCAATACTAAAGAGTTGTTTATTCTAAAGGAATCCCGTTAGAATAGCGCCATGGTAACGGGCAGATTTCAACGGTGGCTAGTACGCATGGCTTTGATGGCAATCATGCTGGCAGCGCTCGTCCCGACCTTGAGTCTGGCGTTTCCGATGCAGGGTGGCAAAACGTTTGTGCAAGAAGTATGCTCATCCCAAGGCGGAAAGTTAGTCATTCAAGTGCTGACCACCCAAGGACAATGGCGCGCCACATTGATTGATTACCAACCTTCACAAAAGCCAGTGTCACTCAGCCATCACCTCAATCATTGTCCCTTTTGCCAGATGGCGATGGACGATATTGTGATGCCGTCGCACAGTCCTGCTTATGTTTTGTTTCAACAAGCACAGGCAGCGATCGCACTCAGCGAATATCAATCGCCTGTTGTTTCAAATTTTTATCCCACTGCGCACACCAGCCGTGCGCCCCCTCTGACCCCTCACTCAATTTAGTCCCGTCTGTTGCTTAAGACGGCTTATGAGTATGCCTGTTGCGCAGGCATCGATGGAGTCATCCCATGATTATTATCAATCTACAGGCAATGATATTTGCCAAACAAGTGGAGTGGAAACGCCACATCACCCTCAAAGAAGTTGCCGATACCACTGGCATCAGCCGCATGACCTTGCACCGCATGGTCAAAAATCCTAGCTACAACGCCTGCACCGAGCATCTCGACAAACTTTGTGCCTATTTTAGTTGTGAGATCAGCGCATTGCTGCACTGGCAGCCCAATTGCGCTGTCAGGCAAGTCTTTGCTGCTTGAGGATTGAGTGCACACTGCTTGTAAATCGCAAGCAGTGTGGCTATCGCAAAAAAAGAGGAAGAATAAACAATGAACAAAACAAAAAAGAGTATTGCCATCATGATGGCCTTGCCTTTGTTGGCAGAGGCAGAACATGAAGGCACTTTGGTTCTCGATGAAGTGCATGTGGTTGCTGAAAGACCAAAAACATCATCGACACAACCGAGTAAAGAGGCTGCTAAAGAAGCATTGAGCAAAACGGCGGGTGGAACGACCTTAGTAGACATGGATAAGGTGCGTGAAGGGCGTGTATCAACCTACCAGGATAGCCTTGGCTTGGCAACGGGCGTATATATACAGTCACGGTTTGGTGCGGAGGAGAGTCGTTTGTCTATTCGTGGCTCGGGTTTACAAAGAACCTTTCACGGACGTGGCTTGAAATTAATGCAAGATGGTGTCCCTGTGAATTTGGCGGATGGTAGTTTTGATTTTCAGGCCATCGAACCGTTGGCCGCAAGTTATGTGGAAGTGTACCGCGGAGCCAATGCCTTGCGTTATGGTGCCAGTAATCTTGGCGGTGCAATCAATTTCTTGTCACATACAGGCTACACTGCGCCACGTTTAGAGGCCCGTTATGAAGCCGGTACGTATGACTATAGCCGCGCATCCGTTTCAACAGGTGAGGTGATCGGTGATTTGGATTATTACGTAAATGCAAGTTATTTTGATCAAAGAGGGTTCAGAGATTTTGCCGATCAAATGGCTCACAGAGTGAATGCTAATGTTGGATATAAAATCAGCCCAGATATAGAAACACGCTTTTATGTTGGCTATACCCACAGTGATTCAAATTTACCTGGCAACCTGACAAAAGCACAGCTTAAGAATGACCCAAGTGACGCGTTTCTAGGGAGTGTAGGGCAGCAGAAGCGCAATATTGACCTGTTCAGGATTGCCAATAAAACCAATATCCAACTGAGTGATCAGTCAAGTTTGCAAGTCTCGGGTTACTTTTCACACAAGGATTTATTTCATCCAATTTTTCAAGTCGTTGATCAAGATACGAATGACTATGGCATAGATATCCGTTTTCAACACAAAGGCGAACTGGTCGGTCACAGAAATGAATTCATTCTCGGATTTAATCCGAGTGCTGGCGTGGGCTATGATGAAAGAAATGTCAACTTGCAAGGTCGCAAAGGTGCGCTTGTAAACAAGTTGGAGAACCGTTCCAGGAATCTGGAAGCTTATGCTGAAAATCGTTTCTTTGTCACCGATGGGTTGACGCTGATCGCCGGTTTGCAATACACCCACTCTCAAAGAAATCTAACAGACAAGTTTTTTTCAAATGCCTCTCAGAATGAGAGCTTTAAAGCAACATATGTCCAAACCAATCCTAAGATTGGCGTTTTATATGACTTAAAACCTAATGTACAGTTATTTGCCAATCTTTCCAGAAGCTACGAACCTCCTTCCTTTGGCGAGTTGGCAGGAGGCATTCGACCTAATATTGTTAAAGCACAAGAAGGCACGACCTTTGAAGTGGGATCGCGTGGTAATTCGGAATCGATTGATTGGGATGTTGCAGTTTACTATGGCAAGTTAAAAAACGAGTTGTTACAGACCGCGGTCTTCGCGGCGGGTAACAATCCTGTACCAGCAGCGCAAACGACAAATGCAGACAGGACCATACATGCAGGCCTCGAGTTCGGCATGACAGCAAGACTGCCGCTGAATATTGAGTGGCGTCACAGTCTGCTCGTTAATCGATTTAAGTTTGATGGAGACAATACATTTGGTAACAACACGTTACCTGGTATCCAAAAAAGTTTGATGAGAGCCGAGCTGATGTATCGGGGAAATGACCGCTTGAACGGGATCTACTTTGGACCTACTTTTGAGTGGTCACCGCAGGACTACTATGTGGATTTTGCCGAAACATTCAAAGCAGATAGTTATTTCTTGTGGGGCCTAAAAGCTGGGCAAAAGGTGAATCAACACTGGTCCTGGTTCGTGGAAGGCCGTAATTTGGCGGATCAGAAGTATGCAGCAACAACCTCTGTAGTCAGAAACCAAAATGGGGCAGACGGTGCCTTGTTTTTGCCAGGCGATGGCCGCACGGCATACTTGGGCGTGACCTGGACTTATTAATACTTGAGGACCGGGGTGATGTCACCCCGGATGGGGAGTAATTGTGAATTTTTGGATGAAGTTAACACTATCGCTGCTGGCGCTTTGTGTCCCGATGGCCACCTTACATGCCCATCCGTCAGCGGCAGAAGATGTGCAGTCGGTGGCTGCCGAAATGCATGAAACGTGGGATAAACCCAACCTTGTATTAGACTTGCCGGTGATCGTGATGCATGCTGGCATGGCCATTGCAGATTGGGTGCAAGCAGAAAAGGGTGGGCGCGCGTTGCTCAAATATCACCCTGCGCATCAACACTGGCACACCTTATTGTGTGGTGGGGCAGAACTGACCGCTGTGAAACACCTAGAGGCCGCAGGGATGTCTAGCGCCGACGCGCAGATACTGAGCGCAAAACTGCAACAAGCTGAGTTAGAAACGCTTACCAGCGCGCAACGTCAGCGCATCGATAGCTTTAGTGGTTTGGTTAAGTTTAGCAAGGGCAAACCAGTGGCCTCGTCAGCGCATGACATGCACGGAGACACGCATGGCCATTAAGTCGTCCGCGGTGAAAAATCATTGGTTGTTCTGGCACCAGTGGATCGGCGTCATTGCTTGTATCGGCATGGTGCTATGGGGGTTGTCAGGCGCGTCGCATCCCATCATGAGCCGGCTGCAGCCCGCACCCAAACAGTTTATGCCGCCACTCTCAGCGGTAGATTTAAGTCAGTCAGTGTCACTGCCTGCCTTATTACAACAACAGCACATCAAGCAGTTTCAGCACATCAGTTTGGTGCAATTAGCGGGCCAACACTATTACCGAATCTCACAACTAGACGCTGCCCCCAGATTTTTTGCAGTGGCTAACGGCGCTGAGCGCCCGGGCGGCGAACAAGCGGCCGCAATGAGTCTTGCCGATTATTACACTGGCCTCAGCGGGCAATCTAAGGCGTCGCTCAAAGCCATCAACCGCTTTGAAACGGATTACCATCCAGTAAATCGGTTACTCCCGGTGTGGCAGGTCGCTTACCCGCGCGAGGATGGTTTGCGCGCGTATGTCGATACCGAGCAATCCAGGTTGGCAACCTTGGTGGATGACCGGCGTGCTTTTCTGACGCAAGTGTTTCAATGGGGGCATAACTGGTCATTTTTGCAGGCTTGTGCTGGATTACAACTTGCGGTGGCCACTGGGGTGCTGGTTTTGATTTTGGCCTCTGCGATCACCGGCATCACGCTTTATATCAAGCAACGCAAAACAGCGCCTTACCGCCTGCAACGCTGGGGCGTGCAATGGTGGCACCGCGAGTTCGGTTTGTGGGTGTCGCTGGTGATTTTACTGCTGGCGAGCACTGGCTTATTACATTTATGGATGTCGGATCTTCAGCAGCGCCGCCCAACTGTGCAGACGACGTTCGCCAGTGACAGTGCGGCTTTGAGTGCGGCAGCTTGGTCGCAACTGGCCAGTGGCTCCGTGTTAAAACTCGATATTTATGGGCGTGGTGACACGCTGTTCTGGCAAATCATTCCGCAGTCGGCTGGGGCGCAAGGCTTGCCGTCTGCACAGGTGGCTGCCCTGCATCAGCATCATCATGCAGGCATGCAGCCAGCGGCTGAAGCGCCTACCCTTTGGCTGACCAGTGCGCAGGCGGTGCGGGCGTTAACACCGCAAGACTATGCGTCGCAGTGGCTCAGTATCATGACGCGACAAGCTGCATCGCAAGTGCAATCTGTCACCTGGGTCACGCAGTTTGCCAATGAATATGGTTTTATTTTTAAGCGCCTGCCGGTGTTAAAAGTGCAAACTGCAGAGGATCATCACACACGCTATTATCTCGAGCCTGCCACGGGCGCGCTGGCTGCCAGCGTCAATGATCGTGATGGGTTAGAAGGATTTATTTTTGCTTATTTACACAAATGGAGTTTTCAATCGCTGAGCAAAGATCTGCGTGATGCGTTGGCCATTGTTGCGGCGCTAGCAGTGAGTCTTACCGGCTTGCTAGGGGCTTATTTGTTTTCAAAGAAACGCCTGTAAAGCGGAAGGGCACCCGCATGCGGTACCCTGCTGATTAAAAAGGCGATTGGACGCGTATGCTTACGGATCAAGAGGTCGCGTAAATTTTGTCCAAAAAGTAGCTGGTGCGCTGTTTCAAACGCAGTCTGTTTTGCAGAATATTGGGCAGTTGATCCGGCTTCAAGCACTGAATGATGTTGATATCCAGCGCTTCTCTGAGGTCAACGATGTCGCCCTCTTCCTCTCGGTTGTCGCTCAGCATTTGAATAAACGGCCGCAATGGTTGCTGTGGATTGGTCGAGAGCACGGTGGCTAGTTTTTGGTCTGATAATCGCACGATGCTGCCGGGTGGATAAATACCCAAACATTTAATAAAGCGACGCAGAATCGTTTGGTCAAACTGATGCCGTTGTTGGGCAAACATCACACTCAAAGCCTCATAAGGCGTTTTGGTATGTGCTGGGTTCGAGGGGTTGCACAGGTTGTCATACATATTGGCAATGATCAAAATATGTGACAGCGGGTCAATTTGATCGCAATGCAGGCCTTTAGGATAACCGCTACCATCGGCAAGCTCATGGTGTTGCGAGATCAATGTCAGGACTTTTCTCGGCACAGCCACATCGCGCAACATGTTCATACCTAGCAACACATGGGTTTGATAAATCGATGTTTCACGGACACTGAGCGGGTCTTTTTTTAGCAGAATTTTGTCACTGATCTGCCGTTTACCAATGTCGTGCAGCATGGCGGACATGCCCAAAATGACGGCATCTTCATCGCTAATATCCAAGTTTTTAGCCAAAAGCATAGCCACAACCAAGGTATTCAGTTCATGCTGAAAATGCTGATCGCCGATCCGGTGGCCATTCATCGCATGAATCGCAATGTCGCCTTCGGTCAATGTGCTGGTGACTAAGTCTTCGACCAGTGTCGAGGCCAATGCATAGGCTTGCTCAGGGCGCTCAGTCGACAGCTTCTGAATGTTTTTGACATCTGTGCTGGTCCGCATGAACTTCTGCTCGCTTTCAGCGATGGCTTGTCGTAGCGCTAGTTGTTTTTTCTGTGCCGGGCTCAACTCGGGGATAGCATCGATGATTTCCACTTTAGTTGCGGCTGTTTTTTTGAGTGGAAACTCAAGCACATTCTGCGAGGCGGCATTTTTAAGTGGCACCGTCGTGCTGCGCCTTGGGTCGTAACGCAGCTGCTTCAAGCCTAAAGACTTAATGGTCTCAATCTGCGCATCCTCGGTGATTTTGAAGTTACTCACCGAAAACGGATGATCCATCCATCCCAAGTCCAAATGAATATACAGACCGGCTTGCAGCTGATCTATGTCGATATAAAAAGTATCTGAAGCGTGATTAGGCATGGCGTTTTATTTTTCTTTGATTATTTAATACTAACAGTTGTACGAAATCGTCTGCGTTTACCGGATAGGCATACAAAAATCCCTGTGCGGTCTGGCAACCGAGCCGCTTTAAGAATTTTTCTTGCTCTTCGGTTTCGACCCCTTCGGCAACCACCGTAAATCCTAGCTGCGTTGCCATGGCATAAATCGCGCTGGTGATGGCAGCATCATCTTTGTCACCCGGCAAATCTTTGACAAAACTACGATCTATCTTGATCTGATCTAGCGGTAACCGCTTCAGGTGTGATAACGAGGAGTAGCCAGTGCCAAAGTCGTCGATGGCAATGCTCACGCCCAGTAGTTTTAACTGATTAAAGGTGTCGACCACATGCTGTGTATGTTGCATCAGGGTGCTTTCGGTGATTTCTAGCTCGATGATCGCAGGATCGCATTCACTTTCCATCAAAATGCCATACACCGTATCGGCAAACTTGCTTTTCATAATCTGCACACCCGACACATTAATCGCAATCTTTTTAAACTCGGGATGTTTTTTGTGCCAAGCGTGGGCTTGGCGCACCGCTTGGGCCAGCGCCCATTCGCCGATGCCTAAGATTAAGCCGGTTTCTTCCGCCAGCGGAATAAATTTGGCTGGTGAAATGATGCCCTGGGTGGGGTGCATCCAGCGTATCAGCGCTTCAGCACCGATAATGAGGCCTGTTTTCAGATCGATCTGTGCTTGATAGAACATCTTAAGCTGATTTTTAGTGAGTGCTTGACGTAACTCGGTTTCCAGCTGGAAGTGTTCAACCGCGTCGCGACTCAATGCCGCGTCATAGAATGAAATGTGGTTTTTACCGTTATTTTTCACCTGATACATGGCGAGATCTGCGGCTTTGATTAAGCTCTCCACATCCTGTCCATCTTGCGGATACATCGAAATACCGATACTGGCGCCGATAAAAATGTCATGGTGGTCAATCACAAACTCGTGCCTGAGTGCATCCAGAATGTCATGCGCTTTTTGTGCGGCATCTGCTTTGCCATGCAGGTTTTCGAGCAGAATAATAAATTCGTCGCCACCCAATCGGCCAACAATATCCGATTCACGCAAGGAAGCTCGCAGGCGATCCGTGACGCCCAGCAGCAACTGGTCACCGGTATAGTGGCCCAAGCTGTCGTTAATGTTCTTGAAGCGATCCAAATCGATGAACAGCACCGCTGCCTGTTGCTCATTGCGGCTGGCGCGTTGAATCGAATGCGTAAACAAGTGATGAATCAGTCTGCGGTTAGGTAGCCCCGTCAACGGGTCATGGTTGACCAGCGAGTTGAGCTGCGTTTGCGAACGCTTCATTTCAGTGATGTCGGCAAACACGCCCACATAATTGGTAATCACGTTTGCATGGTTACGCACCGCGGTAATGGTCATCCACTCGGTATAGGTGTCGCCATTTTTGCGGACATTTTCTATTTCGCCCGACCATTTGCCATGACGCTTGAGTGCGCCAAACAGCCCGCGCGGGCGCTGGCGGAAAATTTGTGGCTTACTGCCCAGCACTTCAGACTCGGCAAAGCCGGTGATCAAGGTGTAACCCTGATTGATGCCGACCAGCTCGCCGGCTGGGTTGACAATCATGATGCCCTCTGTGGTGCTGTCAAAGGCAATTTTAGCCAGTTTTAGATGCTTGCCGGTTTGTTCACGGTCAATCGCCACGCTTAAGGTGCGGCCAATCGCCATCAGTGAGCCTAGCTCTTGTGAGCTGGTGTTTTCGGCATCAAAACAACGCTCAATCACCATCGAGCCCCACCAGGCGTCATCAATCATCAATGGCACGATAACCAGATTTACCGTGTCATGCGATTTCAGCAAGGCACGCTCTGACTCAGGCAGGGTCAGCGCATCACACATCACTGGTTGCCCTTTCGATAGCAGGCTATACCAGCGCTGTAATTCGGGGGACAGGAAAGAAATTTTTTCCCAATGCGCATAGCTGGTATGAAAGCCGTTCATTGACCAATGGAACAGCGCTTTAGAACGCACATCCGTGGTCTTGCGGCTAGGGATGGTTTCATGTTGTAGCAACACGGCACGGCTAAAGCGGAACGATAAGCAGCATTGCTGCAGTACATTTTCGGCCACACTTTGCCAGCGCTCAGCGGAGTGCAACATCCAGTCACATGAAATCAGCGTGTCCAGCACAGCACTGCGGTTTAACAGCTGGGTTTGAATAAATTTTTGTTCACTGACATCGCGTGCAACCGTGATCAAGTGACTGGGCTGTTTTTTCGGATCATGGTAGGCGATTTTATTCACTTCTAGCGTTTTAAAACCACCCTGCGGCAAATGCACCAACTCTTCGTTATGATAGGCCTGCCCAGTTTGCCAAACTTGTTGGTCGGATTTTTCGTGGTGTTCAAAACTATTGCGGAAGACCGGATGTAAGGTGTCGGCAATTTGTAGATTGTTGAGGAACTGATAGTCAAAATCATCAATCTGAAACGTATTCAGCATTTGCTGGTTGGCCATCATCCAGCGATTGTCGTGGTCTTTGATGCAGATGAGGTCTGGGCTCATTTCAATCAGTGAGTGCACGATAGATTGCATATGTAACAGCTGATCGACCAGCGTGCGAGATTCTTCTTCCAGCATCAATCCCACGGCTCGGCGACCAGATTGTGGGTAAAACAAGCGGCATTTAAAATCGCGTTTTAAGCCTTGAAGTGTCAGACTAAGGTTGAGTTGGGTCTGTCCTGCTTTCATTGCTTGGGTGAGGGCTTGCCGAATTTCTTTGGCAAATCCGTCAGTCAGTGGCCCGAGCAGTTTGCTCGCAGAAGCGCTGATGGCTAGACACTGCGCCCGGCGATTGATGGCCAGCATAGGCGTATCCGGCATGGTGACTGCCAGAGGCTGCAACCATGCTGTGCTATGATGATCAAAAACTTGAGGTAAGGACATAGTTAAATCTGCTTCGTTGATTGATGCATTGTTGTGTTGCGGGTAAGTGGGTTATCGGCGCAAATGCTTGCAAACTTTAGCGACCTTAACGGTTGATAATTCAAGTGAAATTTTATGCTTTTGGGATGAAGTAATCATGACGATACGGCCGTGGACGATTCAGTGGTGTTGGGCCTGCGCGATGGTGGTGCTGCAATCGGTTGCAGTCCACGCCGTCGGCGCCGAATTTTCGCAGCCGTCGTTGGCAGTCAGTGTGGCTGCCGATGCCGCAGGGCGCGTATACCAGACACAGTTGCGGCAAGGTCAACTATGGCTGCTTAGCAGTGACGATGGGGGTAAGCATTTTAGCCGCGAGGTAGCGGTCAGCCCGCAGCAGCCCAAAGGTGGGGCAGTGGCTGAGGCCTCGCCTATAGTAGCTATCGGAGGGCCGGACGAGCTCTTTGTCAGTTGGACGGAGCGCTTGCCTAACCACCAAGCAGGAGATCTCTGGCTCGCCCGCTCAGGCGATGCGGGCAAGCATTTTGATCCGCCCTATCTCGTGCTGCAACATCAGGACGACATCGCCACGCGGTATGCCGCGATGCAAGCCACGGCTGACGGTAGTATCACGATTGCATGGCTGGATGCTCGCGACAAAGCTGCGAACCAGGCCTCCACTGGTGCCGCCATTTATTATGCGGTGTCTCGCGACCATGGCCAGCATTTTAGTCCCGAACAAAAGTTGGCTGAACATGGCTGTGAGTGCTGCGCGTTAGCCATGGCCAGCCAAGCAGACGGCACCGTGGCCTTATTGTGGCAGCATGTGTTTGACAATGCAGAGCGTGACCAAGCGATGGCTGAGATCCGAGCCACCGGCAAACCGATGGTGGTGCGCGCGAGCTATGGTCATTGGAAAATGGCTGGTTGTTCGTCATATGGGGCAGCCATTGCAGTGGGTGCGGGGTTTGGTTATCACTTGGCCTATTATGATGGGGCAGGTGAAAAGCCTGGCTTACGCATTGCGCGGATGGATGGTGAGGCATGGGTCACGTCGCCCCCAAGACGTTTTGGTGATGCGCAACGCAATGCGAATTTTCCGGCCCTAATGAGCGCTGGCGAACAAGTCTGGTTGGCTTGGCAAGAGCATGATAGTCATGGGGCTGATATTGTTGCGATGACCTCAGACGATGGCGGTAGGACCTGGGGCAACCCAGTGGTTATGCTGCACAGCTTGAGCAAATTAGACTATCCGCAATGGATTCAACTGCAAGGACAGGCCATATTGGTTTTGCACACGGCCGACAAAGGCTTGCAACTGCTGCCTTTTGTGCCCTAAGTAATACAAAATCAGCCACATTTGATCTACCTCTATTGAAAACGCAAAAACCCGCCGCATTATAGGGTTATCCCGCCTCGTCTGAGGCACCATTAAAATAATGAAAGGGTTTGCCATGCGTTTTGATAAACTCACCACCAAATTTCAACAGGCACTCGCCGATGCGCAAAGCATGGCTGTGGGTGCTGACCATCCCACCATAGAAGCGCCGCATTTGTTGCTGGCAATGCTCAATCAAGACGATAGCGGCGTGGCCGCCTTGTTATCGCGCGCAGGGGCGCAAGTGAGCGCGCTAAAAAACGGTTTGCAAGCCGCCATTGAGGCATTGCCTAAAGTGAGCGAAAACAGCGGCGATGTGGCGGTTTCGCGTGACCTGAATAACCTGTTAAATGTCACTGACAAACTCGCGCAAAAAAGTGGCGATAGCTACATTGCCAGTGAAATGTTTTTATTGGCCTTGGTCGACGACAAAGGGCACACCGGCAAATTACTCAAACAGCACGGCCTCAATAAAGCCGCGTTAGAGCAAGCCATTAAAGCCGTGCGTGGCAATGACGGCGTCAACAGCCAAGAAGCCGAGGGCCAACGCGAGGCGCTCAAAAAATATACTTTAGACCTGACTGAGCGGGCCCGTGCCGGCAAGCTGGACCCTGTGATTGGGCGAGATGATGAAATTCGCCGCGCGATTCAAGTGTTACAACGCCGCACTAAAAACAATCCGGTGCTGATTGGTGAGCCCGGTGTCGGCAAAACGGCCATCGTCGAAGGATTGGCGCAACGCATTGTCAACGGTGAGGTGCCTGATTCACTTAAAAATAAGAAAGTGCTCAGTTTGGATATGGCCTCTTTGTTGGCGGGGGCTAAATACCGTGGTGAATTTGAAGAGCGCTTGAAGTCTGTGCTGAAGGAGCTGGCGCAAGACGAAGGCCAAACCATTGTGTTTATTGATGAAATTCACACCATGGTCGGCGCCGGCAAAAGTGAGGGTGCGATGGATGCCGGCAATATGCTCAAACCCGCTTTAGCGCGCGGTGAGTTGCATTGTGTCGGTGCCACCACGCTCGACGAATATCGCAAATATATTGAAAAAGATGCTGCGCTTGAACGTCGGTTTCAAAAGGTATTGGTGGACGAGCCGAGTGTTGAAGCGACCATCGCCATTTTGCGTGGTTTACAGGAAAAATACGAGCTGCATCACGGGGTTGAAATTACCGACCCGGCCATTGTTGCTGCGGCAGAATTATCGCATCGCTACATCACGGACCGTTTCTTGCCCGATAAAGCGATTGACTTGATTGACGAGGCGGCTTCACGCATCAAGATGGAAATCGACTCCAAGCCTGAAGTGATGGATAAACTGGATCGGCGCTTGATTCAACTCAAAATTGAACGCGAAGCCGTGCGCCGCGAGAAGGACGAAGCCAGCCAGAAACGCTTTGGTTTGATTGAAGATGAGATTGCCAAACTTGAAAAAGAATACGCCGATCTTGACGAGGTTTGGAAAGCTGAAAAAGCGGCGGTACAAGGCTCTGCTGGGGTAAAAGAGGCGATTGAGAAAATCAAACTGGACATGGAAACTGCCACACGCAAAGGCGATTGGCAAAAGGTGTCTGAGCTACAGTATGGCAAGTTGCCTCAGCTCGAAGCCCAATTGAAGCAGGCCTCATCGGTCGAAGCACATGGCGTGGTTAAACATAAAATGTTGCGTACCGAGGTCGGGGCAGACGAAATCGCCGAGGTCGTCAGTCGGGCCACGGGGATTCCGGTCAGCAAAATGATGACCGGTGAGCGCGAAAAATTGCTCAATATGGAAGACCGTCTGCATGCACGTGTCGTCGGCCAGGACGAAGCCGTGCGGCTAGTATCGGATGCGATCCGCCGTTCACGTAGTGGATTGAGTGATCCAAACCGACCCTACGGCAGCTTTTTGTTTCTGGGGCCGACCGGCGTGGGTAAAACAGAGCTGTGTAAAGCGCTGGCTAGTTTTCTGTTTGACAGCGAAGATCACTTGGTACGCGTAGACATGAGTGAATTTATGGAGAAGCATTCGGTCTCCCGCCTGATTGGTGCCCCTCCGGGCTATGTCGGCTATGAGGAGGGCGGCACGCTAACCGAGGCTGTGCGTCGCAAACCCTATTCCGTTGTACTGCTGGATGAGGTTGAAAAAGCCCACCCGGATGTTTTCAATGTGTTGCTGCAAGTGCTGGATGATGGCCGATTAACCGATGGTCAGGGCCGCACCATCGACTTTAAAAACACCGTTATCATCATGACTTCCAATCTGGGTGGTCAGATGATTCAAAGCATGGCCGATCAGGATTATCAGGTGGTGAAACTGGCAGTGATGGGCGAAGTTAAAACGCACTTCAGGCCAGAATTCATCAACCGGATTGATGAGGTGGTGGTGTTTCATTCTCTGGGGGAAGCGCATGTGAAGTCGATTGCCAATATTCAGCTGCAGTTATTGGCCAAGCGCGTGACTGCCATGGATATGCACTTAGAGGTCAGCGATGCCGCCTTGGGTGAAATTGCCAATGCTGGTTTTGACCCGGTATATGGTGCGCGGCCATTAAAACGCGCTATCCAAAGTGAAATAGAGAATCCACTCGCCCGTGAAATTTTGGCCGGTCAGTTTGCGGCTAAAGATGTGATCCGCGTTGATTTTCAGGGTGGAAAAATGCAGTTTCGCAAGGGCTGATCGTTTGTTGCGTTGAATGAACCAGCGTAGCGATGAAAGGGTCATAGTGGTATGGCCCTTTCTTTTTTTATCGGGTGTAGAATGGAAATATGATGCCTACTTTTCACTTTTTGCGAGTCTTAATTGTCACGGGTTTATTGAGTATGCTAGCCGCTTGCGCCACGCAGCCCCCGCCACCGTTACAGATTGACCGTATTTCACCTGAGCAGCTATCGGCACTGGTGCCGCCTGCACAGTCATCGCTGAGTTTGCAGCAGGTGGTCGACATGAGCAAGCAAGGTAAAACGGATGCTGAAATCATTGAGGCCATCAAACAGTCGCAATCACGCTACTCGTTGACGCCCTCTGAGGTGCTAGATTGGCATCAGCAAGGCATCTCAAAAGGGGTGCTCGATTATATGCAGCAGGCCAATGCCTTGGCTGCGCAAAACGCAATCGCTGATGAAATCAATAAGCGCGAAAAAGCGCGCGTTGAGTCTGAAGCCAAGCTCAAACGCGAGCGCGACATGGCCAGATTGCGTAGCATGGACCCTTGGTTTTATGGCGGGCCGGGTTTTTACGGCGGCCCTTGGGGCTACCGCCCTTACTGGGGAGGCGGCTGGCGCTACTGGTAAAGTATTTGGGATGCAACGATCCCCGGTATAATGCGATTTTTATTTTGCTTGTCTCGGGAACGCTGCATGCGACAAAGCCACGAAACACTTTCTATCGAAGCGCAGGGACGTCGACTCTACGACATCACGCCGCAGGTGATGCAGTGGGTGCAACAGACGGGGATTGAACAGGGTTTACTCACGCTCTACATCCAACACACCTCTGCCAGTCTGTTGATCAACGAAAATTACGACGGCGATGTGCTGGTCGATCTCGAAGCTTTTTTCAACCGCTTAGTGCCAGATGGGGATGCATTGTTTATTCACACCGTCGAAGGCCCTGACGATATGCCTGCGCATGTGCGCACGGCACTTACCCAGACCAGCTTGTCTATTCCGGTGTTGCAAGGCAAAGTCGCCTTGGGCCAATGGCAAGGCATTTTCTTGTTTGAGCACCGCCACTTGCCTGCGCACCGTCGAGTGCTCATGCATGTGATCGGCGCGTAATTTATTGTTTTTTTGGATTGAAGCAGCGTGTAATGAAGTTTTTTGTGAATGTGTGGTGTGTCGTGTGTGTGTTGGGTTTAGTGGCTTGTGAGGGCGAACAGTCCTCGACTAACGACCCTGTCGTGAGCCAGCCCGAGGCGGTCGTCAGCACCGGTGAGGCCCCGCCCGCGAGTGCCGGCGGTTATACGCCAACGGCTAATGAACATGTGCCTGGGATTACCATGTCGCAAGCGGCATTGGATCAAATATATGCCGAAGCCAAGCGCAATATGCCACTCCCTGTGATTCCGGACGACGCTCAAGCCCCCTAGTGGCTTTTATCTATCTAATCTGAAACCTAGCACCTGTTAACGCACGCTGCTCCATTGCAACGGATCAAAAGGAATGCTGTTTCGGCGCAACTCGTAATAGACGCCATTTTCAGCATTGCCGCCACTGTTGCCAACCGCGGCAATCGTATCTCCAGATTTGACACTTTGCCCGGCGCCCTTATACAAGGCCTCATTATTGCCATATAAGCTCATATAGCCATTGCCATGGTCGATCACAATCAGGTTGCCAAAGCCGCGCATCCAATCAGCAAACACCACTTGACCCCCGGCCACCGATTTCACTTCACCGCCTTCTTGGGCGCGGATGAAAATGCCTTTCCAGCTCACGCCGGTATCCTTACGCGCAGTGCCAAACCGGTTAATCACATCGCCGCGCACCGGTAGCCGCAAGCGGCCGCGCAGTTGTGCAAAGTTTTCTTTGATTGCACTGTATTCGGGCAAGGTTTCGTTTTTAGCGACCACGGTACTGTTTTGATTGGCGGGCTCGCTCTCATCCACATTGGTTTGTGGTGCGCGCTCAGAGGTACGGCCGCCGGTTTTTTTCTTGCGCGCCAATTCGGCAGCTTTTTTGGCGGCTACTTCTTTTTCGCGTTTGGCTTTTGCAATCGCTTCCTGCTCGCGTTTCTTGGCCTCAGCCAGCAGACGCTGGAACAACTGCGACAACGCTTCTTCGTCTTTTTTCAGACGTGACATTTGCTGCTCTTGCGTTTCAATTTGTTTGGAGAGCTCATTGAGCACCTCCGTTCGGCGTGACTTTTCACCCTCTAGTTTTTGGGTGGTTTCACTGTATTGACTGGCTAGACGTTCGGTTTCATGCAATTGTTCGGTGGTCGCCGCACGCACACGGTCAATCGCCTCTTGATTGTTTTGCAGCGTTTGAATCTGTTGTTGATGCGCTGCAGTCAAATAGCCCAGATAAGCCAGGTTGCGCGAAGTGTTGGCTGGATCTTGCTGTTGGAGCAGCATTTGCAACGGGCCATTGTTGCCGTGACGATATTGCTGATTGAGCTGCTGGCTGAGGGATTGGCGCTGCTGATTCACTTGCCGCTGCAGCAGCGACATCTGCTTTTGCAAATCTTGTAACTTGCTGCGGTTTTCGAGTTGCGCTTCTTGAATGTCGTGCAATTTTTTGCGCGAGCTGCTAATCGCAGTTTCTGACGCTTTAAGGGCTTCATGCGCATCCTGTTTGGCGACGCGCGAAGCCTTGAGCGCATTGGCCAGTTGCTGGATTTTTTCTTTGACCTGCTCCAGATCGCCTTTGGTGCTCTCTGTTTTGTCGCTAGAGGCGGCCACAGCCAGCAACGGGGCTGTGCTGATCCAGCAAGCTAAGCAGCCCATCAGGCAGGCCAGCCCGCATCGTTTTAACCGCGCATAAAAAACATTCATCAATTCAGACATGCGCCATTCCAGCCCACTTAGGCCGCTGCATGCAGGGTGATCAGGTTTTTGCCAGTCATTTCAGCCGGTTGCGGGATGCCCATCAATGATAACAAGGTCGGCGCAATGTCAGACAAAGCGCCTTCAGCGCGGATGCTGCCTGCACGGCCAATGTAGATGAATGGCACTAGGTTGGTGGTGTGTTGGGTATGTGCTTGGTCACTGGTGTGATCAAACATGCTCTCTGCGTTGCCATGATCGGCAGTAATAATTACTTCAGCCCCAACCGCCTGCGCTGCTGCCACTACTTGGCCCACACAGCGATCCAATGTTTCAACGGCTTGAATGGCCGCTTGCAGGTTGCCAGTATGCCCCACCATGTCCCCGTTCGCATAATTGCAGATCACGGCATGGTATTGCTGTGACGTAATGGCGGCCACCAGTTTGTCGGTCACTTCCTGCGCACTCATTTCGGGTTGCAAATCATAGGTGGCGACTTTGGGGGAGGGCACCAAAATACGATCTTCTCCGGCAAACACGGTTTCTTCCCCACCGTTAAAGAAAAACGTCACATGTGGATATTTTTCAGTTTCTGCAATCCGAAGTTGTTTGAGGCCCAATTTTGAAACGTACTCGCCAAAGGTGTTCGGCACGCTGTAAGGGGCAAACACGGGTTCTGCCAGCGTTTGATTTTTGTCGTATTGCGTCAGGGTAAAGTAATGGCTGAAGTGCGGAACACGACTCCGTTCGAAGCCGCTGAACGCTGGATTGAGCAGCGCATCGGTCAGTTGACGGGCGCGGTCACTTCTAAAATTCATAAATACCAAGCAATCGCCATCTTCCATGCGCACCGGGGCTGCATCGGCAGCGTGGATGGCGGTGCATTTGACGAACTCATCGCTTTCGTCACGTGCATACGCTTGCTGCAGTGCCGTCAAGCTATCTGGCGCTACATAATCCGCCTGGCCATTCACCAATAATTCATAGGCGACCGACACCCGCTCCCAGCGTTTGTCTCTGTCCATGCCATAAAAACGTCCGCCAACAGAGGCCACGCTGCCTACGCCTACAGCCTGCAGGTGGTTTTCCAAGGCTTGCAGATAAGGGAGCGCACTTTTTGGTGGTGTATCGCGGCCATCCAGAAACGCATGCACATAGACTTTGTGTAATCCTTGCTGCTTCGCCATCTCGATGATGGCGTGAATGTGCGGTTGGTAGCTATGCACACCGCCATCCGATAACAGGCCAAGAATATGCAAGGCTTTATCGTTGGCCTTCAGTGCCTGCATGGCATTGACTAAAGCAGGCAATTGATAGAACTCACCCGAGCGAATGCTGTTATTAATTCGCTCAAAGTCTTGAAACACAATACGGCCAGCCCCAATATTCAAATGACCGACTTCAGAGTTGCCCATTTGCCCGTCAGGCAATCCAACATAATGTTCAGACGCGTTGATCAGTCCGTGCGGATAGGTGGCGGTCAGTTGGTCCAAGTTTGGCGTATTGGCTTGCAACACGGCATTAAACTCAGTGGTCTCGCTGTGGCCGAAACCATCGAGGATCAGCAATATGACAGGTTTGATTGACATGGCTAACAGTCTTTAAATGGGTGACGGAACGTCACATGAATGAATTCGTCTATTATAATCGCAACCGCAGGCGACGCATACCCGAAGGGGCGTTCGCGCTGTGAAACAACAAATCTAAAGGGCGGGCTAACAGTGGAGTTTCTTAAACAAAATGTGTTGTTAATCGGGTTGGCGATTGGATCTGGTCTGACGTTGTTATGGCCGATGCTCAGTCGCTCAGTCGCCGGGATCAGTGCCCTATCGGTGACCGAAGCGGTGATGCTGATGAATCGCAAGTCTGCGCTGGTGCTCGATGTGCGTGATGCGGAAGAATTCGCGCAGGGTCACTTGCAAGGGGCGCGTCATGTGCCACTCGCGCAACTGGGCGCTAGCCTCAACACGTTGGAAAAATACCGAGACAAGCCCGTCTTGCTCGTTTGCCAGCGCGGCAATCGTGCCCGCACGGCCGCCAAATTGCTCAAAGCGCAACAATTTACCCAATTGCATGTACTCAAAGGCGGCATGCAAGACTGGCTGGCCGCCAATATGCCCACCAGCAAATAGCCGTCAAAAAATCATTTTTTAAGGAATCTTATGGCTAAAGTAGTGATGTACACCTCAGCAGTTTGCCCTTATTGCATCAATGCTGAACGCTTGTTGAAAAATAAGGGCGTGACCGAGATTGAGAAAATTCGTGTGGATTTGCAGCCGGAATTACGCGCTGAAATGATGGAAAAAACTGGCCGTCGCACAGTGCCGCAGATTTTTATCAACGAACACCATGTGGGCGGCTTTGATGACTTGCATGCGCTGGATGTAAAAGGTGGGCTGGAGCCGCTGTTGGCGGGGTAAGTGTCAGCGTTTTTTGTCACAAAAAACACATAGTCAGGCCGGGGTTGTCCGGTTAGAATAGCGGCTTTGTGGTTAGATAACTTTAAGGATAATTCATGGCTCAGGATTCACAAAACCAAACAGAACAAAACGCAGCACCGATTTTTAGCATTGAAAAATTATATGTGCATGATGCTTCAATCGAAGTGCCAAACGCACCTGCCATTTTTACTGAGCGCACCACGCCACAAATCAATGTGGAGTTAGGCAACAACGCGCAGCAAATCGAAGAAGGCATTTTCAATGTTTCTATCAAAGTCACCGTGACTGCGAAAATTGAAGACAAAACGGCGTTTTTGGTTGAAGTGACGCAATCTGGTATTTTCGCCATCCGCAATGTGCCGCAAGAAAACATGGAGCCAATCTTGGCTGTGGCTTGCCCGAACATTTTGTTCCCTTATGCTCGCGAAGCAATTTCTGACATGGTCACGCGCGCAGGCTTCATGCCAGTGCTGTTGAATCCAATCAACTTTGAAGCGCTCTACCTGCAACAGCAGCAGCAAGCTGCACAAGCAGCTGGCGCGCCTAACTAATTGATCATCTTTGACACACTGGTGCCCTCACCAGTGTGCTGTCTGGATACCCACCATGAGTAAGGTCGCAGTTCTTGGAGCCGGTGCCTGGGGCACGGCGCTTGCCATGCACATCGCGCTGCAGCACGATGTGGTGTTGTGGGCGCGCAATAGCGGGCACGTTTCTGGCATGCGCAAAGCGCGCGCCAATCCACTCTATCTGGGTGACTTTACTTTTCCGCAACGGCTGACGGTAGAAGACGACTTGCCGACGGCAGTCGCGGGGGCTGACCTGATTTTATCGGTGGTGCCGACCGCGGGCTTCAGGCCGATTCTGCAACAATTGAAAGCGTTAGGGATTCAGCAACCCCTGATCTGGGCGAACAAGGGCTTGGAGCCACAAACCGCTAAATTGCCGTTTGAGGTTGCCCAAGATGAATTAGGCGCAGACTATCCTTGGGGCGTGTTGAGCGGCCCGAGCTTTGCGGCGGAATTAGTACGCGGTTTACCCACGGCGATCACCCTCGCAGCCAATCATCGCGCACTTGCCCAGCAAGCCGCACAGCTGGTGCACGGTGGGTGTTTGCGTGTGTACGACAGTGTCGATGTGGTGGGTGCTTCGGTGGGTGGCGCGGTGAAAAACGTCATGGCCATCGCAGCGGGTATATCAGATGGTATGGGTTTTGGTAACAATGCGCGTGCGGCGATGATTACCCGTGGCCTGGCAGAAATCACGCGTTTTGGCATGGCCTTGGGCGCCAAAGCTGAAACCTTTATGGGCCTGGCAGGGGCGGGTGACTTGATTTTAACCTGTACCGGGCAATATTCGCGCAACCGTGAAGTGGGTTTGCAACTGGCGTCTGGAAAGTCACTCGAAAGTATCTTGGCGGGCTTGGGACATGTGGCTGAAGGGGTAAACACCGCGCGAGAAGTGATGCGCCGTGCCGAAACGATCGGGGTAGAAATGCCGATTACTTTCGAGGTGAATCAATTGCTGACTAATCAGAAATCGGCGCAAGCCGCTGTGAGCGCATTGTTGGGTCGTGGTCAGCGCCAAGAATCCGTTTAATGCTTTATTGCGTTGCAAAAAAAACCAGACGCATCAGTCTGGTTTTTTTATGGGGCTACTATTTATGGCATCAGAATTATTCGATGGCTAATAACTCAACCGCAAATACCAAGGTGGCATCTGGGCCAATCACTGGGCCGCTACCGCTCGCCCCGTAAGCTAAGTTGGATGGAATTGTCAGCTCAAATTTGCTGCCAACGTTCATCAATTGCAAACCCTCTACCCAACCTGCAATCACGCCGGTCACTGGGAACACAATCGGCTCACCGCGTTCATAAGAGCTATCGAACACGGTGCCATCAATCAACGTGCCATGATAGTGTACCTTCACGCGGTCTTTGGTTGTTGGTTTCGCACCATCGCCAGCCACCAGTTGTTTGTATTGCAAGCCACTCGCCGTTGTAGTGACGCCTTCTTTTTTAGCATTGTCTGCTAGATAGGCAGCGCCTGCGGCTTGGTTTTGTGCTGACTGCGCAGACTGTGCCGCGCGTTGTTTTTCTTGGCTTTCTTTTTGCACTTGCTCAACAGCACTGCGCTTGTCTGCATCGCTCAAGCGCGATGAATTGCCAGCCACGACATCGTTAACAGCCAGGACGAGCGCATCGGTGTCGATCTCCAGACCGTCGTTTTTCAGTTGGTGCGCCAGGTTTTCACCCACGATATAGCTTAAACGTTGAGTGAGTGAATCTAATGGATTTGCCATGGTGTGATCTTTCTTGATTGAAATAGACGTCCAGCCGGACGTAAGTTTGAACCCGTTATTATGACGGAGACTGGTGGATAAAACAAAACCCGCCAAAGCGGGTTTTGTTTTTGAGGTACTTTGTCAGTACATTTCAACTTCATTACAAAGGTGAAGCTTGGCGGAGAGACATTGTCCACACCTCCACCCAACACCGATGCGGTGAAGATTGAAATTACATCATACCGCCCATGCCACCCATACCGCCCATATCGCCGCCCATTGCTGGTGCGTCTTCTTTAGGCAGTTCAGCAACCATGCAGTCAGTAGTCAGCATCAAGCCAGCCACAGACGCCGCATTTTGCAGCGCAGAACGTGTTACTTTGGTTGGATCCAATACGCCCATTTCAACCATGTCGCCATAGGTTTCGTTGGCAGCGTTGTAACCGTAGTTGCCTTTACCAGCCGCTACATTGTTCACAACCACTGATGGCTCAACGCCAGCGTTTTGTGTGATTTGACGCAATGGCTCTTCAACCGCGCGCAACACAATTTTGATACCAGCATCTTGATCCAGGTTGTCACCTTTCACTTTAGCAATTGCGTCACGAGCACGAATCAGTGCCACGCCGCCGCCAGCCACGATACCTTCTTCAACCGCTGCACGTGTTGCGTGTAACGCATCTTCCACGCGGGCTTTTTTCTCTTTCATTTCGATTTCAGTGGTCGCGCCAACCTTGATCACAGCAACACCGCCAGCCAGCTTGGCCACGCGCTCTTGCAGTTTTTCACGGTCATAGTCGCTAGAAGCTTCTTCGATTTGTGTTTTGATCTGGCCGATACGTGCCTTGATCGCATCTTCGTTACCAGCGCCATCAATAATGATGGTGTTTTCTTTACCCACTTCAATGCGTTTTGCTTGACCCAGATCGTGCAGTTGTACACTTTCCAGTTTCAGGCCGACTTCTTCTGAAATCACAGTACCGCCGGTCAAAATAGCGATGTCTTCCAACATGGCTTTACGACGATCACCAAAACCAGGCGCTTTCACAGCAGTGGTTTTCAAGATGCCACGAATGTTGTTTACAACCAATGTTGCCAACGCTTCGCCATCTACGTCTTCAGCAATGATCAACAATGGGCGACCGGCTTTTGCAACTTGCTCCAGTGTTGGCAACAAATCACGGATGTTGGAGATTTTTTTGTCGTATAACAACACAAACGGGTTATCCAGCAACGCGATTTGGCGCTCTGGATTGTTGATGAAGTAAGGTGACAAATAACCACGGTCAAACTGCATGCCTTCAACCACGTCCAGCTCGTTGGTCAAGCCTGAACCGTCTTCAACCGTAATCACACCTTCTTTGCCTACTTTGTCCATCGCATCAGCAATGATTTGGCCTACAGAAGTGTCAGAGTTAGCAGAGATCGCACCGACTTGCGCGATTTCTTTGCTGGTTGTACAGGGCTTAGATTGTGCAGCCAGATCCGCTACAGCTGCTTCAACTGCTTTGTCGATGCCGCGTTTCAGATCCATTGGGTTCATACCCGCAGCCACAGACTTCATGCCCTCGCGAATAATCGCTTGCGCCAATACTGTCGCGGTTGTTGTGCCGTCACCAGCGATATCGTTGGTTTTTGAGGCTACTTCTTTCACCATCTGTGCGCCCATGTTTTCGAATTTATCTTTCAATTCGATCTCTTTAGCGACAGAAACACCATCCTTAGTGATGGTTGGCGCACCAAATGAACGCTCCAACACCACATTACGGCCTTTAGGGCCCAAAGTTACGCGCACTGCGTTGGCCAATACATTGACACCATTTACCATTTTTTGGCGAACGTCATCACCAAATCTTACGTCTTTAGCTGCCATTTAAAATCTCCTAATTGAATATCAGATAAGGTTGATCGTGAGTCAATTACTCAACAATCGCCATGATGTCTTCTTCACGCATGACCAACAGCTCTTCGCCGTTGACCTTCACTGTTTGGCCGGAATACTTGCCGAACAACACTTTGTCGCCGACTTTCACGTCCAATGGAATCGCTTTACCGTTGTCATCTTTTTTACCATTACCAATAGCCTGCACCACGCCTTGGTCTGGTTTCTCGGTCGCACTGTCAGGAATCACAATCCCTGAAGCGGTTGTGCGCTCTTCTGCGGCGCGTTTTACGATCACTCGATCGTGCAATGGACGAATACTCATGAATGTCTCCTTGGCTTTTTCTTAAAACTGTTATGAGGTTGAATTACATTTAATAGCGGTACGCATTTTAGCACTCGCGCACCTTGATTGCTAATTGGGGGTGGGGTTTTTTGATTTCAAGAGCAAACACGCAAATTTTTTATGGTTTTGTCGCTTTTTGTCGTTTGTCATTCAACTTGAGATTTTTGCAATTCAACACGAGGGTGTCATTTGTATAAAATCAAGTCATTCATTAACGATTAAATCTGAAAATAACAAACCATCAATTTGTTGAAGGTTTGAATTATGGTGCATCGATAAGCGTCCCGCTTGGATGATGGGATAAGGGGAATGTTGATAATTAGTCAGCATTTGTTTTCATTGATCTTTTGTTACGGGAATAGATTGACCAAACAATTAAGAACAATATTGCTAAAGGGATAAGGACTACTAGCCAGTCTGATAGCAACCAGCGTTCCATGGGCTCGGATGGAAAGCTTTGAGCTAAAAACTTACCACACCCACGCACGAGTAGTTGAATTACGAACTCCATTGGCTCAGCAAATACGTCCCCTTTGGATATATTTATTATATGCACTGCAGCGATCCTAATGGTTGAAGTAAAGGGCTGGCGACAATGTTAGCTCAGCCCACGTTATTCATAATGGACTATTTAAAGCGCATTTTCGCCAGTCCCGCTTGACTGATGGGTTCGGTGTTTTAATCATCGTTAATTCCCTCGTTCATTCCTTGGCTACCAATAGTTCGCCCCATGAAATCATCGGGTGGCGGTTGTTCATCGTGATATCTCCCTGCTGGTTTTTCATAAGGCCGATGAAAACCTATAACTATTAGTGCCCCCAAGAGTGGAATGAGCCAGACCAAAAGTAATTGTAAAAATCGCTGTTTTGTCGCGGATAAAGTGTCATTCCAAATCGACAAGCTCGCCTTTAAATTAAGCCACAAGATAGTTATTGCCAATAGGTTTAAAACTACTTCAACCAGCATCAACAGTTAACAGAAAATATAGAGCCCCATCGGTCTCTAAAATAAAAATTGAAGATTTGATACGCATGGCTGTATTCATAGCCCCTTCTTGGTTTTATGGGTGGTGTGTCTCTTTAGTCAGCGACTAATATAGAAATAGCGCATGACCGTTTTTGCTGATTGTAGACCAAAGGCTCAAACTTTCCATAGAGCCTTGTACACGGAGGCAACTTGAAATAGTGATTGCCTAGCTAAGCACTTATCGTTCGATGTCGCGTGCCATCGCGGTTGACAGTGTGTTGTTTTTATTTGCATGCCCTCAAGTATTGTCTGCCGATGACGAAATGAAGCTTGAGGGATACGCGATCTCAATTGCTGATGATCAGACTAACCGCATGTTTGCTGGAGTCTGTGCTGGTTTTCGGCACAACTGTACTCTAAAAATTCAGCATTTCTGTATCTGGTTTCATGGGGTTAAGTGGTCTACGATGCGATTCGTGGTTATTGCGTATTCACAAGCTGGCGTGCGTTAAGCCAGTCCATCATCTTCCAATCAGTAGGAACTATGTCGCAACAAAAAGCCGTTATCAAACCGTATCATCACCCTGCCGCTGGTTGGGGTGCGTTGAAGCAGGTTGCTGCGCAGCTGGCGCTGCAAAAAATCCCGGTGAAGGGGGTAATGACGCTGCTCGCCCAGAATCAGCCGGATGGCTTTGATTGCCCGGGTTGTGCTTGGCCAGACAAGGAACATACCTCAACGTTTGAGTTTTGTGAAAACGGTGTAAAGGCGGTGGCGGCTGAGGCCACGGCCAAGCGTGTGCCGCCTGAATTTTTTGCGAAGCACACGGTGACTGAGTTGATGGGCTGGAGCGATTTTTCGCTCGAAAATGAGGGCCGGTTGACGCATCCGATGCGCTATAACCCGGCAACAGATAAGTATGAGGCGATTGAGTGGGATGATGCATTTGCGCTGATCTCTGTGCATTTGAATGGCTTGGATCACCCGGATCAAGCGGTGTTTTACACTTCTGGCCGAGCTGGGAATGAAGCGGCTTTTCTGTATCAATTATTTGTCCGTGAATTTGGTACCAATAATTTTCCAGATTGTTCTAACCTTTGCCATGAATCGACCAGTATTGCGTTACCGGCTACGGTAGGCATTGGCAAGGGCTCGGTGACTTTGCATGATTTCGAGCATGCCGACACCATTTTGATTTTTGGCCAGAACCCAGCGACCAACCATCCAAGGATGTTAGGGGAGCTGCGTGAGGCGGCGAAACGTGGCGCACGCATTGTCGCGATCAACCCATTAAAAGAGCGCGGATTAGAGCGCTTTGCCGATCCGCAAAGCCCGTTTGATATGTTGTCTTTTAAAGGCAGCAAGATCAGTGACTTGTTTATCCAGCCGACGTTGGGCGGTGATCTGGCTTTGATTAAAGGCATGATCAAGTTCGTTATTCAGTGGGATGACGAGGCGCAGAAGCATGGCACCGAACGTGTGGTGGATGTTGATTTTATTACAGAGCATACCCGCCATTTTGAGTCGATTGCTGAAGATGCGCGCCAAGAAAGCTGGGATGTGATTGTGGCTGAATCTGGGGTGCCTTTGGCGCAGATTGAAGAGATTGCGCGCATTTATGCGACCGGTGATCGCGTGATTTCGACCTGGGGCATGGGGCTGACGCAACACAAACATGGCGTGGCGACCATTAAAACATTGGTGAACCTGATGTTGTTGCGCGGCAATATTGGCAAAGAGGGCGCAGGCCTGTGCCCGGTGCGCGGTCACAGCAATGTGCAGGGTAATCGCACCGTCGGCATTTATGAAAAAATGCCAGTAGAGTTTTTAGAGAGTCTAGAGCGCGTCTTTGATATCAAGGTGCCCAGAACCCCAGGCTACGATGCCGTCGGAGCGATTCAGGCCATGATTGATGGCCAGGCCAAAGTGTTTTTTGGTTTGGGCGGCAACTTTTCGATTGCGACGCCAGATACCGACCGCACCTGGGCGGGCATGCGCAATTGCGATTTAACCGCCCATGTGACCACCAAGCTGAACCGCAGTCATTTGGTGCATGGCAAACAGGCCTTGATTTTACCGTGCCTCGGCCGCACCGAGATTGATACGCAAGCGTCGGGCCCGCAAGGCGTGACCGTTGAGGATTCGATGAGCATGGTGCATATCTCTTATGGCATGAATAAGCCCGCTTCACCGCATTTGTTGTCCGAACCGGCGATTGTGGCGCGCTTGGCGCACGCCACACTTAAAAACAGCAAAACACCTTGGCTGGAATTCATCAAAGATTACAGCAAGATTCGTGACATGATTGAGCGCACCATGCCGGTGGCGTTTAAAGATTACAACCAACGCATTAAAACCCCGGGTGGCTTCCGTCTGCCGGTGCCTTCGAGCGAGCGTATTTGGAATACGCCATCGGGCAAAGCGGAGTTTAGCGTGCAGGCGATTCCGCAACACTCGCCGATTCATCAAGCCCGCGAGCAATATGGCGACCGGTTGTTTGTGCTGATGACAACCCGTTCGCACGATCAATATAACACTACCATTTATGGCATGGATGACCGTTATCGCGGGGTGTTCGGCCAGCGTCGCGTGGTTTTTATGAACCCACAAGACATCGCGCGCATGCATTTGCAGGCCGGTGACTGGGTGAATTTGGTCAGTGTTTGGCCAGATGGCATTTCTCGCCGTGCGAATCAGTTTTTAGTGGTTGCTTATGACATCCCGCCGGGTTGTTTGAGTGGTTACTATCCTGAGACCAATAACTTGGTGCCACTCGAAAGCATCGCGGATGATTCACGCACCCCGACCTCAAAATCGATTCCCGTGATTCTGGAGAAAACCAACGCACCAGAGGTCGTCCATGCTGCGTGAGTATGATGATGTGTCTGCAAATGCAGGTTTGCAGCATGAGGCGGATGTAGAGGCAGGCTTTCTGGCGGACTATGTGCCGTTGGATCAAAGCACCGTATTGATGTTGGGTATCCTTGAGTTGCTGCACGCTGAACACAAGGCGGGCCGGGCACAGGTTTCGTTGGCGGTGCTCTGCAAGCGTTTGGGCATCCGCATGAGCACCTTGCAGCGTTTGATGACCGCACTCAGCGAGCAAACGCTGGTCGAGGTGTTTACGCAAAAGGCGCGTTTGGTAGCGACATTAACTGCCGCCGGACAAGACGTCGCGCAGGCTTTGCAAACGGCGTAAGCACGGCGCGCTCCACCGTCCGCCTCGAATCTCGGCGCTAGCGTATAATCGTTGTTATTCCCTCAATTAACCCTTCCGCCAGCCCACCATGAAGCTTTATGTCTCGTTTGCCGCCCGCATTCGCGCAATGATCGATGAAGGCGTGTTGCGACCTGGGGAGAAGGTGTTCTCGGTCAGGCAGGCCAGCCAACAATACGGGCTGAGTATAAGCACCGTGTTGCGCAGTTATTTGCTGTTAGAGCAAGAGGGCGTCATCAGCAGCCATCCACAATCCGGTTATTACGTCACCCCACGCAAACGCTTGCAGCAAAAGCAAGGCTCGCCTTTGGCAAAAGACCTCAATTTGTCTGAGGTGGATGCGAGTAAGCTGGTGCTCACCACCCTAAAATCGATCCGCGAATTTGGTACCGTGCCTTTGGGCTCGCCGTTTCCTGATCCGCAATTGTTTCCCCTCAAACGCATTCATCAGTATGAAAAAGCCCTCACCGATGATGGTGGTGAGTGGGGCGTGTTGAGTGACTTGCCGCCTGGCAATGAAATGTTGCGCCAACAAATTGCACGCCGCTATCTCGCGCTGGGCATGCATGCCTCGCCCGACGATATTGTCATCACACACGGTGCAACCGAGGCGATCACACTGTGCCTGCAAGCGGTGGCAAAGCCTGGGGATGCGATTGCGATGGAGTCGCCCGGTTATTATGCTTTGGCGCATACTGTCGAGCGGCTGGGGATGAAGGTGGTTGAGGTACGTACTGATCCGACATCTGGTATCGCGCTCGATGCCCTGCGCGCCGTGTGCGCCAATGTGCGCATCGCAGCGGTGATTTTGACCACCAACTTTCAAAACCCGCTGGGTTTTGTCATGCCCCCAACTAAAAAACAAGCGTTGGTGGCGTTTTTGGCCGAACAGCAGATTCCGTTGATTGAGGATGATGTTTACAGCGAGCTGTATTTTAGCGAGCAGGCGCCTTTGCCAGCCAAAGCCTATGACTACAGCGGCATGGTGTTGCATTGCGCGTCTTTTTCTAAGTCGCTGGCCCCCGGCTATCGGGTGGGCTGGACTAGCGCTGGGCGTTATCGAGGGGAGGTCGAGCGGCTGATGTTTTTGAGTAGTTTGTCATTGGCCTCGGCGCCGCAAATTGCCATTGCCAAGTTTATGCAACGCGATAGCTACGAGCAGCATCTTAAACAGTTGCGCCATACCTTGCGCTCTAATTACATATTAATACGCAATGTGCTTGAACAAAGCTTTCCGGTGGGGACAGAGTTTTCTGAGCCCCAAGGCGGATATGTGATTTGGGTCAAACTGCCCCCAGCCTTGGATGCATTGCAGTTATACCGCGCAGCCATTGATAACGGCATTACCGTCGCGCCGGGCACTATTTTTTCACGAACAAAAGAGCATACGCATTATATTCGTCTCAATTTTAGTCATTTGTGGACACTGGCGATTGAACAAGCCGTGCGTGAGGTGGGGGCCCTGGCGTGCGCGTTGTTGCGTTCAGAAAAGCCCAAGCAGGTTGGCCGGCTAAACGAACCATCTGCCGATTAACGCTTGCCGCGGCTGGCCTTATGTTTTAGAAAAGTAAATGGTAGCGCGGCATCAAGCTTGCATAGTCAAGTGGTTATTCGCCTCGGCCAAATACGGCTGAATACGTTCTTTAGGCATCGGTTTGGCAAAGTAATAGCCTTGCACTAACTGGCAACCCATGGCACGTAAAAATGCAACCTGACTCTCGGTCTCGGCGCCTTCTGCCACACACTCCATATGCATGCCTTGGCAAAGCGTCAGAATTGAGCGCACGATGGTTTGGCTGGTGGTATTGGTCTCAATATCTTTTACAAAGCTGCGGTCAATTTTCAGTTTATCCAACGGCAAGCTTTGCACGTGGCTGAGGCTTGAATATCCAGTACCAAAATCATCCAGCGCCACTTTGGCGCCAGCACGGCGCAGTAGGCTAATATTTTCTCTAGCGGTTTCAAAGTCCTGCAATAAGGCGGTTTCTGTGATTTCAAACACAAATCGATCCGGCGCCAGTTGGCTGCTTAACATCATCTCAATCAATGCATGAATCACGCCCTGATTGATCACATCATAGGCAGACAAATTGAATGATAGGCGTATCGTGGCTGGCCAGTGGGCCATCTCCGCCATTGAGCTGCGAAACAGCAGCTTGGTGATGTCGGCAATCATGCCCAAACTTTCGGCCACTGGAATAAACATGGCTGGCGACACCGCGCCGATGGTGGGGCTTTGCCAGCGCGCCAGACTTTCAAAGGCAGATACTTCACCCGTTTTAAGGTCGATAATCGGTTGAAAAACGGGATAAAGCTCAGCTTCGATATCGGCCGTGCGCAAGGCCTGATCAATATGATTCAGTTGCATGCGCGCTTGCTCTAGGGTGTCAGAGTAAATTTCGAGGTTGCCGCGGCCAGTGCGTTTTACGTGATACAACGCAAAGTCGGCATGCTCATATAATTGTTGTGCCGTGACCAGATCGTCGCAGGCAATACAAGCGCCCATCGAGGCCTTGACCTTAATCAACAGACCATCCACGCTAATCGGCTGCGAAATGGCTTGGTTGATATCATGTGCAACTTGCTTGAGCAGGCCGTGGTCTGCATCTGTGAGCAAATGAAAAGCAAACTCATCGCCCCCGAGTCGATAAAAGCACACTTGATTCGGTCTGACTTGCGCCAGCCGCTTACCAACCTCAATTAACACTACATCGCCAATATGATGGCCGTGCACATCATTGACTGGCTTAAAGTTGTCGAGGTCTAAAATACCCACAGCAAAGCATGCGTCCGTTTGTTTTGCCAGCATCAGCTGCTGGTCGACCTGCACAAAAAACTGCCGCCGGTTGGGCAGATGTGTCAGCACATCCTGATTGGCCAAACGCTGATTGTCTTTTGACAGTGCCTGCGAGGCATGGTTAGCGTTTACCCATTTATCAAACATGGTGGTGCTGCCACGCATGGTGATCAGCATGCCCACCTCAAACACCAAAATCAGCAAGGTCATCAGGTGCGCATGTTCAAAGTCGCCGCGATAGATGCACGCGATTGCCGACGAAATCATCATCAGATTGAAGGCATAAGCGGCAGGGCCCAGCTTGCTTAACATGAAGGCGAAACAGAAACCGTACAGCGCGTTGAAAAAGATGAGGAAGTAATGACCGAAGGTGTCAGTGAGGGGGAATAAATAAACGCTACGCCAAAAAGTAAAAAATCCCGCCACAATAAAAACGATAGAGGCGATCTCGAGTCGTTTGCGGATGTTTTCGATGCTGGGTTGTTCGTCGCGGTGCGAGAACCAATAAAACAACAAACAACAACCGACCAGAATCCTGATCAAGGGCGTTGCGATTGACAATGACCAATGCACCTGGGCATGCAACACAACCATTTGGATACTGATCGCACTGATGGCGGTGAATAACGCGACGGGCACATCCTCAAGCAGGCTGTTGTAGCGCGCTCGGAGCACTTCAGGGCTGGTCGTTTTAAAAAATGGCATTGCTTTTTTGAATAATTATTATCTAAATACTGACCCAATAGTAAGCGTGTCTAAACAGGTTTGATTCGGTAAACACAGCCCTTAAAGCTTGCCAATTTTGCCAATGGCCTGCAACCAAGCGCTGGCAACAAAGCGTTGCTTGCGTGCTTTTGCTGCGGTTCACTGCTACGTCAATTTTACTTTTATTTCAATTATATTGGCTGGTTTATTGCAGCCATTTTTCTAAAAAACGGTTCAAATAAGCCGACGGCGAAGCCGTTTGCGCGCACCCGATACATTTTTTTAATTGAGAATCAATCTCTTATCAAAAAGCGCAGTCATGGCATGTGTTTTGCAAATCATCAGACTATTCAAAGTAGGGTGGTGACATATGAGCGAGACACTGGCTTGGTGCGGCATTGATTTAACCTGGGCGTACAGCGACGTCTTGCGTCGCATTGGTCGTCGTACCGCTTGCGTGCAGCGGGCTAAAGATATTTTGCACGACGCATTGGTGTTCTTTGCAGTGTCAAATCATCCTGCGCGTGAAGCGTCGCCACAAGCGTATTTGAATGGCATCGTGAATCATCTGATGGTGGATGAGTTTCGCCACCGCACCCGTTTTGTGGAAGAGGATCAGATTGATGAAGCGGCACTGATTCTTGAGTGCTCGCCCGAACAACTCTATGAAACGCGGCAAAAGCTGCAATATTTGCAGCGCGTGGTGGATGCATTGCCTGAAAAATGTCGGCAAGTATTTTGGCTTTTTCACGTCGATGAAATGAAGCAGCGTGAGATTGCCGAGCAGCTAAATATCAGCACCAACATGGTTGAAAAACACTTGATTCGCGCCATGTTGGATATCCGCGCCTTTCAACAGGCGATGCATTAATGCCTTTTGTCGCCCATGGCTAAACCGCTCACCCTGAGTGAGATCGCAGCCCGCTGGTATTTGCGGATGCGTGAGCACGCTAACAAGCAGCGGACAAACGAACGCCATGCGTTTGAGCAATGGCTGGCCGATGACCCGCGCCATGGTGCCGAATACGACAGCATCGCCCGTGCCATGCGCCAGCTCGATTCAACCGAGGGATTATCTAGTCTTGCGCAGGCAGCCGAGCAGCATACGTTTTTAACCAGCGAGACCCGCCGCAAAGCCAAACAACGCCGTCTGGCGCACTTGATGGTGGTCTGTTTTATCGGCCTAGCCGGCTTTTTTTCGCACCAGCAATATCAAGTCTGGCAAGCCGCCCCTGTGATGCAACTGGCCGCCCAAAACCCGGTTGGTCAAATCGTGACTAGAACCTTAGATGATGGCAGCAAGGTGACCCTGAGCGCCAAGAGTGATATGGAAATCACCTATTATCGCCACCAGCGCCATGTGCTGCTCAAAGAAGGTGAAGCCATTTTTGAGGTGACCAAAGATCCCGAGCGTCCGTTTGTGGTTGAAACCGATACCGCCAAAGTCACTGTGTTGGGCACGCGTTTTGCCGTGAACCGCTTGCAGCAATTGGTGCGTGTAAGTGTGGATCATGGGCTGGTCAGAGTGGAGGCCAAGGTTGACGCCAACGGTGAGGCCGCGACAACACTGCCTGAAAATCCGCCCAGCATAGCGCGCGAGATCACCAATGGCCAGGTGCTTGAAGTGTATGCGAACCATGCCATGGTGTTGGTCAACCGCCCAGCGTCGGATGCTTTTGCATTTCTTAAAGGGCGGCTGGTGTTTGATCGGGCGGATACCAATGAAATTGCCGATACCGTTTCACGCTATCGTCAAAAACCGGTGCAATCCCAAGGCAAGCAGGTGCGCAACATTTCAGCCGATATTAATATTCAAGATATTGATCAGTTCTTGCATGGGCTGCCCAATGTCGCGCCGGTTAAACTGCAAGACACCGCGCAATACACTCTTCTTAAAGCACAACATTAATCCCACCGAATCTAGGCGCCCCACGGGCGCTTTTTTTATGCCTCACTCGGCGTGGCTCCCAGCCAAATCTCCGCAATAGCACCGCCTTAAATGTAAATATTGGTTAGCGACATCAGGGTTTTCATCCGCTCACAGAGGAGTCATAGGACAGGAGAAGAATCTGTGAACACACATAAGAAAATACAAAGAAGAGGCCTACACACAGCACTGACTGCCCTGAGTTTCATGGCAACGCAACCAGTGTGGGCGGAAGCATTGAATACCCAACTGCCAACCAAACAGGAAGAAGGCTTTAGTGTGCCCGTCAATGTGGATATTCCAGCGCAACCGCTGGCTAACTCGCTGCACGACCTAGGCAAAGCCACAGGCATGAATATCTCATTCCCCAACGACGTTGTCTCTGGCAAAACTGCCCCCGAAGTCAGAGGCCGTATGACGCGCAAAGAAGCGCTGCAACGTGTACTGGGTGAGAGCGGTCTCGTGCCTAAAACTGAGGGTAATAACATCGTCATCCAAAAACCGCCCAAAGAAGCCAAAAAAGACATTCAACTCGATAAAGTAGAAGTCCGCGCAAAACGCTTTTATGAAGTTGGGCCTTTGCCTGGGCTTGGTCTGACAAAGGAAGAAATTCCCGGCAACGTGCAAAGCATTTCGGCTAAAGAGATCAAAGAAGCGCACTCGTTAAGCATTACAGACTTAATGAACCGCAAGCTGCAATCAGTGACAGTGAATGATTACCAAGGCAATCCATTCCAGATGGACGTTCAATATCGTGGTTTTACTGCTGGACCTCAGATTGGTACGCCTCAAGGCCTATCCGTATTTTTGGATGGCATTCGTGTAAACGAGCCGTTTGGTGACGTAGTGAACTGGGACATGATCCCCATGAATGCATTAGCTGGCGTAGACGTATTCCCTGGGTCAAACCCGATTTTTGGGCTGAATACCTTGGGTGGCGCATTCTCCATGAAAACCAAAGATGGTTTTAATAATGCTGGCCTGGATGCTGATGTGCTCACAGGTTCATTTGGCAGGAAACAATTACAGGCTGAAGCGGGTTGGAACAACGGCACGATTGGTTTGTTTGCGGCAGGTAACTTCTTTCTAGAAGATGGTTGGCGGAAGAACTCCCCAAGTAAAGTAAATCAGCTGTTTACTAAAGCTAGTTTCCGTGGGGAAAAGATTGACCTCAATTTCAGCACTTTATTAGTAGGCAATGATTTAACCGGCAATGGACTAATCCCCAGCGAAATGTATGAAAAAAATAGGAATGATGTTTTCACCAGTCCTGATGAAACCAAGAATAGATTAAGCCAGTTCCAGCTTAGTGGTAGTTATTTCGTTAATGACACTTTCACTATCACTGGCCAGGTACATCGTCGAAATAGCAAGCGTAGTCAAAAAGGCACAGATGTGATGACCGACTACGCGGATGATCTAACTGCTAAGCGCAGACCCGCTGCCTCAGAACAATTCACTTGTTTATACAGGACTAGTGGCGCTAATGCATACAGTCCAGGTAGCCAGGCCAATCGCTATGGCTTGCCCGACTATATTGTGGTGCCTGTGAATTATGACAATCCAGGAGTTAGTGGCGGTAATTTTGACTTCGAAAATAGCGCATTCAACCAAGACTTTAATAATGGCACATTGGATATCAGCAATTACACCAATTTAATTAATACTGAACTGCCTGATGAAGTAGTAACCAGATTTAAATATACATATGAGGAGTTTAAGAACTTCAGTGAGGCCAATGCTTACACGAGGGGCAATGTTAAACCACATCCAACAGGTCCGATTGATCCAAGTCTTAATGAACCAACTTATAACGTCCCCTTTTCGACAATCTTTACTCCTAGTGATACAGGCGGGATATCGTATGACGGCACGAGCTATTTCTTTACCAGAGACCCTGCGAGTAATGCGGTCATTAAAAACTATGTAATGATGCTTACGCCACTTAATCTTGCAGATTGCGCTAACCCTGCACCGCTGGATGAGATTGACTTAAATACTTTCCAGCCAATATATGTCGATGGTGTGGCCGTCAACCAACCTGGGGTTGTTGAAGGAACACCGACCGCTTTAATCACTGAAAACCAGATTGACCAAGTTAAAGATGGCTTCTCTTTACAGTTCAACTGGAATCTTGAAAAACACAAATTCATGGTGGGTGCATCCATCGATTCAGCGAATGCCGATTATTCAAACTATCAACGTTTAGGCTTTCTTGATTTCGAGCGCAATGGTTATTTGGATCCTGCACAAGCACATCCACAGTTTGCTGGCGCATTCGTTCCGCTGGCCAATAATAATTTTGAGGGTACGCAAGTTACCCAGAGTGTCTACTTTAGTGAGACATGGACGCCCGTTGAGACACTGCATTTAAGCGCTTCAGGTCGGTATAACCAAACGTTTGTAAAAAACAAAATTGCAGCCAGAAGTGGTTTTTTAAACTACAGCATAGGCGATGTGATTGCAGAGCCTGATCGATATAACGTTTGTGGAGATACCAATGGTGATGGCGTTGTCACAATGGCGGATTGCGCTGGCATCCCATTAGGCTATCGTCCGCTTAATTTAACCAGAGTCCTTGATCCGGCTGAAACCGAGAAATTCAGTTTTTACTCATTCAATCCATCTTTAGGCGTGAGTTGGCAAGCGAAAGAAAGCCTAAATGTTTACGCCAATTGGGCAAAGGGAACACGTGTACCTAGTGTGATTGAGTTGGGTTGTGCGTTTGACAAAACCCCGACGCTTTCAGGGGGTAATTTAATACCTAAAAGCCTCGCTGAAAACAGGCAATGTACCTTACCCACCAGTTTATCTGGTGACCCGTTTTTACCCCAAATACAAGCAACGACCTATGACATTGGCTTTCGAGGAAACTTACCTAGCGTATTTGGAATTGATGCGGTGCAATGGAATTTGGGAGCTTTCCAGACTGATTTAAAAGACGATATTTATTTTGTGGCTGTGGGCAATGGTGCAGGTTTTTTTGACAGCATTGGCAAAACGCGCAGAAGAGGGATTGAAGCAGGTGTTTCTGGTAAAAAAAATCGATGGGGTTTTCGTTTAAATTATTCGTTAACGGACGCCACATTCGAAGATAAATTTCGGATGATCAGCCTAGACAACAGTAGTTCTACAGATAGAAATGACGGTTACGGGCAGGCAATTGACGTAAAGCCCGGAAGCACCATGCCTGGCGTCCCTCTGCATAACTTGAATGCCACGCTGACCTATGATGTGACCGATCGGTGGACGCTAGGTGTCACTGGGGTAGCCCATTCCGACAGCTATTTGCGAGGCAATGAAAACAATGAGCATCGGCAGGGTGTAGCCCGCTCATTTGATGTTACCGATCCTCTATTAGGGCAAGTGACAGTAACTCGACCCCCAACCACAAACCCAGGAAAAGTGGATGGTTACGCCACATTTAACTTCCAGACCAGTTACCGATTCAACAAAGAGTGGACGGCCACCATGCTGGTTAATAATCTTTTTGATAAAGAGTATTTCAGCGCAGGTCGCTTAGGGCGTAACCCATTCTCTCCAAGCATCAATGGTGCGATTGGGCCGGATGGATATAACCATAACTCCGGAGATTGGCTAAGTACTAATTTTATCGCACCGGGTGCGCCTAGAGGTATCTGGTTCAGTTTGAATTGGCACTTTATGCCGGATTGATTGCATTGGGAAAAGCTCCTAATGCACTTGTGCAGATTTTGAAAGAATATGACCACCTGCGACCACCTAGGGAGTTCAATCTCGACTTGAAAAGCTGGAAACTAAATCACGATTGTGTGAATGGTGGTGGTACAGGCAGCCTTAAGTGCCTGCTAGTTGTATTTCGTTAAATCTGGAGTTTTATATAATGCAAAGAAAAATATTAAATTTAGCAGTAATTAGCGCATTAGGTTTCTCTCAATATGCACAGGCCGGATGGGTGACTGTGCCATCGACTGGTTTTACGGATTCAGCATATACCAATTGTTACAACGCAGGTCGTACATCAACTGCGGCAAGAGGTAACTTTGGATCACTGGCATTAGTTGCACAGCAATATCCATCCAATGGTGTGGTTGATACATGTTGGACAAATGCACCGGCTACTGAAGCTTCTTTACCTCCAGCTAGCCGTTCAGGAGCTGCATTCACTGGATTTACTCAAACAGGGAGTACGTCACGTGCAATCCCTAACCCAGTATCTGGTGGGATGGTTATTGGTAATGTGTATGAAAAATATTGGCGTAACCCAACAACCAATACATGTTTAATTGCAACTAGAGTCATTATGAGCGCAGTTGACTCTGATGCCGCCGTTGGAACCCAGTACTTCAAGGTAAATGATTTAGTTCGCAGTGGTTTTAGCGGTGCAGGAGATGTTTACTTTGCTTATGCCTTTCCGGCTAACCTGACACCTGTTTCTATTATGTCTCCAATCTACCGTGTAGGGCGTACCTTTACTTCTGTACAGCACCGTGCGTTAAGGTATGACACTCTTGCCAACAAATCTCAAAATGGTACTAACTATCTCGATCTGCCAACGAAAAACAGTGTGTCAGCTGAGATTACCGGAGAACCAACTGGGATTTTTGCTTCTACAACAGCCTCCACCACACTCGCGAAACAAGATGCTGTGGTGAATAGCAATCACATTGATTTCACACTAGATACTGTATATGCCAATGAAGATGGATCTTCTGGTGCTTATTCAGCTATCACGTACGTTGAAGCATCTTGTAATGCGTTGCCAACAGAGCAGTTTGGTGCAATCAGGCTCCGTCAAACAGGGCAGGAGAATGCTACGTTAAAAGCAATTGACATTACTGGCTACACGATTGGTACACCATAGTGTTAGAGCTTGGAATCAGCTTAGCAAGCAAAAATATTGAAGCACTTGTGACCACCCAAAGAATTCAACCTCAACCAGATTAGAACTCACGAGGGACTAACGATTGTGGTGAATTGGTGATGCAGGCAGCCACAAATGCCTGCCTATTGTAACTCTAAGGAGTAAGAAATGAAAAACACGTTACTTAAGTTAGCGGTTATTGGAGCTTTAAGTTTTACTCAATATGCACAGGCAGGATGGGTGACAGTCCCATCAACCGGTTTCACGGGTTCTGCATATACAAATTGTTACAACGCAGGGCGTACCGCATCTGTACCTAAAGGTAACTTTGGATCACATCCTTTAGTTGCTGCTCAATATCCATCTTCAACTGCTAGTAATACATGCTGGACTACAGGACCATCTACTGAGGCAGCTTTGCCGCCAACCAGCAGAACTGGTAGTGCTTTTACAGGGTTTACTCAAACAGGGAGTGCTCTTCGTCCTATTCCTAACCCTGTGTCTGGAGGGTCAACTATTGGTAATGTTTATGAAAAATACTGGCGTAACCCGACCACAAATACTTGCCTGATTGCAACTCGCGTTAACATGTTGAATGTTGACTCTGACTCTGAGGCTGGCACACAGTACTTCGAAGTGAATGACGTTGTGCGCAGTGGTTTCAGCGGATCTAGCGATGTTTACATTGCTTATGCTTTCCCTAGCAATCTCACCCCTATTACTGTTATGTCACCAGTGTATCGCGCCGGTAGAACGTTCACATCAGTCCAACATCGTGCTTTGAAGTACGACACCCTAGCAAACAAAGCTCTAAATGGGACCAACTATCTGGATTTACCAACAGCAAACTCAGTGACATCAGCAACATCGGGAGAGCCTACTGGTATTTCTGCAACAACAACGGCATCAACAACAAGTGCTACTCAAGACGCAGTCGTTAACAGTAATCACGTGGATTTCACCATGGATGCCGTATATCAGGATGATGATGGCTCGACAAACGCATATTCAGCAATTGCTTATGTCGAGGCATCTTGCAGTGCTGTGCCGACCGAGCAAGCAGGGGCTATCAGATTACGTCAAACAGGCCAGGAAAATGCAACTCTTAAAGCAATTGATATGACAGGTTATGCGATTGGTACTCCATAAAGCTTTGGCTATGTTTGATCATTAAACTTTAGCAAGGCAATTTATTGCCTTGCTTCTAAATTTAGGAGTAAAAAAATGGCTGTGAAAATTTTTAACGCAACTGAAACTGAATACGTCGGCACTGCGGGTTCTGACTTAATTGTTGGTAATAACTTAGGAAATTACATAGATGCTGGTGATGGGAATGATGTCATTGTGGCGGGAGCCGGCGATGATAATCTAACCGGAGGAAGTGGTAACGACATCATCAGTGGCGGAGCTGGAAATGATGGCATTTTTGGAGGTGAGGGAGACGACATTCTTACTGGCGGCGAAGGTAATGATTTTGTGTCGGGTGGCAAAAGTGCACTCGGCAACGAAACAGTTGATGGGAATATTTTTATTGCAACGTCAGACGACTTTTTGTTAGGCGATACAGGTAATGATACTTTTGTAATCGGCAGTGAAGAGAATGCAACGGATATTACGATCTCTGCAGGTGTTTCTGGTCTTGATAATAGCGGTAACGCTGCTAGGTATATTGGTAAGGTTGAAGCCGAAGAAGGTAACGAAGACGCAGGTTTCCTAGTTTTTGACACAGTGACTGGTGAATTTGTAGAGCTAGATGATGATATTGCCGAAGAGGTTGAAACGGATGTACGTTTGAATTTCGTTACTCGTCCAGGGTCTTCCGCAATCAGCACATTTGCTTCTTCAATTGCCGGATACAACGCTGTTGATACGCTTGCATTCACGGAGTCAGGTGAGTTTGAGGGTATTCTATTCTCTGGGATTGAGCGTATCGAGTTATCAAGTGGTGTAAGTATTACTTTGGAAGCCGAACAGCTCGAAGAAAACGGCGAGTCTTTAGCATTAGGTGAAATCAATCCAGGCACCCACATCTACGGTGTCGCTGGCGGCGATGTTGAAAATGTCACGCTTGAACTTGAGTTTGAAGAGGAAGAGTTTGAGCCAGCAGCTACCATTGTTGGCGCCACTCCTGTCACCTACGACAAAGCAGTATTTGAAGTAGATGACTTTTCAGTGGCAAACATCTACCACAACGTGGATGTTACCTACGATGCATCTGAAGGTGTGGCAGGTAGTTTCACCCGCATTGATGGCGCTAATGAAGGTAGTGACGCACACGAAATCGTTGAAGGTAGCGAAGGCGTGGACTATGCAACGATGCGTTTGGGTGATGACACGGTGTATGGCAACGGCGGCAATGACTTGTTGATCGGTCATGGCGGTGCGGATTACCTGGATGGTGGCGAAGGCGATGACATTTTTGTCATTGGCGGTTTTGGTAGTGGTGTGCAAGGCACGACTTCTAAAGCAGATGACGGTAACAAAGAGTGGATCGCGACTGGCAGCAGTCATGATGTGATCGTCGGTGGTGACGGTGTGGATACATTGCGTATCACCACGGGCATTGGCGCTAACACCAAAGCCAACGGTACTGTTGTGCTCAACAACGACAATTTCCAATCGATGGAAGTGGTGCAAGTGGGCGGCACAGTGGGTCGCTTGAATGTAGAAAATACAGACTTGCAACTGCTGAACGATCACTACTACTTTAAAGCCAATGGCACTGTATCTGACCTTTCCAACACACTGGGTAATAACGGCGGCACGATCAACAATGTCGTCGTTGATGCGTCTGGTGTGACCAACAATAGCTTGCGTTTTGAAGGCAATGCTAACCAGCAGACCTTTATTGGTACCAGCAAGGCTGACGTGTTTGTGGGCAACGGCGGTAACGATACCCTGACAGGTGGTGGCGGTAAGGATACGTTTGTCTTTGGTAAGGTGTATGAAGAAGTTGTCACTGGTTCATCTACCAGTGTGCAAACTTACACGAATACGGCGTTTAACCTGACCGGAGTAGACACCATCACTGACTTCAGCCGTGGCAACGACAAACTGGAATTGCATTTAGACCAGTATAGTCAACTGACTGGGTTTAACAGCAGCATGCTGCGGGTGAACTCAACCGGCACGGCGCAGGACGCAAACGACTACCTGGTGTACAACACTACGACCAAAACCCTCAGCTATGACGCTGATGGTAATGGTAGCGGTGCGAAGGTAGACATTGCTATCCTGACGGGCGTCAATACATTGTCCACTTCTGACTTTGTAATCGTCTAATCACGATATTGGCAGGCGGTTAACCCCGCTTGCCAATTTTTTTATATTGAATCATTGATCGTGAATATGTCGTCACAAGCAGAATCCATCCAGCAAACCTTATCCGAACTTTGGCCTTTGTGGCGCAAAGTATGGCTGTTTGGCTTGGTGACCCATCTGCTAATTTTGGTGCCCTCTTGGTATATGCTGGAGGTGTATGACCGCGTCATTAATAGTCGCAATGTGTCGACGTTGTTGATGCTGACAGTCATGGCGACCTTTGCATACCTGGTGATGGAAGCGCTGGAGTGGCAACGACGCCATCTGTTACAGGCAGGGGCCAATCGCTTTGAACAGGGATTGCAGCAGCGGGTGTTTGAGCGTGTGTTCGCCGCTAAATTAGCCATGCAGACGTTTCCCGCACAACAAGTATTTGCCGATTTTTCTACCCTCAAAAATGCGTTGCACTCTTCGGCCTTGCTGGGCCTGATCGATGCCCCTTTTTGTTTGATTTTTCTCGCTGCCGTGTTCTGGATTCATCCGGCACTGGGCGTGCTCACCTTATTTGGATTAGCGATACAACTCGTATTGACCGTGCATAACCAGTCGCGCGTGGCGCCGTTAATGCAGCAGGCGAACCTGCATGCAATTGAGTCACAGCGTTATTTTGCAAGTATCAGCCGCCATGGGGATGTGATGCACGCGATGCAGATGTTGGTGCCGATAGAACAACGCTGGTTGCAACATCAGCATGGCTTTTTGTGGCAGCAGGCGCAGGCCTCGGAGCTGGCGGGAAAAAGCGCCGCCGCCTCGCGCTGGTTACAAACCTTGCAAACCAGTTTGATTCTGGGTCTGGCCTGTTATTTGTTTATCGAAGGCGAGTTAATGAATGGCGGCGCCATGATGATCGTGGCCTCCATTTTAGCCGCGCGGGTACTCACGCCACTGGTGCAATGCGTGGGTCACTGGAAAACCTATGAACAGGCGTGGACCGCCTATCAGCGTATTAACAGCTTGCTGTCAGGGGCGACGGTTGCGACCGATGGGTTGGTCCTGCCGCCACCGACGGGTGAAGTGACCGTGGAACAGCTGAGCTATGCCATGCCGCAAGCAGGAAAAACCACGACTGAAGCGTTTATCCGTCAAGTGCAATTTAAACTGGCGGCGGGGCAGGTGCTGGTTGTCGCTGGTGCATCAGCTTCAGGAAAAAGCACCTTGGCCAGGTTGCTGGTCGGTCTGCTGGCCCCAAGTAGCGGCCGCGTGCGTTTTGATGGTGTGGATGTGCATCGCTGGGATAAAACACAACTGGGGCCGCACTTGGGCTATTTGGCGCAGGAGGTCGATGTGTTTGATGGATCGATGATCGACAATATCTGCCGCTTTCAGACGCCAGACAGTGAAGCGCTCACTGAGGTGCTGACATTGCTCGGCATGCACGAGTGGATAACTCAATTGCCGGATGGCTTAAAAACGGTGATTGGTCAATCCGGCATGATGCTGTCTGGTGGTGAGCGCCAGCTGATTGGCCTCGCGCGGGCCTTTTATGGCAAATCACGTATTGTTGTGCTGGATGAGCCGAATGCCAATTTGGATTCCACCACAGAGCGCGCCTTGCAGCAGGCGATTGCCCGCCTGAAGCAGCAGGGCACCACTTTTATCATCATCAGCCATTTGCAGCATATTTTAAGTATTGCCGATACCATGCTGGTGATGTGCCAAGGCCAGATGATTCGTTATGGCAAACCAGCGGACGTGATGGCAAGCTTTCAGGCAGCGCCTGTACAAGCAGAATCTGGAAAGGTGGCACAGTCATGATCTTTACGCGAAACGTCACTGACGCGCTTGCCCTGCGGCCTGCGGAGAAGCGCCCACTATGGTCTTTTATGCAACCGTTTGGTGGCGCGTTTTTACAAATGGTCTGGCTCAGTTTACTCACCAATGTGCTGATGCTAGTGCCAACCTTATACATGCTGCAGTTGTATGACCGTGTCATGCTCAGCCGCAACACGCTGACGTTGCTCGCGATGACGCTGCTCACTGCCGGACTATTATTACTGATGGCTGGCGCTGACTGGTTGCGCAGTTTGTATGCGATTAAAACTGGCGTGCAGTTTGACCTCACCTATGGCAAGCAAGTGTTTTCTGCCGTGTTTGATCCGCGCAACACGCAGCGGCTGTCACCCGCCGAATCCTTGCAGCAACTTACGGCAATCCGCCAGTTTATGACGGGGCAGGGCTTGTTTGCGCTGCTCGATATCCCTTGGAGCGTGATCTATATTGGGGTGTTATTTGCCTTGCACCCGGTGTTGGGCGCGACCGCGCTGGTGTTTTGTCTGCTGCAATCTGCCGCCGCGCTGTTGAATCAGCGCATGACGGCACAGCCTGCGCAAAGTGTGCAAGGGGCGAAGCAAGGCACCGATCATTTCTTACAGCAAAAAATACAGCATCTGCATACCAGTTATGTCTTGGGCATGCTGCAAAACCTGCGTCAGCGTTGGCAAGCTTTGTTGGCACAGCAAGCGCTAGCAGAGGCCGCTTGGATGCACGCCAGTGATCTCAGTCAGTTTGTCAGCAAATGGGTACGTTATACCCTGCAGTCGTTGATGTTGGCTGTAGCAGCTTGGCTCACCATCCACGGGGAAATCAGTGTGGGCTCCATGGTGGCCTCCAATGTGCTCATCGCGCGTGCCTTGCATCCGTTTGATGTCATGGTGCAGAGTTGGCGCCAATGGTTACAAGCTCAGTCAGCTGCGGTGGATTTGCATGGTTTGCTGAGCAATCTCGTCCTGCCAGCGTCTATGTCGGATACCACGGTGATGACACCGATCCCTTTGATCCGTCCTTATCTACTGAATCTACAGGCAGTGGGGGTCACTGCCAATTCGCGGCATCTGTTGCACGCTGTCACCCTGACGATTCAACCGGGTCGATTGCTTTGTGTGATGGGGCCGTCGGGCGCAGGCAAAAGTACATTGGCACGTTTGCTGGTGGGGGTGACAATCCCAACGGAAGGACGTTATCAGATTAATCAATCGAGCATCACGGCAGACAATGCACGCACGCTGATGAACAGTGTGGGTTATTTGCCGCAACAGGTGTCATTGCTCGAAGGCACCATTGCCGAAAATGTTGCCCGTTTTGGCCAACTAGAGAGCCAGCATATTCTGCAGGCTTGCCAGCGTGTGGGTTTACATGAAGCCATTTTGCGGCTGCCACAGGGGTATGACACGCGGCTCGATGAGCAGGGTCTGCCTTTGTCTGGCGGTCAGCGGCAATTGTTAGGCTTGGCGCGCGCCATTTACAAAGAGCCTGCCTTGCTGGTGCTGGATGAACCGAATGCCAGCCTGGATGAATTTGGAGAGGCCCGGCTGCTGGAGTTGTTACAGGCCCTAAAAACGCTCAATACCACCATTGTGGTGATTTCGCATCGTTCTGGTGTGCTCAAGATTACCGATGACTTGCTGGTGCTGAAACGGGGCGAAGTGGTGCATCACGGCCCGCGCGATGCCGGCATTGTTTATTTAAATCAATTGCATGCTGCTGCCAGCAGTGTGTCGACGGAGCCCGCATGAGACTGACCATGAATGCTGCTGTTTCTGACAATGTGCAGACCATAGAAACGTATGCCAAAAGTGTGGACCAGACGCGTAAAGGCGCTGCCATATTGCTGCTAGGTTTGCTGGGTTTTGGCTTGTGGGCCGCCTTTGCACCACTGGATGAAGGGGTGCCGACCGAAGGCGTGATCAGTGTGGAGAGTAACCATAAAGTTGTTCAGCACTTGACGGGGGGCATTGTCAGCGCGCTGCAGGTCCATGAAGGACAAGAGGTTCAAGCCGGCGATGTGTTGTTCAAACTCGACGCGCAAGCGAGTAAAGCGCGATATGAAGAGGTCTGGCAGCGTTATGCCGGGCTGCGGGCGCAGGAAGATCGTTTGCGTGCGGAGCAAAGCCATCGCGCTGCGATTGATTTTCACCCGGACCTCACCCGTGCGCAGCAAGACCCGTTGATACAACAACAGATGCGCAATCAGAGCCAGCTGCTGTTCGCTAGAACCTCGGCACTGGCCGCGGATATCGCAGGCAAGAAGGAATCTATCGCAGGCTATCAGGCACTGATCGAAGGCTATCGCGGCGTGTTATCCAGCCATGAGTCGCAACTGGCTTTGTTGGAGCAGCAATTGCAAGGTGTGCGCGCCTTGACCGCCGAAGGCTATGCGCCGCGCAATCAGCAAAATGACCTTGAGCAGCGGGTGGCCGCATTGTATGGCGAGCGTGCCAATACGCAGGCCAATATCACGCGTGCCCAGCGTGCCATTCTCGAATTGCAACAGCAAATCACCCAGCGCAACCAGAGCGAACAAAAGGAAATCGATGCCGACATGGCACAGGTCAAGTTGCAAGTAGAGGCCGATGCACAAAAAGTATTGGCACTGCGTCAAGAGCTGGGGCGGACCGAGATTCGCTCGCCTGCGGCCGGGCAGGTGGTGGGTTTGCAGGTGCACACCGTGGGCGCTGTTATTCAGCCTGGCCAAAAGTTGATGGACATTGTGCCTTCTGGCGAAGCACTGATTGTTGATGCTCAGATCCCGCCACACCTAATCGATAAGATGCATGTTGGCCAGGCCGCTGATATCCGTTTCTCCACGTTTGCCAATAGCCCGCAATTGTTGGCTGAGGGGCAGTTGAAGTCATTGTCCAAAGACTTATTGAGCAAACCCGCTGCGACTGAGGAGGGTAGCCAAAGCTATTACCTCGCGCGGGTGATCCTCACTAAAAAAGGCATGCAAGCCCTGCAGGGGCGGCAGCTACAACCGGGCATGCCGGTACAGGTGGTCATTAAAACCGGTGAACGCACTTTGTGGAACTACCTGATGCATCCTCTCAGCAAGCGGTTGGCCGCCTCGATGAAGGAAGAGTAATGGAAACGCGCCACAAGCATTTTTGCGTGCCCCTTGCACTTGATCTCGCTCGCACCCTGACGCCCTGTTTTCGCAAGTATGGCTGTTTGGATATCAAAAAAATCCTTTTTTTGGGGTTGTCATTGGTTGTGGTTTCTACGCAGGCGCATGATGACCTCAATAGCTTATATCAACTGGCGCTGACTCATAACGCTGACTACCGAGCGGCCCTGGCAAACACTGAGGCGGAGCGAGAGGAGCTTACCAAGGCACGCGCCCTGTTTTATCCCAAGGTGCAGTTGGGCCTGACTAGAGGCCGTGGCAACACTGATCGCATCACGCAAACCACCTTGGGTGCAATCAACACAGAGCTCGACTACTCTCTAGAGAATTACAGTCTCTCAGTCAAACAACCCTTATTTAACCGCGAAACAATGGCTATTTATAGCGGTGCTAAATCCTATGTCAGTGCGCAGGAGTCTTTACTCGAGCAAGAGAATGCCAAACTGATCCTCAAGCTGGTGTCGGTTTATCTGGAAACCTTGTATGCACAAGAGCGTGTGCAGGTGCAGCAACGCAAACTCGAGGCGGTGAGTCAGCAGTTGCGCCAGGCCGAGCAACGCTATGCGCATGGCAGTGGCACGGTGGTGGAGGTGAGTGAAGCGCAGGCCAACCTAGATGTGGCAAAAGTGGAGCAGATTCAGGCCAGTAATGATTTGTTATCCAGCCAGCAGAGTTTGCAGGTGTTGACGGGGGCCACAAATGCGCTCTCGGCTGCGCTGGTGGTCGATGGCGTAAGTGGCTTAGCGCTTACCACGCAAACGGTTGATGCTTGGCTGGCCTTAGCAAGACAATCTCATCCGGAGTTGGCGGCAGCCTCTCAAACGGTGGAAGTGGCCAAAAAGGACATTGAAAAAAAACAGGCCGGACATTACCCGACGTTGGATCTGGTGGGTGTGCGCTCATATAGCCAGAATGATAGTAACAATACGCTTGGGTCACGTTTTGATACCACCACCATTGCCTTGCAGATGAATGTGCCTTTGTTTGCCGGCGGTTACGTGAATGCCAATGTGCGCCAAAGCGCTAGCCGTTTGACGGCCAGTGAAGAAAACATGACTGCCAAGTCACGTGAGATTGAGTTCAATGTGCGCAAATACTTTCAGGGCTTGCAAGCACAACAACAATCCATCAGTGCTTATCAACAAGCCGTGCAGTCGGCCACTATCGCTCTTGATGGCACGCAAAAAGGCTTTCTGGCCGGATTCAAAACCAACCACGAAGTGCTGGATGCGCAGCAAAAACTGTTTACCAACCAATTGTCTTTGACCAAAGCCTATTACAGCCTGATCAGCGATTGGGTCAATTTGCAGTTTAGCAGCGGCGTGCTCTCGCTGGAGGCGCTGAATCGGGTCAGCCAGTTATTTATTGTGAAAAGGTAGAAAAAGTGAAAACAGTGGAAACGCGGATGAAAACGGACGCTGTCGGGTGCAAACAATTCGGCTTTACCCTGCTAGAGCTGTTAGTGGTGATGGTGATTATTGGTTTGTTGGCGGGCTATGTCGGGCCTAAATATTTTGCTCAGATTGGCAAATCCGAAACCAAAACCGCCAAGGCACAGATTGAGGCGTTATCGCGCGCGCTGGATACCTATCGATTGGATACTGGGCATTATCCGGCCACGGAACAAGGCTTGGCTGCCCTTAATCGGCAACCGAATGGTGAGGCGAAATGGCAAGGGCCGTATCTGGCCAAGGGCGTTCCTGCCGATCCGTGGGGCAGGCCTTATCTGTACCGTTATCCCGGCGAACACGGCGATTACGATGTGTGGACATTCGGCAGTGATGGCGCGGCAGGCGGTCAGGATGCTGACGCGGATGTGGGCAGTTGGTAGCGCTGGGTTCGCATGAAATTTGATTTAAAAGTGTTGCAGGGTGCGCAGGTGCAATGGGTGTCGCTAGAGGCGACCGACCGGCAGGCTGCGCTGCTTCAGGCGCAGGGACGCGGTTATGGGGTGTTGCAGATCCGGTCTGCGCAGACGCGGGGATGGTCGCAATGGTCCCTCAAAAAGCACCCGTTTAATCTCAGCTTGTTCAGCCAAGAGTTATTGATGCTGCTGGAATCAGGCTTAAGCCTGATCGAGGCCATCGAGGGCTTGGCCGAAAAGGAGCAGCAAGACCATGCGCGGGCAGTGCTCAGCCAATTGCGCAGCAGTTTGTTTGAAGGTTTACCTTTATCGCAGGCGCTGGCTTTACAGCCTGCGGTATTCAGTCCGCTGTATATCGCGCTGATTAAAGCCAGCGAGCGCACAGGCGATATGGTGCACGCCTTGCGGCGACATGTGGCGTATCAGGCCCAAGTCGAGGCGATTCGTAAAAAAATTATTGCCGCATCTATTTATCCGGTGTTGTTAATTGTGGTGGGTGGGCTGGTGGTGTTGTTTCTGCTGGGGTATGTGGTGCCTCGTTTTAGCACCATTTATGAAAGCGGCGGCGACCATCTACCTTGGGCCAGTCAATTATTGCTGCGGTGGGGACAACTATTGCAAGGCCATGGCGAATGGGTGTTGTTGGCCACCTTAGCCATGGTGGGGGCAATTTGGCTGGTATTTTCACGCCCGGCCAGCAAGGGCTGGCTGATGCAGCGGATATGGCAAATCCCCAGTATGGGCGAAGCCCTGCGCATTTATCAACTGGCGCGGTTTTATCGCACCTTGGGCATGTTGTTACAGGGAGGAATTCCCTTGCTGACGGCCTTGGGCATGGTGCAATCTTTGTTGCCGCATGAGCTGCAGCTGGCCTTGCAGCGCGTGATGACCGACGTGCGTGAAGGCAAGGCCTTGTCAGGTGCGATGGAGTCGCATGGTTTAACGACTTCTATTGCGAATCGTATGCTGCGGGTCGGTGAGCGCAGTGGGCAGTTAGATGAGATGCTGGGCCGCGTGGGCGTATTTTATGACGAAGAAACCGCGCGACGCGTTGAGTGGCTAAGCAAGTTGCTAGAGCCCGCGCTGATGGTGCTGATTGGCCTGATTGTCGGGTTGGTGGTGGTATTGATGTATATGCCGATTTTTGAGCTAGCCGGCGCGATTGAATGAGGAATGCCTAGGCATGAATATGCAGGATTTACCGTACAGCGATGAGGTAGCGCCTTTGGCCGCTGCACTATTGCCACAGGCACGTTTGCTGGCCAACCAAACGGGTCGCCCGTTGATAGAAGTGCTGGAGGAACTCTCCGGCCTGACGCCGGATCTGTTTGTGCGGGCGCTAGGGCATTGTATGCATTACCCGACCATGACCACGCTCGATTTGCATGCCATGCAGCCGCTGTTTGATCTGCTGCGCTTTAACGATGCCAGTGCTATGCATGTGCTATTGATGCAGAAAGCCGACCAGTCATTACAGCTGGTCATCGCCGATCCTTTTGATGAGCCCTTGCAAATGCGTTTGCAAAGCTTGCTCCGCCAACCGGTGCAGTGGTGTCTGGCACATCGCAATGATATTGCGGCTTGCTTACAGTTTCACGAGGCGCAAATGCGTGCGCTCGATCAGGTGCATGCCAGTGATAGCCTCACTCAAGATGAAGAAGAGACACCAGTTGAGCAGCTGTCGCTGAAATCTATCAGTGAAGATAGCAGCCCGGTGGTGCGGTTTGTGCGCTCGACTTTATACGATGCCCTTAAAGCCGGTGCCAGTGATATTCATCTCGAATCTACCCTGCATGGCTTGCATGTCAAATATCGGATTGATGGCGTGCTGACCGAGGTCGGCGGCTTGAGTGGGGTGATGCAAGCCGAGCAGGCGATTTCACGTATCAAGGTGATGTCTGAGCTGGATATTGCGGAGCGGCGTATTCCGCAAGATGGTCGCTGCAAGGTACATGCACTGGGCCGCGATATTGATTTGCGCGTCTCCATCATGCCCAGCGTGGTTGGTGAGGATGCCGTCCTGCGCGTGCTTGACCGCAAGGCACTCAGTGAAGCCCAAGGCATCAGCCTCGAGGTACTAGGATTTGCGCCCGCGCTGTTGGCGCAAATCCGCACCCAAGCAGAAGCGCCTTACGGCATGTTGCTGGTCACCGGGCCGACTGGCAGTGGCAAAACCACCACTTTGTACGGCATGATTTCTGAGATCAACCAAGGTCAGGACAAAATTATTACCATTGAGGACCCGGTGGAATATCAACTGCCCGGCGTGTTGCAAATCCCAGTGAACGAGAAAAAAGGGCTCACCTTTGCGCGTGGTTTGCGCTCCATTCTGCGCCACGACCCAGACAAAATCATGGTGGGTGAAATCCGCGATGGCGAAACGGCACAAATTGCAGTGCAATCGGCCTTGACCGGCCATTTGGTGCTCACCACGGTGCATGCCAACAATGTGTTTGATGTGATTAGTCGCTTCACCAATATGGGGGTGGATGCTTACAGCTTTGTCTCGGCCGTAAATGTGATTCTGGCACAACGGTTGGTGCGGGTAATTTGCCCTTTTTGCAAGGTCGATGACGTGCCAGAACCCGCATTGTTAGCCAAATCTGGCCTGACTGCGCAAAGCACCCAGCATTACCAGTTTAAAAAAGGCCAGGGGTGTGGCCAGTGCCATGGGAGTGGCTATAAAGGCCGTAAGGGCATTGCCGAATTACTGCTGTTTGATGACCGCATGCGTGAGCTGATTGTATCCAAAGCGCCCATCAGTCAAATCAAGGCATTGGCGGCCACCACTGGCACGCGCGCCATGCGCGAGTCAGGCCTCGCTTTGGTAGCGGCAGGCGAAACCACGTTGCAGGAGATTAACCGTGTTACATCATTATCCTGAGCCCGGTGTCGATTGCGCTGTGAGCGATAGCAGCCGTTGGTGGCAAGCGCTGAGTGCGCCAGAGTTACGTCTGGTGATCGGCGACGATGCCATCGAATGCCTGCTATTTGATCGCCCATGGTTGCCGGGCAAACGGGTGGCTCTGCGCAGTCATCACCGAGAGGTCTTGGTGGGTGAGGGCCAAGATAGTTTGCCGTCAGAAAGCGCATGGCAACGCTTGCATACCATGTTAGCGCCGCTGGCCGGACAGCGCTGGCATGTGGTGATTGTGCTGTCTAACCAATATGCACGCTGGCTGGTATTGCCTTGGCAGGCAGAGATTCTGAGCGAGGCCGATAAAGCGGCCTATTATCGCCACGGCTTGCAACAGGCCTTTGGCGCCGATGCATGTGATTGGCAGGTGCAAGCGCAAGGCGGGGCTTATGGTCAACCTACATTGCTAAACGCCTTGCCGCTTGCGTTGATCAATCGCTTACAGACGGTATTGCAAACGTATCATTTGGCACCCGGTGTGATCACCTCGGCTTGGACGCTCTCTGCCAACCAGAGCTTGCAGCTGATGCGGCAACAACGACTGCCGCGAGCGGGCTGGATCATCTGCCGTGAATCGGGCAGCTTGACCATGGCTTGCCTGATGCAGGGCTATTGGCAACAGATGCGTCAGATTGCGGTGGATGCGCAATGGGCACACACCCTAAAGCAGTGCTTGCTGCGTGAGCAAGTCATGTACCCAGACCGCGCCGCGTTGCCGGTGTATTTGTCGCAGGCCGCATTGCGTGCTGACACGCGCCAGATGCTGAGTCCTTTTCAGGTGGTGGAAGTGCAGCCGTCAGGCCGCCTAGGTGCGTCTTATCAACCCATGTGGCAAAGCGAGATGGCCTGATGCAACGCCTCAAATTCAATCATGTCGCCAGCCGTGTGCCGGGGCCCTTTGGCCTGTTGATAGGTGGGGGGTTGTTCATTTTTTTAGCCGTGTTGATCGCCATATATGATCAGTTGGCGCAAGAAAATGCGGCCTTACAACAGCAATGGCAACGGCGTCAGACCCTGCTCGCCCCTCAGCCCTCTATTTCGCAGCAGCCGGTGGTGGATCAGGCATTGGCTGCCGAGTGGCTGGCGGCGCAACAGGCGCTCAACACGCCATGGCTAGCGCTGCTGCATGATCTGGAGCAAGCGCAGCAGGTGCCGGTGTACTGGTTGCAGCTGGCGCCAGACGCCAAGCGTCAACACTTGCGCATGACGGTGCTGGCGCAACGGCGCCAACAGGGCTGGGCATGGCTGGATCAACTCAAAAAACAACCCAGTTTGACCAACGTGAAACTGACTGCCAGTGAATCGACTGAGGTAAATGGGTTGCGGATGACGACTTTGCAGCTGGAGGCCGCGTGGACGTTTTAAATCCGCCGTTGAAACGATTGCACTTTAACAGCCAGCAAATCCTGCGCAGTCATTATGGGCTGGCGCTGCTGTTCGTGCTGACGCTGGTGATGGCTGGCTTGGTTGCGCATGGCAGCTGGCGCCGTCAGGCTTTGCAGCATGCGCTCACCACACAGCCAGTGCCTACGCCGCGTGCGAGTTTTGCGTCGACAGCGCGCCCTGTAGTGCGCCCTATAGTACAGCCAACTTTGCAAGACTGGCCAAGTGCGGCGGAGGCTGACCGCATCAGTGCGGATATTTTGTCACAGGCAGACGCCATGGGCATGCTGTTTGAGCGCGCTGAGTTTCAGTCATTGCCGCTGGCGCAGCCAAGCTTGCTGATACAGCGCATCAAGCTGCCGGTGAAAGGGGATTATTTACAAGTGCGCTATTTTTTGCAGCAAGTATTGCAGCGCTATCCCAGTCTCGCCTTGAGTCAGTTTAAATTGCAACGCAGTGATGTCATGCAAACCGAGGTCGAGGCATACATCGAGTTTCATTTGTATCTACACAAGCGAGGTCCGTCCTAATGGCCAGCCGATTCGTATGGGTCGCGCTTGCGGCAACACTGCTGGCTTGCTGGTGGGTCGAGTATGCCGAGGATGCGCCAGTGCCGAAGACTGTTGCCCAAGGCCCCAAACGTCAGGGATCACTTGCGCAAGCGCTGCCTTTAAGCAAGCCGCCGCCAGCCACTGTCGTGCCGGTCATCACCCGAGTAGACCGGGAGGAGGATGTGGCAGTTAACTTGTTTGCCGCGCTGGAAACACCATCCAACGACACTGCTGAATTGGAAATGCCAGCCGCGGTGAATCCCTACACCTATGCCGGTCGCTTGCAGCAGGCGGGGCGTTGGACCATTTTTTTAACCGATGGCCAGCAACAATATGTATTACAAGCAGGTGACCATTTTGCCGACGGTTGGCAGGTGCGTTTGCTCGATCAACAAAAAATCGTGCTGCAACACGCAGCCGAGCGCTTTGAAATCAGGTTGGATAACGGGGTGGAGTTTTGAATAAGCGAATCAATCAAACCTATTGGCGCTGGACTTGCTGGCTGGGCAGTCCGCTATTATTGGTCAGTTGCAGCCAATTGTTACCCACGGCGAACCCCGGCGATGCCGCGCTAGAGCAGGCCAGAATCTATGCTGCGCGGGGGCAGGATGAAGAAGCGATCCAGCTATTGCAGCCTTTGGTAGAGGCGAATCCACGCCAGCCGCAATACAAAAACTGGTTAACGCTGTTGCAGGAGAAAAAACTACAAAAGCAATTGCAGCAAGCGGATAGTTTGTTGCAGACGCAAGCGTTTGATGCCGCCAGTGAAACGTATCAGCAGATATTGCAGGTCGCGCCGAGTAATCGCGCGGCCAGTGACGGCTTGCAAAAAGTGCAAATGGCACGTCAGCACGCCGCGCAACTTGCCCAAGTGAAAATAGCGATGGCGACAGAGGATTTGGCCGGGGCCGAGTTTGGCCTGCGCACTATCTTGGCTGAGCAGCCTGCACATGTCGGCGCCAGGCAATTATTTGAGCAGATTGAGCAGCAGAAAAACGAACGCAACAGTGTGATGCGACCTTTGCAGTCTTCGCTCAAAAAGAAAGTCACGCTAGAACTTAAAAATACCCCGATCAAGCACGCCTTTGAATATCTGGGGAAGGCAGGCGGTTTGAATTTTTCGTTTGACCAAGAGCTGAGCGATGGGCTCCACGTCAATTTGTTGTTGCGGGATACGCCGATTGAAGACGCACTCGATGTGATCCTCACCAGTCACCAGCTCGGTAAAAAGGTGCTCAATAGCAATACCTTGCTGATTTATCCGCAAGCACGCGCGGCGCAATATGAAACCTTGTTTGTGCGCAGCTTTTACCTGACGCATATGGATGCCAAGCGTGCCCTCAATATGATGAAAACGGTGTTGCGCGCCAGCGATGTGTATATTGATGAAAAATTGAACACGTTGGTGATTCGCGACACCATGGACCGCATCAAAGTGGCTGAGAAACTGATTGCCTCGCAAGACCTGAATGAACCCGAAGTGATGCTGGAGGTGGAGGTGATGGAAATCAATCGCCGCAATCTCGAGAATCTGGGGATTCAGTATCCGAGCCAGATTGGTGTGGGGGTGCAAGGCAATGCCGCGGGTAGCAGCAACGGCACGCAACCGCAGGCGGGCAAGTTGACCTTGACCGAGTTGCGCAATTTTAATGGAGGCCTGGGCGTATTTTCCATCAACGATCCGGCGATTGTGCTCAATTTGTTGCATCAAGACACCGATACCAATCTGTTAGCCAGCCCCAAAATCCGCGTCAAGAACCGTGACCGTGCCAAGATTCATGTCGGCGACAAGATTCCGGTGTTGACCAGTGTCGCCAGTGCCCAAGGTTTTGTCAGCCAGAATGTGAATTATATTGAGGTCGGCATCAAGCTCGATGTTGAGCCAGTGATTCAGATGCAGGATCAGGTCAGTATCAAGGTCGGCATGGAAGTCAGTAACATTACCGACCAGGTCACGACAAGCTCTGGCGTGCTGGCTTATACCATTGGCAGCCGCAACGCCAATACCACCTTGCAATTGCGCAACAACGAAACGCAGATTCTGGCGGGATTGTTTCGTGATGATGAGCAAAAAACCCGCCGCAAAGTGCCTGGCTTAGGTAACTTGCCGCTGATCGGAAAGTTTTTTAGCAGCAATAATGAAGATAAGCGTAAAAACGAAATTGTGCTGCTGATTACGCCCCGCATTATGCATAACCTGAGTCCTGCCAGTGCAGTCTACAGCCTGATCCCTGCGGGCATTGCTGCGAATGCAAATCCGGTCGGGGCCGGTGGCGCGCGCGCTGTGCAGGCGGCGGAGCCGACGCTATCGGCACCCGCTGCGACTCCGCAATCGACGCAGAGCAGCAATATGCGCAACGACAGTGGATTTGCCAGCCAGATGATGAACAACAACGATAACGGCACGGTACAGCCATAGTGGGTGCACACTGGATGATGCGCCTTCCTACGAACAAAAAACTGCACGGGTTCACCTTAGTCGAGTTGCTGGTGACGCTCGCTTTGTTGGCCTTGTTAGTGACCTCGGCCAGCCCGGTTGTGCAACTGAATACCAAACGTGAAAAAGAGCGTGAACTCAAGCGGGCTTTGTGGCAAATCCGCGATGCGCTGGATGCTTACAAAGATGCCGTGGATCAGGGGCTGATCAAAAAAACAGCAGAGGGCAGTGGGTATCCCCCCAATCTGACTATTTTGGTGACTGGCGTCGAAAATGCGCAGGCAACCAAAAAGAAAAAACTGTTTTTTTTAAGGCGTATTCCGCGTGACCCGTTTGCGGTGGATTCTAACCAAAGTAATGTTGCGACCTGGCGAATACGCGGCTATGACGGCGCGATCGATGACATGGCACAGGATGTCTATGACGTCTCATCACGTTCATCTGCCATCGGTATTAACCAGCAACCTTACAGTGAGTGGTAATGCGATGAAACGCGGATTTACGCTGATCGAAATGCTGGTGGTGCTGGCAATTTTAGCGATGTTGCTCACCATCGTCACCCCTAAGTTCATGCATATGCTGCAGCGCTCCAAGGAAACCATTTTGCGGCATGATCTGCTCACCATGCGTGATGCGATTGACAAATTTTACAGTGATAAAAATCGCTATCCTGAAACCCTGGAGGAACTGGTCGAGCGCAACTACATGAAAGCGATTCCCCCCGACCCGATTACCGAGCGCAGTGATACCTGGGTGATTACCTTACCGCCGAATGTCGAAGAGGAGGGCAGTGTGTTTGATGTGCATAGCGGCGCTTCACAATTGTCCGATGAGGGTACGCCGTATGCGTTGTGGTAAATGCCATGAAGCTGGCTTTGTGTTGATTGGTATGTTCATGCTCATCATGCTCAGTGGTCTGTTCATGGCGCAGGCGAGCATGCGCTGGCAGACCCAAGCGTTGCGCGAAAGGGAGCAGGAGTTGCTCAAAGTCGGCTTGGCTTATCGGGATGCGATTGGCCGCTATTACAACCAGACGCCCGGTGTCATCAAAACGTTTCCACCAACCCTAGAGGCCTTGCAGGAGGATACCCGTTTTCCAACGCCGCGCCGGTTTTTGCGTAAAGGCTATCTCGACCCCATCACGCAGCGTGAAGGCTGGGGCCTGGTCATCGCCCCCAGCGGCGGCATCATGGGTATTTACAGCCTGTCGGATAAAGCCCCTTTTAAAACCAAGGGTTACCGCGGTGAATTGCAACACTTGAATGACAAGCGCTATTACGGCGAGTGGTATTTCGTGTATGTGCCGCCCGCCGTGGCCGCAAGTGCAAGCGGGCTTTAAAAGTAGTGAGCTTGAATGGGTAACCTCTGTTTCATGTAAAGTTTTGTCAATGACATCAGGTTTTTGATGCGCCCAGCGATTAGACATATGTAGGGACATGAAAGTGAATAATTCCTGTTATTGGCAGGGGTTTTTCCTTGGTATGCGTCGAGTCCGTGTTGGCGGCATATCTATTCCGGTCCGGTTTGTTTATCTTTTGATTATGGAGCGTGCTGTGGATTGGATGCCTGACATTGTAGATCTTGTGCTGTATTTACTCGGCGGCTTATCGGTCATCGTGTGGTCCATCATCCTCATCAAAAGCTGGGCTTGGTATCAGTCTCGCCGGGCATCCACGCATTTTTTGGCTGAATGTCAGCAGGTGCAAACCATTTATGAATTACCTAAACTGATCTCAGGCAGTCAAAGCAGTTTTGCGCGCTTATGCGATGCCGGCATGCGCGCCATGAGTGCGGTCATGGCCAATGCCGTGTTACGCAAAAACGAGCGTCACGAGGTGATTCTGCTCTCACTCAAACAACAAGCTTATCTTGAACACAAGCGGATGGATGGCGGCGTAGCCGTGCTAGCCAGCATCGGCGCCACCGCCCCATTTATCGGATTGTTTGGCACCGTATGGGGCATTATGAATGCGCTACGCACCATCACCGCAACCGGTTCCGCTGGCTTGGATGTCGTGGCTGGGCCGATTGGCGAGGCCTTGATTGCCACTGCTATCGGGATTGCGACAGCGGTGCCAGCGGTGTTGGCTTACAACTACTTTATGCGCATGCAAAAAGAGCACCGGGCAGATCTAGAGCAAGTAGCCAGCCATTTTCAATCATTGCTCACGCAATCTGGTCTTGAGGGTTAAGCGCATGGCAATGTTCACAGAAAGTGATGAAGCGTTGGCGAGTGAGATTAATGTGACGCCGCTGGTGGATGTGATGTTGGTGTTGCTCACTGTGTTTATTGTGACTGCACCCTTGCTCATGAATGCCGTCAACGTGAAACTGCCTGAGGCGAGTGCGCAAGTTGCGCTGACCGCGCCAAAAACGGCGCACATCAGTGTGACGGATGCCGGCCAGATCATGCTCGACCAACAAGTTTTAGCGCTAGAAAAGCTGACGCCAGCGCTAGGGCTGCTCAAGCAAGATCATGACCCCGCAGTGGAGATTTATGCCGATGAACATGCGCAATACGGGATGGTCGCTAAAGTATTGGCGGCCATTCAGCGCGCAGGCATTACCAAATTCAGTTTTGTGATGTCACCTGAGTCTGGAAAATAACGGCATGACTCGCCTGATTTATCCTGAGCAACCAGATGTTTCGCTGTTGTGGCGGGCAGTGCTCGTCTCGCTCGGTTTGCATGCGCTGGTGGTGTTGCTTTACCCCAGCTTAAGCCGTATTGCGTTGCCCACTCTGCCTGAAAGGCTGGAAGTCGCGTTTTTCTCTATGAAAGCCGCGCCACCCAGCACGCAGCTCACGCCGCCAGCGGAGAACCCTAAGCCTATTGAGCCAACTCCATTCAAGCCATCACCGGTCGTTAAACCGCAACCGCCGCTAGAACGCCCTAAACAGGTATTCGCTGCGCCAGCAAATCAGGCGTCGGATTATCGCGTGCCTGAGCAAGCGCCTCCTGCGCAAACAGAGCCCGCTCAAACCCCCGCTGCGTCAACGGCGCCGAACAATGTTGCAGAAAGTGCGCCACATGCCAGCAATGCATCTGCGGCAAAAGAGGCTAAAGCCAATGCTTTGGCGCCCATTGCGCAGGCCAACACCGAGTCAGATGAACTGACAACCAGCGATAGCGATGCCTGGGGCGATTATGGTGAGCAGTTGCGATCACTGGTGAGTAAAAGCAAGCAATACCCAGCCATTGCCATTCGCCGCCACCTTGAAGGGGAGGCCATGGTGGTTGCACAGTTTGTGCGTGGGGAGCTGGTGAATGTGACGTTGGCAGATAGCAGCAAACATATGCCGCTGGATGAAGAGGCGATGCGTATGGTGAAAAAGGCGATCGCGCAGTTGGGCGTGAAAGACAGCCTTAAAAAGAAAAGTTTCAAAATCACTATTCCAGTGTCTTTTAAGCTGGAGTGAGCAAGCGCGTTTCTTGCAGCCAGACGCGATTAGAAAGTACATCCCTCGCTTTCCCGAAATTATCGCGTCTGTTCTCCTAACCCCTGGGGTTGCCATTTTTCCTCCGGCAATCTCAGGGGATTTTTTTAAGATAAGCAAATGCAATGCAGGATTGAATCCCTGTTGAAGGCGCTGCAAAGCCCTGACGATGACATCAATAAAAAGGAGCGATAAACATGTGTATTAAGCAAATAAAACGGCGCATGGCTGGTTTGAGCGCATTGATTTTCACATTCATGAGCCTGAGCGCAGAAGCCAAAATTGAGCAGTTTCAGGAAAGTTATACTGGGTATTTGCCCATGGAATATAGCCTAGATGGCGTGTATTACGTGGGGGAACACACTTTCAGCAATGGCAGCGCAACATTAACGCTTTATTACGAGGCGCTGAGCCTGCTGCAAGACCAATTGTATGTGGTGTTTGGCAGTTATAGCAGAAATCAGGGGCTGTCTTTGCCACTTGGGCAGTTTGACTTTTCACTCTCAGCACCAGACCCCATCACACCACCCGATCCTGCATTCAATGCATTGCCTATCGCGGGCAGTTTTTATTTTCAAGACATCCTCATGATGCCAGATGGTCAGCTTGAGGTTTTTTATAGTGAGTTTGGTTTGTTGAAAGGCTTTTTGAGTCCGCAAAATGCACTGTCTTTCACGATTGATTGGACCATCTATACACGCGATCGGCGCACGCTTGTCCCGGCACCTCCCACCACTTGGCTATTCGGCACTGGCTTAATATTTTTGGCTTGGGTTGCCTTTAGGCGTCAGCGTCAAGCCCCAGCTTGGCCTATCGCAAACATGCATTTTTAGATGCAGCAGGGCTGGTTGCTTTCAGCCACGTGGTGGTTGCCTGCGCACGTTAAATCTCGGTTTAATGGGTTGAATCCCCCAAAAGTGGCTTTAAATTGCATGGCATGTATTTTGCCATTAAGGAGCATGGATAAAACAATGTATTGGTGTGGCATTAATTTACAGTGGGCGTATACCGATTTGCTCGGCTATATCCGCTTTAAAGTGACTTGCCCACATCTGGCCAAAGATATCCTGCACGACGCCTTGATCCGTTATACGGTTTCAGGCAGTGTGAATAAGGGCAGCGAGCCACATGCCTACATTCGTAGCATCGCCAAAAACCTGATCGTAGATAGTTACCACAACGCGCAGCGCTTTGTTTCCCTTGAGGCGGATAGTGGGCTCAACCGCGAATGGCTCGAGTCACCCACCTTATCCGTTGAGCAACTCAATGATATTAAACAGCGGCTGGAAATGATTCAGCAGATTTTGGCGCAACTGCCGCCGCGTTGTCGCCAGGTGTTCTGGATGTACCGCGTAGAAGGTTATACCCAAAGCGAGATTGCGACCGCACTGGGCATCAGCAAAAACATGGTCGAGCGCCATGTCATGCGGGCCATCGTCGATTTAAGCAGTGCGCGTGCGTTAATGGTGGTGGAGGCATGATGCAGCAAAACCATGAAGATGTCATCCGACAAACCGCCGTGCGCTGGTATATGCGTATGCGAGAGGCCGCGCCGGACGCTCCTGATCGCACCTCATTTGAAGTCTGGATGCTATCAGATCGCAGGCACCGGGCCGCCTATCAAATGATAGAGTCCACCATGGAAGACTTCAGCTCGATTGAGCGCTTGCAGGCGCTTTCTAATGCGCTCTCGCAAAAACAGTATTTTGAGCAAAATGCCCGCCGCAAAAAAGTCAGCAAGCTGGGCTCCGGCTTGGCCGTGCTACTGCTCTGTGTTGGCCTGGGATTTTTAGGACGCACGCAATATCAACAATGGCAAGCGGCGCCACTGTCGAGTGAAGTGCAAACCACTGCCGTGGCGCAAATGGTCAAACGCACACTGGAGGATGGCTCGGTGGTCACTGCCAATGCCAACAGTGCCATGGAGATCGTGTTTTACCGTCATCAGCGCCTGGTCAAATTAACACGCGGCGAAGCCATTTTTGAGGTGACTAAAGACCCCAATCGCCCCTTTGTGGTCGAAACGCAGCAAGCCAAGGTGACCGTGCTTGGTACGCGATTTGCAGTGAACCAACTCAGCCACAAAGTGCGTATCAGTGTTGACCATGGTCGCGTGCAAGTGGCGCGCGCCGATGGTAGCGAACATACGCTGATATTACGCAATGGCGAAGTGGCAGAGATCGAGCAAATGAATGCACCACACAAAGTTAATCGTAATGCGGCTGACAGCTTCAGCTTTATCAATGGTCGCATTGTGTTTGACCGCGCCGACATGTTTGAAGTGGCCGACACCTTATCTCGCTACCGCAACCCCACCGTGCAAGCCCTGTTTTTTGGCAATCAGACGCCCAAAGTGAATGCCGTACTCAACGTGGCCGAGCTTGAAAGCTTTATTCAAACCTTACCGCAATCGGTGCCAGTCACCCTCAAGCGCAAACACGAAACCTTGGTCATCGAGCCTATTAGGTAATTCTTTACATTTCTTTTGATTGCCTGATATCAGGCATTTCAGTCCTTCGTCGGTTACGACTTTAACAAGCCCTGTAACCGACGGATGCTCCATGCAAAATAACACGCTTAAAACAGCCGCGCTGGCCGCATTGATTGGCCTGCACATGCCCACAGCACTCTACGCAGAACTCAATACCGCCTTGCCCGGCGAACAAGAGGAAGGCTTTGCCGTCCCCCTCAACCTCGATATGCCCGCCCAGCCACTCGCCGCAGCGTTGCGCCAGTTTGCTATCCAAAGCAATCTGTCACTCACCGTGGATAGTGCGCTCATCGTCGATAAAAAATCCCCCGCTATTAAAGGTCGCATCACACGCAAAGAAGCGATCAAACGCATGCTGGAAGGCACAGGCCTGCAAGGCATGATTGATGGGGAGAAAATTCTCATTAAACGCGTCAACAAAGCTGAGGCCAAAGACATTCAACTCGATAAAGTCGAAGTCCGCGCCAAACGCTTTTATGAAGTAGGGCCACTGCCAGGCTTAGGGTTAACCAAAGAGGAAATTCCTGGCAACGTGCAAAGCATCTCTGCTCAAGAAATCAAAGAAGCGCACTCGTTAAGTATCACAGACTTAATGAACCGCAAGCTGCAATCAGTGTCGGTGAATGATTACCAAGGCAATCCATTCCAGATGGACGTTCAATATCGTGGTTTTACTGCTGGACCTCAGATTGGTACGCCACAAGGGTTATCCGTGTTCATTGACGGCATTCGGGTCAATGAGCCTTTTGGCGATGTAGTGAACTGGGACATGATTCCCATGAATGCATTGGCTAGCGTTGATGTGTTCCCTGGCTCTAATCCCATCTTTGGTTTAAACACTTTAGGTGGAGCATTTACTTTAAAAACCAAAGATGGATTCAATAATGAAGGTATTGATGCACAAGTATTGACGGGCTCATTTGGGCGAAAGCAGCTTCAATTGGAAGGTGGTGTCAACAACGGAAAATTTGCACTATTCGGAGCTGGTAACTTTTTTTTAGAGGATGGCTGGCGAGAAAATTCACCAAGCAAAGTGAATCAATTTTTTGGTAAGGCTAGTTATCGTGGCGATAAATTAGACCTAAATCTAAGCACACTTTTGGTTGGAAATGATTTGGTAGGTAACGGACTCATTCCAAGCGAGATGTATAGACAAGATCGAAATAGCGTCTTTACAAGTCCGGACGAAACCAAAAACAGGCTGCAACAGTTTCAGTTAAGTGGTAGTTATTTTGTCAATGATAATTTTACGGTCACAGGTCAAATTTATCGTAGAAATAGTAATCGTAGGCAAAAGGGGGGGGATGCTTTTTTAGAGGGATTTAATGGCCAAACCTTGAATGACGCTTTAAAAAAACCCGGTAGTAATTATCAATACACGTGTCTGTTTAGATCAAGCCCTGCAGGAGCTTACGGGCCAGGTAGTGCCGCTAACGCTTATGGTCTGCCTGACTATATTGTTATTCCGGTTGTTGGCTATGATCCGGCTATCGACCCTGCCACAGGATTACCAGTAAACGATTTCATCAACACACCCATATACGATGAAATGGTTAATTCCAATACATTTGATCCGGCTAATTATAGTGGTTTGATTAACCAACCATTACCAAAAGAGTTTCTTGCCGGATATGAATATGATTACACCATATTTAGAAACTTTGCAGAGAACGAGTCATTTAAAAGAAATAAATCAGGCCCACCACCTTTTATTACTGATCCAGACCCGACTTTTTTTAACGAAAGTAGATTTAGATCCCAATTTTCTAGTGCTTTATTTGGGGCGCTGTTAGATGGAACCAACGGCGTCTTATATTCCGAATCAGAGTACTTTTTTACACAAGATCCTGTGAGTGGTGTGATCACCAAAAACTATGTGATGTTGCTGGATGCTATAAATACTACAGAGTGTGCAGACGGGCAGGGTACTCAGACTGCAGATTTAAATATTCTAGACCCCATCACCGGGTTGCCAAGATCCATAGATGGAGTTAACGATGGCGGCCCCGGCTATGCTGAAGGTACGCCTACTGCAATCTTGACTGATAATCAAATTGATCAATTAACCGATGGCGCATCCATCCAGCTTAATTGGAACTTTGAAAAACATAAGTTCATGGTTGGGGCATCTATAGATGCTGCCAGTGCAGAATACACCAATACACAACAGCTGGGTTTCTTGACTGCAGACCGCGAGGCTTATTTAGATCCGGATCAAGCGCACCCTAGATTTGCTGCTGCTTTAGTCCCGTTAAGTAATAATAATTTTGAAGGGACTAACGCCACTAAAAGTGTTTATTTTAGCGAGACATGGAAACCGGTAGACACATTGAGTCTTAGCCTCAGCGGCCGTTATAACGAGACTCAAACAAAAAACAAAATTGCAACCCGAAGCGGTTTTTTTAATTTCGGTCCTGGTGACTTGAGGGCAGAACCAGACAAATACAATACTTGTACAGATGTGGATGGAAATGGTGTCGTTAATGCTGCCGACTGTGTAGGCATTCCACTTGGTTATCGTACTCCACGTTTAAACGATGTCCTCGACCCGGCAGAAACTGAGAAGTTTAGTTTTTATTCATTTAATCCCTCTTTAGGTGCCACTTGGCAAGCAAAAGAAAACCTGAATTTGTTTGCCAGTCTCTCGCAAGGTACCCGCACACCCAGCGTAATTGAGCTTGGTTGTGCATTTGATAAAACGCCAACCCCTGACCTTGCCGGCACTATAAGACCCAGAAGTCTCGCTCAAAATCGTGAATGTCGCTTGCCCTCTGCACTCTCAGGCGACCCATTTTTACCCCAGATTAGAGCAACAACGTACGACATAGGGATGCGTGGAAATTTTTCTGACACATTTGGTGCAGATAGCATCCAGTGGAATCTTGGTGCATATCAAACGGATTTAAAAGACGACATTTACTTTGTAGCAGTGGGCAATGGCCAGGGTTTTTTCGACAGCATCGGCAAAACCAGAAGGCGTGGTTTAGAGGCTGGGTTATCTGGGAAGAAAGATAGATGGAGCTTCGGTTTGAATTATGGGCTCACAGATGCCACTTTTGAAGACACGTTTAAGTTAATCAGTATCGACAATAGCAGTTCAGTTGACACAGGCGATGGCTTTGGACCATCTATTACCGTGAACAAAGGCAATCGTATGCCAGGTACAGCTTTACACAATTTGAATGCCAGCTTGAGTTACGACGTGACTGATAAATGGAGGGTTGGCATGACTGCTATTGCCCATTCCGAAAGCTTCGTAAGGGGAAATGAAAATAATGAACACAAGGCTGGAGTGAGAAGGCTTCAACAGGTTGTAGCAACCACTCCTAACGCTGTTATCGACCCTGTTACTGGACTGGCGTTCATTTCATTACCACCTACCACTAATCCTGGCAAAGTACCTGGCTATATGACTTTTAACTTCCAAACCAGTTATAAATTTAACAAGGAATGGACGGCCACCATGATTATTAACAATATTTTTGACAAAGAGTATTTTAGTGCAGGCAGGTTAGGGCGCAACCCATTTTCACCAAGTATTAATGGCGCAATCGGTGTAAGCGGATACAACCATAATTCCGGAGATTGGTTAAGTACAAACTATATCGCTCCTGGAGCGCCTCGTGGTATTTGGTTTAGCTTGAACTGGCTTTTTGTGCCGGATTGATTTTCACTGCTTTACAGGTTTTGAACTTAGAGTAAAGCTCCAAAATTACAATCGGTTTTTAGACGACCCCAAAAAATTCATTGCACTTTTGCTCTGACCCTACCGATAAGCCTATCAGCGTAAACTGGTTAAAATCATTTGCTTTGCAGTTGATTGAATTGCGTCATGTAGTCTTCTACCCATTGTTGCGCATGCAAGCGTTGTTTGGCCGTCGTTGTGGCATGCAGGTTTGCGATGGTTTCACAGCCCAGTTGGGTGACGGTATCGACATAGGCTTGGTAAGCTGGATTTGGGCTGTTTTGCATGCGCTCAAACCCTGCGCGCACCAGTTGCGATTTTTGTTCGTTTGGCGTGGCGGGATTTCGTAATGCTTTTAAAATTTCCAAAGCATCTTCATCGCGGCGCAAAATCTCAGAGTAGATTATCGCCGGGTCAATGTCATGCTTGGCAATGGCTTGCTTAAGCATATTGATTTGTTTGTCGTTTAAATCCCCATATACTTTTTCAGCAAAATCTTGGGATTTATCCAACCTCACTTCACGCTGTTCTTCGGTCGTTTCCTGCCACCATTCTTCTTTCCATTCTTGGTTGCGTTTTTCTAGCTTTTTTTGAAAATGCTGCAATTGTTTATCGCTCAGCGTGCTGCCAATGTCCACAATGATGGGGGTCATTTTGGGTTGCAGCATTTGCAGGTTTGATTTGATAGATTCAATGCGCTGGCAGGCGGTTTGTGCGCTCACATCATGGCTTAGATCATCATGTATTTCATTCAGCAACGAAACATAACGCGGTAATTCGTTTTTACGATGCCATGCATGCATATCCTGCAGGGCGAGTTTAAGTTTCGTTTTTTGCGGTTCATTAAAATTAAAATAATCATCCAACCGCCATGCGATGAGTGCCGGTGCGTTGTTATAGGCGGTCTTGACCAGACTACAACTGATCACAAAAACAGCGAGCAGGCATATAAAGCAGTTTTTAATTTTTCGCATGTCTATACGACTAGGGCTGACGCCCTAAGGTTGCGTAACCGACAAATTGTAGGCACGGTTTCCACTGTTTATGGCCTGGCCTTCTTGCCTGCGTAAGCCTGATTTAACGGCGCGAAGCTGCCATGTTGAATCAACTAAGGCCCACGATTGGGGGGTGGCGGTGGCGGGTAATAGCCTGCACCGGGATTGTTTGCAGGGCGTGGATTGCCTTGAGAGTAGGTTTTAGCCATGCTGGCAGGCACTGGAATACGGTGCCCAGCGGCGTACATGCATTGCAAGTAGGCGTTGTCGTATTTGTCTTGCGCGTTGTTGCCGCTGACATTGGCGGCATTGGCACCGATGGCGCCGCCAGACAAGGCCCCCATGCCTGCACCAATCGCCGCCCCTTCACCGCCACCAGCGGCTGCGCCAATTGCAGCGCCCACCACCGTGCCTACGGCAGCGGTGCCGGCCAAGCTAGCGTTATATTGCTGGTTGACGGTTTTGCCGCCAATCTGCGTCAGGGCAAAGTCTCGGCAAGAGAGATCATCTGCCCTAAAAACATTAAAGGCTTTGCCAGTGCCGGGTAGGGCCATATTGCTGGGGCCAGTGGGATTGGTGGCACAGGCAGAGAGTGCCATCGCGATCAATAGGCAGGAGAGTATTGGCGTCTTGCGCATGGCTAGACCTTAGTTGGCTGATGTGGCTGGTGGCGGCGTAGGGGAGACTTGCTTCCAGCCTGCCGGACAATCTTTGATGTAAGGGTAGTAGCCATTGGCTTGCTCGCAGTAGTACCAATACGCTTGACCGTTATTGTTACCTGCGCTCGCAGCGGGCGGGCTTACCTGCGCTGGTGGGGTGCTGCTATCGCTAACTTGTTCAATATATACCTGGGGTTGTGGTTGCGTCACAATGACGGGTGGCGCGCTGACCACATAGGGGTATGGATAAGCATAAGGCGAATAAGGATAAGGAAAATATGGGTATGGGGCGCCAAAGTAAACGCCGACGCCACCTCCGCCCCGATGCCAGCCGCCCCGTCCGGGGGGGTGTGCCTGCGCCATTTGGCTCGACAGCAGCATCAACGCGACCAGACTGCCCAGGCAGAATCGTTTAAAAATTTTCATATCGCCTCCATTACCTATCGATCTGTTTATAAGACGAAAGCATACGCATTTTTATCCCGTGCGCGGTCGGTGGTTTTGTATCGGTGTGTATCTGGCGCCGGGTTTGATGGTTGGGTATTGGATAGTGTTAGGCAGCCGGGTGGCAACTGCGGTATGCTAGGCATTAACATCTAAGTCTTTACGCCCTTATGCAACAACACGCCATACAACAAATTAATCTCGCTTATGACCAACAACAAGACCGCTTGCTGTTGAAAGCCGCTGTCAGTGACGAACAGGAAGTCCGCCTTTGGCTGTCCTATCGCGTGGCTCGCCAAATGTTTAAAGTCCTTAACCGTGAGGCACATTTGCCCGTGTCGACATTGACGCTCGGCGATCTCTCGTCCACCCCCGCGCTAGCATCACCGATCGAGGCGCGTCGCGAGTTTGCGCAAGAGGCAGACGCAGTACAACAATTGGCGCATCTCGACTTTACAACGACTTATCAACCACGGCCATCTACCTTGGGTGAAGCGGTGCTGTTAGTGGTCAATGCGCGTTTCGTGTCGATTAATGACCAGTTAAACCATATGCAACTGGCCTGTGCCAACGGCTCGAATGTCAATATGCGATTAAATCATCCTCTGGTGTTAGCCATGAGTCGCATGCTGATGGTGGCCAGTCAGGATGCTGGTTGGGCGTTGCCTGCGCACAGCCCCAGGGAACCCGAGGCGGTTTCTAGCATCGTAATGCAAGTATCAAAAGAAAAACAGGTGTTACATTGATAGATCAAATTACGCTCGGGGATAGCGGCATTCGCGTCCCCAAAATCGCGCTTGGGACCATGACCTTTGGCGATCAGAATACGCAGCAAGACGCAGAAGATCAGCTCAGCTTTGCGCTGTCGCAAGGCATCAACTTTATTGATACGGCTGAGATGTACCCGGTGCCGCCGCGAGCAGACACGGTGACACGCACTGAAACCATACTGGGGCATTGGCTTAAAAAACAGGCACGCGACCGCATTGTGTTGGCGTCTAAAGTCGCCGGTCCACGGCGCGGCATGCACTGGATCCGTGGTGGGCCGAGTGGGATGGATCGTGCGAATATTCGTCAGGCCGTGCATGACAGTCTGACAAGGCTACAAACCGATTACCTCGATGTGTTATACCTGCATTGGCCCGAGCGCAACGTACCGATGTTCGGCCAATATCAGTTTGACCCACGTGCAGAGCGGGACGCGAACGGCCAGCCAGTGGACTGGGTGCCCATTCAAACCCAACTCGAAGTCCTCGGCGAGTTGATCCAAGAAGGTAAGGTGCGAGCCATTGGCTTGAGTAACGAACAACCTTGGGGGGTAATGGAGTTTCTGCGCCTGTCGCGTGAGCAAGGCTTGCCACGGATTGCCGTGCTGCAAAATTGTTATAACCTGATGAATCGCGGCATGGAGTTTGGCATGGCCGAGATCTTGCACCGCGAGCGCGTGACACTGGCCGCTTACTCGCCACTGGCATTTGGACATTTGACCGGAAAATATGTCGATGATCCGTCAACTCCGGGTCGCGTGACCTTGTATTTGGGCTATGCTCAACGGTATAAAAAACCAGGCGTGCCCGTTGCAGCCAAAGCCTATGCTGAGCTGGCACGTGCGCATGGACTCACGCCAACCGAATTGGCTTTGAGTTTTGTTTATCACCGATGGTTTGTCGGCTGCACCATTATTGGCGCTACCAATATGCGGCAACTGCAACAAAATGTTGCAGCTTACCAAGTTCGTTTGAGTGATGAAGTCCTCAATGCCATCGAGCAATTACATTTGACCATGATGAATCCGGCGCCTTAATTCGGGCGGCCTTAGAAGGGAATCCTTATGTTTAACCTACATTCTCTACGCTGCTTGCTGCAGTGTGGCCTCATCTTGTGTGTCAGCAGCTTTGCCACTCAAGGGCAGGCGGCTGCTTCCAGCGACATGCAGACAGCCTTACGCACCTGCCAAACAGCGTTTAGTGAAGATGCCAGCCGCCGCTTGGTGTGCTTTGATCAAGTGGCACAGACCTATGCTGCCGCGCCGGCGGTGGCCATGGAAGAGTCACCGAAGCAGGCTGCATTAGTCAAAACGGTGGATGCCAAAACCAGCTACCTGACGCGCAAATGGCATTTGAACGCGCAAGATGAGTTACATTTTACTGACCTCGAAACCCATCAGCCGAACTACATTGTCGCGGCTTATTCCAATAACCCGAATGACGTACCGACTTCGCCCTCCAGACCAAACATGGCAGATCGTGATTTAAGCCATAATGATCTGCATTTTCAGATCAGCTTGAAAACGCAGTTAATGAATTTATCTGAGTGGTTGCCAGATAATCAGTGGGTACACAGCGCTCGCCTATGGGGGGCTTATACACAACAATCATTTTGGCAGGTATATAGTGCGAGCCAGTCGCGTCCGATGCGGGAACACAATTATTCGCCCGAGTTGATATTGTCCTTAGGGTTGAACAAGCCGGGGGAATCTAAAGCGGCTGCATTGTTGCCAGACATGGTCAATGTGGGTCTTGTGCATGAGTCTAACGGACGTTCCGAGCCCTTGTCGCGCAGCTGGAACCGACTTTACCTACAAGGGGGGTGGCAGTTAGGCGATCGCTACAGCGTGCTCTTTCGGCCATGGTGGCGTATACCTGATAGTAAATCCAATGACGACAACCCGGATATCAGCAAATATATGGGCTATGGTGACGCCGTATTGCGTTGGGATAACGAGGCCAACACCACGTCTGCCAGCATGACCTTGCGTAACAACATGCGCAGTGACAACAAAGGCTATGTCAAATTGGACGTGCAATACAAACCACTTAAAAGTGAGAGCGTGCGGTTTTACGCCATGTTAGCCAGTGGGTATGGCGTCTCGTTGTTAGACTATAATCAGGCGCAAACCATGTTTGGTATTGGTTTCGCCGTCGGTGAGTAGGCTGTGCCTCATGCATCGGCATTCATCCACCCCCATTGAATAAATCTGTGATGCGTCCACTCTCCATTACCTTTCAACGGTTTCTCGCCTCTGAGCAAGCCAGTAGTGTGCTGTTGCTGCTGGTTACTGTGCTCGCCTTATGCATCGCCAACAGCGTGTGGGCAGCGCATTATCACCAGTTTTGGCATATGCCCTGGTTGGGCTTGACGCTGGAGGAATGGGTCAATGATGGCCTGATGGCTTTGTTTTTCTTATTGATTGGCCTTGAACTCAAGCGTGAGTTGTATGTGGGTGAGTTATCCAGCCTTAACAACGCCTTGTTGCCGACCATAGCAGCGGTCGGCGGCATGCTTGTGCCAGCACTCATTTTCTGGCAATTTAACCATGGCACAGCTTATCAAGCCGGAGTGGGGATCCCCATGGCGACTGACATTGCTTTTGCGCTGGGCGTACTGTCTATGCTGGGCAAACGGGTGCCTGCGCCATTAAAAGTATTTTTGGTTGCCTTTGCAGTGATTGATGACCTCGGCGCCGCCATCATGATTGCGGTGTTTTACACCGCCACACTATCTTGGCCGCACCTGCTCGGCGCGTTGGCGGTGTTGGCCTTCTTGTTTGCGCTCAATCGCTGGGGCGTATTATCCATGATCCCTTATCTGCTCGGCGGGGCGCTCATGTGGTGGTTAACGTTGAAATCAGGCGTGCATGCCACCTTGGCGGGCATTGCATTGGCGTTTGCGATTCCATTTAACAGCCGCAAACACAAGCAACAGGAGGATCACTCATCGCCATCGCATCAGCTCGAACACGCCTTACATTTGCCAGTCGCTTTTTTGATTCTGCCGGTATTTGCCTTTGCCAACACTGGCGTGCATATCGAGGCGCAAAGCTTGAGTGCAGTGTTCACGCATGCCAATAGTCAAGGGATTATTCTCGGGCTGCTTGTTGGTAAGCCAATCGGGATCACGCTGGCAGTGTTATTGGCCATTGTCACGGGGATATGTAAATTGCATGCACCATTGCGTTTGGCACATATTGCCGGCGCCGCGATGCTCGGTGGCATCGGCTTTACCATGTCAATTTTTATTACTAATTTAGCGTTTAGTGACACGGCAGAGGCGATCAATCTATCTAAAATGGCCATTCTCACTGGTTCACTACTGTCTGGCTTGGCAGGCTGGTTGTGGTTGAAGGTCGCCTTAGGGCAAAACCGCATTCGCCCGCATTGACTGTGTCAGCGCGGGAAGATCGCTTTGGCTAAAGATGACTAAGCAAAATCATGAGCCCTTTTTGGCGATGTTACGCAAGCATTAAGATCTTGAGCTGCGTATAGTTACATCAATCGAGATGTGATGTAAAACCACTTAATCAAGGAGATCTACCATGTGGACTAAACCAGCTGCTACTGAAATGCGTTTTGGCTTCGAAGTAACAATGTACGTCATGAACAAGTAATTTACTCATTACTTGTATCAACGCAAACCCGGCTACATGCCGGGTTTGTTGTTTTAAGCCCACCGAAAAGCTGCCGCGCTCAGCCTGGCACTAAAACTGCGCTCCACCCATGTGAAGCCTATAGGTGATTGAGTCGGGCATGCTCGCCCAATCCGATCGGTGTTGCGGCTGCAATCGATGCCACCATGGCAAACAATCGAACGACCTTGCTATGCGGCGCATCCCAATACTCTGCCAAATGCGGGATGAATTTGAGTAAGCATAAATTAGGGGAGGTCGGCCCTTCAGGAAACCAGGGTTTCGCAAACGGCGTCCAAAGTGCTTGCTGACGGTCCGGATTGACTTCAATTTCGCCATGACCGGACAAAGACACATACACGCCATTCGGCTCCCCACTGAACGCGAGATTCAGCGTATCGAGATGCGCCACCTTTTCTGAAGTCCGATCGGTAAAAAACCAGATCACGCCTTGAGCATCCATTTCAATGGGCCCCATCGGTTGACTGATCAACAGGCCTTGATGGTCAATAAACGTGAGCATGGCCAGATCGAAATCTGCAATCAGTTCGCCTAATTGATGACGTTCAGCCATGTGTTGTGTGTGTAATTTCATGCGCATGTCTTTCAAAAAAAATTAAACACCAATCGATTTTTCAACACTGTCACCACTGGCCACCACGATATAGTCCTCAATATCAAGATCAGGGTTTTCTGCGCTAAACCGCGTTTTACCTATTCTGTAGCCGTCTTCAATATCTTGTGCTAAGACATTTGCCCCCCATAATGGGTTGCCTTGATTCGGTTCACCTTGCCACACGCTGATATAAAATATGGCCATCGTAGTTCTCTCGTCATTGTGATATTCACTCACATCATAAGCACGCTCGGCATTGCACACCGTCAGGTCTTGGCTGAATGTTGTGTCAGAACATACACAGGCCCACTTTGTGTGGCACCTCAAAATTCCTACATTGGCTTCAGTGCCCGCCGCCTAGGCAGGCGCTAGGCGAGCAGTCATATTAGAGACCTAGCCATTCGCCAATATAACCAAAAGGAGTTGTTATGATAGACGCCACCGAAATCAAAGCAGATATGCCAGTGACGACCGCGCAGGCCGAACACTTTGCTGTGGTTGATCATCTCGAAAGCGAGGATGTGATCAAACTGAAAAAGGACGACACAGGGGTGCATCACTATATCCCGGTCAGTTGGGTGATTTCTACCGAGGGCGGTATCGTGAAAGTGAATCGTACCTTGGCGCAGATTACCCAAGATTGGGAGGCGGATTAATGCGCTTCTACTAAAGACGAAGCCCCGGGCTTGAGGTGGGGCTTCGTGCATTGTTTCAAACAGTGCGCCTTGTGGCGTTAAACACTTCAGTGTGCAGAAGCTTCTGCACGCGCCGTATCGCGGAGTTGCTTGACCTGATCATGGTTGCGCTGGGCGCCTTCCAGTTGGCGGACGATGACAAATTTGATGTCCGCGGGCAAGTCTTCGGCTGCTGCTTTGCGGTAGCTGGCAAGCGCCGTATCTTCACCGCGTTCAACTTCATTTAACACCGCGACCGTATCATTGCTGGTGAGTGCTATTTTGAGCGCAATCCAACGCCGATGTAACGCGCCACCCAAACTGCTAGATGCCGCAGGTTCGCCGCCAATTGAACGCACCAAATCCTGTAGCTCTTGCACGCTGGTCGCAACGTCTTGCGATCGACTTAAAAAGAAGGCTTTCAACTGTGGGTCGTCAACTTGCTCCGCCGATGTGCGAAACCCTTCCTCACCGTCTTTTGATACTTCAATTAAATCATTGAGGATAGAAATAATCTCGTCATTGTCTGCCATGGTAGGTCTCCAAAAGGTTGCGATTGATGAAACGCTTATTATGTCGAGGCCCTTTGGCGTGTCCCATCGGCTGAATTCGCAACGTGCTGTAGGATTCACTGTATGGCGGCCACACCCCCTCGGTCAGTCTGGTTTTGGTGATCTGTTCTTTCCTACATTGAAATCAGCCAATGGCTTGTGGAAAGGCTTGGCGGGCGGTTGTTTAATACAACTTTATCGTCCATATCCCCCAAGGAGACCAGATGAATCCGATACGCTTGTTTCATTTTATTTCGCCCAAGCACCTGCAGCCCACAGTGCGCAAGGTCTCTAAACCCAGTGTTTCGCAATTAATGCTGCTTTATGTGTTGCCTTTATCGTTGATTCCTTGCGTCATGATGTACTTGCGCTTGTATCATCACTATCCCAAGTTATTTGTTGATCACTTGCCCGGCAACCGATTGCTGATGGTGAGCGCTGAGCTATTATTCTTGCAACTCGGTGTGTTGTTATTGATGGCTTGGATCACACAGAACTTGGCAGAGATGGTGAATATCAAACCAGATTTTCGCGACTCGTTGCTGATCATGACCATTGCGACCACGCCCATGTGGTTAACTTCGCTGTTTTATATTGTCCCCAGCTTAAGTTTTAATGTCGTGGTGCATGCCATTGCGGTATTGCTATCGATATTGCTGGTTTACCGCGGAGTGAGATACATTTTTGATGTGCGTGAGCGGGGTGCGCTGGTGACTTTAAGCATGGCGATTGTGTGTACCGCCGGTCTAGGGTTCGCCGTGATCCTGATCGGCTCATTAATCTCATGGGAGGCCATTGAACAGTTGCAATTTGCAGTGCAAAAAATGTAATTAAACCGGGAGCGTGGCGGCGCGACCTGCCACGCCCGTGACGGGAGTGAGGTGGTGCGCCAGCGCATAGTGGATGAGTGCCGCATTATTATCCACCTGCATTTTTTTGAGGATTTTTGAGCGAAACACACTCACCGAGCCCGGCGCAATGCATAACTCAATCGCCACCGCGTTCACCGGCTGACCTTTGATTAATTTAAAAAACACTTGCAGTTCACGCAGCGACAAACGTTCATGCAACAAGGGCTGGCTACTGGCGAGCGGTTGCACATGCTGCGGCATGACAAACTGTCGTCCACGCGCGATGGTGTGAATGGCTGGCAGCACGTGCGCGCTCGCTGCCGTGTAAGGCAAATAACCCGCGCAACCAAGGCGTACAAAGTGAACCATGCGTGCGATCAGCTCACTACCGTTGATAATCAGCACGGGGAGGGCCGGAAAAGCCTGTTTGAGGTCGCAGAATAATTCGAGGCCGTTAGTCTCTGGCGCAGACACATCCAGAATTAACGCGTCACAAGGCTGCTGACGAATTTTAGTGATGGCCTCGCTCACACAACTGGCCTCGTCTGTCAGATGCAAGTGATGATCTTCGGTAATCAGCGCCTTCAGGGCATTGTGGCTGAGTGCGTGACCGTAGATGAGCAAAATGTTTTTCATGGCGCGCTTATTGCCGTCAGCACGGTTCAATCTTCTTGGGTGTCAACGGCTTCATCGTTGTCAGCCACTTCCAGTGCGTCGGGTTGCTTGTTTCGCGCAAATAACCGTGTTGGATTTCTCTGCGCTGATTTTCCATTTGCCTTCACATTCCAGATCACGTTACCCACATCGTCCGCCACCAGTAGATGGCCTTTTTGGTCGACCAACACCCCGACCGGGCGGCCTTGTGCTTCGCCATCGCGATTGAGAAAATCCGTGAGCACATCAATCGGTTGGCCCGCCGGTTTGCCTTGTTCAAATGGCACAAAAATTACTTTGTACCCGCTATAAGGGTGGCGGTTCCAGGAGCCATGTTGGCCGACAAACATTCCGTTTTTAAATTGTGCCGGTAGTTGGTTGCCTTTGGCAGCAGCGAGTCCGAGCGAGGCGGTATGGGCACCGAGCGCATAATCTGGCTGGATAGCTTTGGCGACCAGGTCTGGTTGTTGCGGTTGAATGCGCGTATCCACATGTTGGCCAAAATAACTGTAAGGCCAACCATAAAAACCGTTCGGTGCTACGGCAGTCATGTAGTCTGGCACCAGATCGCTACCGAGTTCGTCGCGCTCGTTCACCACCACCCACAAATCACCGCTTTCTGGCTCCCATGCCAAGCCGTTGGGGTTGCGCAGCCCTGAAGCATAAATGCGATGTTTGCCAGAGGTAGGGTCGACCTCCCAGATGGCAGCGCGCTCTTCTTCAACCGCCATGCCGTTTTCGCCGACATTGCTATTCGATCCCACCGTGACATACATTTTGCTGCCATCTTTTGTCGGCAAAATATTTTTAGTCCAGTGGTGATTGCGCTCTGCAGGAAGATCGGTCACTTTGGTCGGTGCGCTGGTGATCGTGGTCTGACCGCTTTCATAGGGAAACTTCACCAGTGCATCCGCATTGGCGACGTAAAACGTATTACCGATTAATGCCATGCCAAAGGGCGAGTGCAAGTCTTTGAGGAATACATGTTTTTCATCGGCTACGCCGTCACCGTCGTGATCGCGCAACAAGGTGATCTGATTCAAGCTTTCGGCGCCGGCGCCCGCCTGTTTCATCCATTTGCTGGCGATCCAGGCTTTTAAGCTAAAGCCCTGCTGTTTTTCACGATGATTGGTTTCAGCGACTAGAATGTCACCATTGGGTAACTCATACAGCCAACGTGGGTGATGCAATCCGCTAGCAAAGGCCGTGACTTGGGTACCTGCAGCTGGTGTCGGTCTTTTGCCTTCGGGCCAGCCCACGGCTTTGGCAACATGTACCGTTGGCAACCATGACTGTTGCGGTGAAGGTAAATCTGGTTGTGGGCCAAAACTGGCAGACTCAGGTAACTTGGTAGGTTGCGTACAACTGGTGAGTAGCAGCACGCCCACCGAAACGGTCAGTGTGTGTGCATGAGGACATTTTTTGTGCGACATTGGCATGGGGCGCTCCTAAGGTGTTTATTTTCTGATGGCGAGAATCTGGTACAGGTCAGTGTAGCCTTGCTCAAATCGGCTGGCGTGGTCTGTCATCCACCACTGGCAGTTGCGATAGATTCGCTCACCTGCACTGGCTGCAATGGCCTCGTACTGTGCCTCTAAATTGGCCAACCAGTGCCGCAAGGTCCGTACATACTGTCTGCGTAAACTATCCACCTTAAACACCTCAAACTGCGCGTGTTCGATCTGAGCCAGTAGTTGCGCCACATTGCTCAAGGGGGCGGCCCCCTCGGGTTGACCAGCGTCATTTTCAGCCGTCATGCCATGCAGTAGCATGCGGCCGCCCGGCTTGAGCGCAGCGTGCATATGCGCCAAGCATGCAGTGGTTTCTGTCGCGCTGAGAGGCTCCGCCATGTCAAGGCACACGGCTTTGTGATAGCGGCCTGCTTCTGGCAACGTTTGATCGTCGGCGAGTTTAATGGTGATTAAGTGCTGCAGCCCACGTTGTTCGACTTGCTTCACGGCGTAGGCATACTCAGTGGAGGTGTGGGTATAGCCATGAACGAATGCGCCATAATGGCTGGCCGCCCAACACGCTAACTCGCCCCAGCCACAACGCATATCGAGCAAGGTGTCTCCGTGTTGCAAGTGCAATTGCTGGCAGATCAAGGTCAGTTGGCTGCGTTGCGCTTGCGCCAGGGTATCGTGGGGACCGGAAAAGTGAGCACAAGTATGTAACAAGTGTTCATCCAGCCATAAGCGAGCAACGTCTTCGGCTACGGCCTGCGGTTGAGGCGCCGAAAACAATGCATCTGCCAGCAGATGACTTTCAATAGGCAACGCGTGTGATGTCGCATGCACCGGGTAGTGGCTCATGTTGTACTCCTGCTCAATGTGCACATTTGTTTTTTTGGCGCAGACACCCGCATACATTTTCCCTAACGCGGGTGGCTAGGCTGACAATGATTTGTCATGTGACAGCAGTGTAAAAATGCAACCTTAGCTAGAGTATCCGCGACTGGCTGATTGTGTTGTGGGACCTGTCTGACAGCGCTGGCATCTCAGGTCAGGCCGAGCTTCAGTCGGGCACGTATTAAGTCCTACAGCGAAATCAGTCGCTAGCCGACGCCCGGGTTGAAAGCGTCTGCTTAGAATAGTATTGCGTGCCATGGCGCGCATCATTCACAGGAGAAATGACATGAAAAAAACAATATTTAGTGCGCGATTGCTCAGTGTGTTGATCGGGGCCACTTGGATGGCTAGCGCTTGGTCTGCCCCACCGGTAGACAACACCGTGCCGCCTTGCGATCACGCGGGCACCTCGACTAAACCTGCATGTAATATGGATTCAGACAGCGTGAAAATGCCGCATGAAAAGGGGGTGATCGTGCCGCCAGAGGTGCCTGCTGAGGGCTTGCCAAATCAGGATAAACGCCGTCTGGAAGGGGTGCCGCCCAGACCACAGCCGCTGAATGCGACGCCATCTAGTCCCGGCAATGAGTTAAGAAACTAAAGCCAAGCTTGTCGATGGATTGGCTTTGACGATGCGACCAACCTAGGCGTGTCTGCACCCATAAGGAGAATGTGATGGACGTTGCAAAGCAGCCCTTGAATCCCCCGCAACATCAGAATGTGCAGCCCGGGTTAGAGGAAGATATGGTTCCTCAGCCTGAATATATTGATGCCGATTATCGCGGCAGTGAGCGTCTCAAGGATAAAGTGGCCTTGATCACCGGCGGCGATAGTGGCATTGGCCGTGCGGTGGCCGTGCATTTTGCGGCAGAAGGCGCAGATGTGGTGATTGTGTATCTCAACGAGCATGAAGATGCCGCTAAAACCAAGCATCTGGTAGAGGCCTATGGTCGCCGTTGTTTGCTGATCGCAGGAGATGTTGGCGATGAGCAATGTTGCGTCCAAGCGGTGCACGACACGCTATTACAGTTTGGCCACCTCGATATTTTGATCAACAATGCCGCACAACACTACCCCCAATCCAGCATTGTCGATATCAGCCAGCAACAACTAGAGCATACTTTTAAAACCAATATTTTCTCAATGTTTTACATGGTCAAAGCGGCCTTGCCACATTTGCCAAAAAACAGTCACATCATCAACACGGCCTCAGTGACCGCGTATCGCGGCAGCCCAGAGTTGCTGGATTACTCGGCGACCAAGGGTGCCGTGGTGTCCTTTACCCGCTCTTTATCTAAGCAATTGGTGGATAAGGATATCTATGTGAATGCCGTCGCGCCAGGGCCGGTATGGACGCCCTTGATTCCAGCAAGTTTTGATGAAAAAAAAGTAAGCGAATTTGGTAGTCAGGTGCCGCTCAATCGACCGGCACAACCGAGTGAGATTGCCCCTGCCTTTGTGTTTTTGGCTGGTCGGGCCTCGTCATACATGACCGGTCAGGTCATACACCCAAACGGCGGCGAAATCATCAACGGTTAATGGTCCTGCACAGTCGCTTCAAGCGGCTGGGCAGCGGCTTAGTCGAGCCTTCAGTGGCCGTCCCCAGCCTCGCATCACTTTCCCTAAAAAATGTCCGAATCATCCTACAACAATTTCCGCTTTTGTGACATGGGCGCAGGTTTTCCTTTTATTCATAATGTGGCTGGTCAGTGCTGCCATCAAGCACACACTCAACCATTAAGGAGAACAACCATGCATCACAAAATTGGCGTCAGCCTATTGTTATTAGTCGCTGGACTCTCGGCATGTGACAAGCAGCCTGCCACCTCTGGCGTCGCTGGCGAGGCCGCTACTAGCAAAGCCATCGCGTTTGTTAAAACACAAGATGGCTCGCCGCTAGAAATCAATGCTGCACTATTTGATACGCCGGCCGCCAAGACGTTTTTGACCACAGGTAAAAATACTTACGTCGGTCAAGAAGCGGCGATCGCCCAAGGTAAAAAAATCTTTCAATTGTATTCATGCACGCAATGCCATGGCCCAGATGCCGGTGGTCAGGTGGGTCCGGCGCTGACTGGGCCAAATTATAACTACGCCAAAGATGCCACCAATAAAGGTATGTTCGAGACGGTCTGGCACGGTACCAACGGCGGCATGGGTGCCAAGGGCAAAGGGCTGATGGATCCGTCCGATCCAAATAACGGCATCACGCCAGACGAGTTGCTGAAAGTCATCGCCTGGATCCGCAGCCACGGTAGTTTGACCGGCAACGAAGATGTCGCCTCGTGATTGTCCTACAACGATTTGTGGGGTGACTGACATACAGGGTGCACTCGCATGGTTAGCATCGAGTCAACCCTGTTAACAAGACGGGTTACCCCATCATCATAAAAGGAGTCGATCATGAAAAAACATCTTTCTATCGTATTTGCCGGTTTGTTAATGACTGCCACCACTAGCGTCTGGGCTGCGCCGGCGGATAATGTTCCGCCTACCCAGCAGCAAAAAAATCAGGTGCCGGATACCAATCAGAATGGTAATTATCTCGAGCCACAGGCAGACAACAATAATGCTGCCAGTGATCCGCAGTCACAAAAGCAGAGTGGGGCGAACAAGACGAACAAGCCCGCCAATGTAGAAAAAAGTAAGCGTTTTCATGAAAAGCCCCAAGACGGAGGCACCGGCGTGAAACCATAGCGGCATGCGGCGTTCAGGCAAGCTGCCATGCACGTCAGTGGAGGATTACCGCCTGCGGTGGTCGATATTTTTCCATTTAAAACATCTCTCAACGTCTGGAGCCTACGATGACCGAACAAGCACTGAAATTATGTATGGAGCTTTGCAAAAAATCCGCAGAGACCTGTGAAAGTTGTGCCATCGCCTGCGAGAGTGAGGCGGATCCCATGCTACGAAGTTGTATTGAGCTCACCATGGATTGCGCGGATTTTTGTCGTCTGACGGCGTCGTTTATTGCCCGCCGTAGCGATTTTATTGCGCTGGTCTGCCAAGACTGCGCTGAAATTTGCACACGATGCGCAGAAAGCTGTGAACAACATGCTTCTGAACGCTGCCGCGCTTGTGCGCAAGCTTGCCGTCGTTGTGCGGCAGAATGTCTACAAGTGGGCGTGGTCGCACTGGCCTAATAGAGGCCGAGCAATGCAAAAGGCCCGTGCATTTATCCCAATACGGGTCTGTTGCCCCCTTTAGCCAGCCTGCGTTTGTTTGAGCGAGAGGATAATGAATTCTGCAGGTCGGATAGCTGCCATGCCTAAGCGGATGACCATTTGACTGTTTGCAATATCGTTTTCTGTCATGCTTTTGCCTAAGCCAATGTGAACGAAAAAAGCCTGCGCAGGCTTGCGACCTTGCAGGGCGCCTTGTCGCCATAGCCAAGTGAGCAGTTGTTCTGTCATGTGCTGCGCGCGCGCCCAAGTTTGGGCGGTATTTGGCTCAAACACCAACTGCGCCAATCCTGCGCTGATCGCGGCCTCTGTGTGGCTAAACAAGCGCCTAACAGGAATATAACGCCACTCATTGTCGTTACCCGCTAAGGTTCTCGCCCCCCAAATCAGTGTGCCTTTCCCCGTAAACGCTCGGATGAGATTGATCGATTTTCCGCTCTCGGCGTCGATGTTGTAATTCGCTTGCTCGGCATTGCTGAGTTTAAACAGCGGTTGCATAACCTGCTGCAATGCAACGTTAGCCGCGACCTTCCAAACGCCGCGAGTTTGGTCGGTCGCCACATAGGCGCCCAGCACTGCACCGCTGGCGGGTAAAGTATTCAGCGCTAGCGTTGCAGCGTCTAGCCATTGCTTGCCCAGCGCAAACTGTTGAAACAAGGTGGCATGTAATGATTGCGACAGGGTTTGCGTGTCTGCGCTGGCGTTGACCTGTGTGAGCGCACGGATGTCTGCGAGCAGCGCCAGCATATCGGCATCGCTGGTCAGGCTTTCTGCAGCCACTTCAACGTCGTCTGCTTTGCGCTTAAACACCAGTTGTGTGAGGGAGAGCGTGCGCACGAAACGCACAAGTATCCACGGCCCGTAAGCCGCGCCAAATGGTAAATGCGCACTGCCGAGGCTTTGTTTAAAGCGAGCAGCTTCTAAGGCAAACTCGGTTGCATCATGGCTTAAACGCAGATCAAACACGGCGAAGCGATTGGGCCTCTCAGCGCATTGCGCCAATGCGCTGGCCTCTAAGCGATGGGATTCATGACAAATCGTGGCTTCTGGCATGGCAATGAGCGTCACTTGTGTTATTTGCGCCAGCGCGGCCAAGCCTGCGGCGAGATTGTTAGCTGTCACCGCTGTACGGTAATCCCCCACTGAGACAATCACACATTGCACGCCGCCATTGGCAAAAAATAAACGCACGCTGTCATACAGATAAAAGGGTTGGTTCACCGTGGCATTGGTCACTTGTTGTGCTGCATCTAACTATAATGTAATGGTAGGCGTTGGCGGGCCGCCGAATAGGGACTCAAATTCGAGCAAAGAGTGCACCTTGGTTGGCGTGAGCGTTAGCGATACATCCGTTTGTGCAGCTTTTTCGGTGTAACCGATAAAGGCTGGCAACGTGGCATCAAGCGTGGGAATGGTCGGTGGCTGAGTAGTGATTTCTTCAATATACACGCCAGGCGCTTGGTTGGTCGGCATCAAAATCCCTCCCGATGGCTGATACGGACGCATCAGCAGTCAATAGATCACAATGCATTATAGACCTACGCGCAACAAGCGGTGTGAGAGCGCTTTTGGGAGAGGGGGATCAGTAACAAAATGCCCATAGGGCTCATCAAGAGGCCTATGGGCAAGCGCGACGGTAAAGCCTTATTGTGCGACTACAATATCATCTTTCACACCGGTCACACCTTTTACATTTTTAGCCAGTTTAACCGCTTTATCGGCCTCGGCTTTAGATTTGACCATGCCAGACAATTGCACCAAGCCATTGCTGTCGGTTTCTACTTTAATATCGGTGGCACTCACGGCTTTATCTTTGGCAAATGCAGTTTTCACCTTGGCGGTAATTACAGAGTCTTCAACCTTGGTGCCAAGTGAGTCACCATCCGCGGCGAAACCTGCCATTGGCAAAGTTAATGCGCTCACTAACAACAGAGATTTGATAATGTTTTTCATGATGAGTCCTTATTCAGTCATTGATCGAGCCTCCATTATTAAGAGATCACCTCCGCTAAGGAATACCGCAGATTCTGATACTTGCGTAGGACATCACTGACGAAACCAAAAGTTGTTATACCATAGCACCCTACATAAATCTCACCCGCTCACGCATGCAACTGCATTACCAAATTCAAGGCCACCACCAAGCCCAGCCATTATTATTTTTGCATGGGCTATTTGGCTCAGCCGACAACTGGGGCACCATCGCCAAACATTTTGCCCAGCACTATCAGGTGATCACCGTAGATTTGCGCAATCACGGCCGTTCACCGCACAGCGACTCGCAAACGTTCCCTGAGATGGCCGCCGACGTCGCTGAAACCCTCGATGCATTAGGTATCGGCCGCGTGCATTTAATTGGTCATTCGCTGGGTGGCAAAGTCGCTATGCAGTTCGCCAGCCTTTATGCCGAGCGCGTACACACGCTTACGGTGGTGGACATGGCTACACGCGCCTATGCTGACGCGCACACGCATTTAATGGATGCGATGCAGGCCTTAAATTTGCAGCAACTGCCATCCCGTCAAGCGGTTGATCAAGCATTATCGGCACAGATTCCATCGCTGATGGTACGCCAGTTTTTACTCACCAACTTGGTCAAACATGAAGAGCAATTTCAGTGGCGGATTCCGCTATCTGCGCTCAAAGCCAACTACAGCCATTTTCAAGCCGCCCTGGCCGCGCAGTCGTCGCGACCGACTTTGATTATTCGTGGTGCACGCAGTGACTATGTGCGCGAGTCTGATATTGCCGACATGCAGCAACAGTTTACCCAGGCCACATTTGTGACCTTGCCCACGGACCATTGGGTGCACGCCGAACAGCCGCAGCTATTTATCCAAGCCATTGAGGATTTTTTCAGTGGTCTCAATCATCAGGGCTGACTGCTGAAAATCATGAGCCTGTTTCAGGTAAAACAGCGCTGAACAAGGCTGAGGATGAGGCGCATACTGTGCACACGTTGTACAGATAAACTTTTAAATCAGGAGAAACACCATGTGGACTAAACCAGCTGCTACAGAAATGCGTTTTGGCTTTGAAGTAACAATGTACGTAATGAACAAATAATTTTAGCTTAGGCTAAAATGACAAAAACCCGACCATGTGTCGGGTTTTTTGTTGTGGAAATAGGCCGTTCACACTTTACGGCGCCTGCAATGAAACTCCTGTTTTAAAAGGGGTTTCAATTGATTGCGGACCGCTCGCTTGAATGTGTAAACAGCACCGAAAAAAGTCAGTTAATCCACCTATCAAAGCATAGAAATTGCCCTAAAATTGATTTAAGTAAAACATATTAGGTGTAATGACGTGGAGCAATCAATGAGCTGCCAAAAATGTAATCCCCAAAGCTTAGGCATTGATTTTTCGATGGCTTTTCAGCCGATTGTGAATTTTGGCGATCAACAGGTATGGGGCTACGAGACCTTGGTGCGCGGACTCGAAAATCAGTCTGCGGCCTATATTCTGGATCAGATTGATGGCACCAGAGTGCACAGCTTTGATCAGATCATCCGCTCAAAAGCGATTCGGCTCGCTCACAGTTTGCATTTCAATGAGTTTCTTTCTATCAACTTTTTGCCTAATGCCGTTTACAAACCCGAAAACTGCATTCGATCCACCCTTGCCGTGTGTGATGAGCTCGGCTTTGATAAAAAGCGCATTATGTTTGAAGTGACCGAGGCCGAGAAAATCACCGATCACGCCCACCTCAAAAGCATTTTTACCGAATACAAAAAACACCAGTTTTTAACCGCCATTGATGATTTCGGTGCCGGTTATTCAGGGCTTAATTTGCTAGCAGAGTGGCAGCCAGACATCATTAAACTCGACATGAATCTGATTCGGGGTATTGATGAAAACAAAACCAAGCAACTCATCGTCAAAAGCATTATTGATGTGTGCAATGGGTTAGGCATACAGGTCATTGCCGAGGGCGTTGAAACCAAGCAAGAGCTCGCCCCGTTGGTCGATTTTGGTGTCACTCTATTTCAAGGCTATTACTTCGCACGCCCCTTGTTTGAAGGCCTGCCGGAAGTGCCCGCTGAAACCTACCTCTTATAATCAAACCCGCCTAACTGCTGAAAATCATGAGCCTGTTTCAGGTAAAACAGCGCTGAACAAGTCTGAGGACGAGGCGCATACTGTGCACACGTTGTACAGATAAACTTTTAAATCAGGAGAAACACCATGTGGACTAAACCAGCTGCTACAGAAATGCGTTTTGGCTTTGAAGTAACAATGTACGTAATGAACAAATAATTTTAGCCTAGGCTAAAATGACAGAAACCCGACCACGTGTCGGGTTTTTTGTTTTGAGTAAACTTACTTTGCACTGTGATCCATCTGAAATGACAAACACTGTGCGCGGTAAGTTATGTCCGCCAAGGGTGCTTAGGCACGTCACAAACACCAGCCACATTCACGCCCGCTTGTGCCACTAAATGATCATTTTCCACCGTGTCACCACTGACACCAATCGCCCCGATCAATATCCCATCTTCATCGACAATCGGCAGCCCACCTGGGAAAGTGATTAGGCCATCATTAGAATGCTCGATGCCATACAAAGGCGAGCCGGGGACTGAAAGCTTACCGATTTCGCCAGAGGGCATGGCGAAGTAGCAGGCGGTTTTGGCTTTTTTGATGGCGATATCAATACTACCGACCCAAGCATCATCCATTCGAGTGAAGCTCTTCAGGTTACCGCCAGAATCTAACACGGCGATACACATCTTCACGCCAATTTGGTTGGATTTTTCGACGGCTTTCTCAATGATTTCTTGTGCGACTTCAAAGCTTACGTGCATGTGATTCCTTATTATTTGATTGATTGGTGTAAATATGACTTGCACCAATGGTTTAAATTCATTTAAATTTGAAATCTATTGAAGTTAGAAGAGAAACGGAGATCCGTAGTTGAAAGATTTCCGTCGCGGTATTTAAGGTTTACGGTGATCCTTATCCAATGTGGTGGTATCTCAATGTGCTCCTCTCCATTGACCTTCACCCGATTGCATCGACTTCACGAATTGAATTGGTAGGCAAATGGGGGGGGCAGGTCATTTCCATGATTACGGCTTGTAGGTGATGAATAAATGCGAGGCGATTCAGTCGCAAGCATTAATCATTTTACAACTGCGATTACCCCATGTATGACTGCAAGATAGGAAGCGACCTACAATAAAATCAGTATCTTTCTACTTATAAAAAGGAGTTTATCCGGATAAGTTAGTGGTAAAGGTGGAGTGCACCGCTTCATAAAGCTCCAATACATATAACAAGCATCTGCAAAAAAATTGCAGTGGGAGTGAGAGCGTCATGTTACCGTCACCGCAACAAAATCAATTGCTTAAGGCCTTGCCCGATTTAGAGTATGTTCGCATTTTGAGCATGCTCGAATATGTCGAACTGCCATTAGGGAAAACGCTTTATGAACCTGGAGGTTGTTTACAATACGTTTACTTTCCTACAACCGCTATCATCTCTTTGTTGAATGAATTACAGAATGGTGCCACCGCAGAAATAGCCGTTGTAGGGAATGATGGGGTATTAGGGGTTTCCTTATTTATGGGTGGCGGAACAAGTACCAGTCGTGCCGTCGTACAAAGCGCTGGTAAAGCTTATCGGATGCGAGGTAATTATCTCAAGCAGGAATTCAATCAAGGAGGACCTTTTATGCGCCTTCTGTTGCATTACACCCATGCTTTAATTGCACAAATGGCACAAACCGCCATTTGCAATCGTCATCACTCTATTGATCAGCAGTTATGCCGTTGGCTGTTGTTAAGTTTAGACCGGCTTAATAGTCAACATCTCGCTATGACCCAAGAGTTAATTGCCAATATGCTAGGGGTTAGGCGTGAAGGCGTCACAGCTGCAGCTGGTAGATTGCAACAAGGTGGCGTCATTCAGTACACACGTGGTCATATACATGTATTAGATCGACCTACCTTAGAAAATAGAGCATGTGAATGCTACAAAGTAGTCAATGAGGAATACAAAAGATTATTTCCTCAGTTGAACTTAGGTGTGAATACCTGACTGAACGAAATTCGAGAACGTCGAAGTTGTAGGCAGTTAGAAAGAGACCACTGAACACCATTCTTAATGCAATGATTTATAACGATATTGTTAGTTAAATAAATCTCACATACCCTAAAAGTTACCCCATCTCTATGGTAACAATCGCTTTTTGAATTCTAACACAGGGGATTATAACTATTTCGCTAGCGATTTTTAGACCGTTTACCGTGACTTGAATAATCCCAATGATCAATAAACTCATTTCAACTTAAACGGCTTCTTCCATGCTTAAGAAGCGACTGGCATGCTCAGAAACGCCATGTTTAATACTCTCGATTAGTTGCATCGGAAACCGTGCTGGCAGCGATGTTGCAATCTCTTCAATCGCCGGAACGATGTTTGAAGCAATTGTATACATTTCATCAAAAGCTTCTGGAACGCCTAACTTTGCACAAAACGCTTTCCAGTGGCGAGGGTAAATCTCACTAATTTTGTACTGTGCGTTTTTGGTTCTAATAGCCATTGCAAGTTTGGCTTTTTTGTAGGGCAGTTGATTTCGCTCACTGCCAATAATTGGCCACGCAGATAAAACATCATATAGCGCGGTGAGTTGAAATGCGCCACCGGGTTGTATAGCCACGGAGAAGTTTTTGGCATGTCCATCTGTGGCTGCCAGTAACCAAAACACAAATTGTGTTTTGAGGAAGTGTAGCCTGTCATCGTGAGCGCTGATGCTTGCCGTCAAATAGCGCATTATTTTTTCGATGGAAGGGCCACCATGATCTTCATACTTCAATTCGGAGGGGAGTCCAAATACCTGACAGAAGTCTTCTTGCGGGATTCTGGCGATCCATTTGTCATCATCCACCCATTTTCTGTCAAAGCGCTCGACCACCAGTGCTTTGGTGCCATCAAAGTTGCCAATTTCTGTATTGGCGATATTAAATCCCAGCTTTTTTAAAATCTGCGCGCACAACCACTCATTTTCGATTGAGTCGGTCATATCAAAACGCTGCTCACCACCAATGAGTCCGAGTGGGAGTTTTAATATATGCGTGGTTGGCGTTGCCCCAAGAGGACGTAGCCATTGTTGTTTCACACGAAGCAATGCTGTTTTTTCTTGCGCGCCAGCGATTGAAATTCTGAAGGATGCCTCATCAAAAATTTGTCCAAGCGTTCTTCCAGAGGAGGCTGCGATCAATAATTGGGATATTTGCGCGTCACTTAATGGTTGGCCATGTACCTCCTCAAATGCCGCTGGCGTTTCGCCTACCGGCAGTAGTTGCACTGCACCAACACAATCTCGTCCGATCGCCTCTAACAGATTAAACGCCTCAGTGGATTGCGTTTTAAAACTGGATTGAATCCGTTTTCTAATATCAACGGAATCAGGTAGAAGGTTATCAAAGTAATCAGTGACTTCTTGCCCGGTGATGATGCCGTCAACAGTGCTCATGGGTAAAGCGTTTGAAAGCGGTCTGGCGTATGCAGACTTTATCCAATTAGCATCGTATTGAAATTTGCTTGACCGACGATTCCCCTGTGCCCAAGTGCCCACTAACTGGCCATTCATCCAGACATTTAATGCTTGTATTACCATTTTGCCTGTTTAGACTCGGTGGCTTGATTTTGAGCGTCTTGTAGATCTGCTGTCTCAGAGTGTTTATTAGTTGAGTCTGGGCTTTCGTTACTCTGATCATCACTATTCAATTCAAGTGACATTGATACGCCTAATATATTGAATAGGAGCAAAAGCTGATCAAAGCTGACCAGGTTCGGATTTCTCTCAATCTGGACAATCCTGGATTGTGATAATCCCATCTTGGTCGCAAGCATTTGTTGCGTCCAATTTCTTCTTTTTCTTAAAGACTTGATATGCGCTTTAAGCTGTTGTCCGGAAGTGATCGTCGTTTTCATTGATCCATCTTATTACATAGAAATAATAAAATCAATAAATTATATAAATGTAATAAAGGTGGGGTTTTTTGGATTTTAATTATATTTAGATAATAAATTCGTATAATTACATTTATGTAATATTTTTATTGGGTTTATGCAATTACAAATCAAAAGTTGATAGTTATCCATTTGCGAAGGCGCTTACTCAAGTAAGCTGTGCATTAAGTCACGTGTGGCAACAAGCATGATAGGCGTAACTTTTGGTCCGGCGTTGCGTTCTGGCTTACGAGCGTCTAGTAAACTTCAGGCTGACTAATAAATGAGTGGCGATTCATTGATCATTAAAACTTCCTCATCACACTCATCGCAAAAGTTAATCTGAATTTCTTCATGTTGTATTCTGACAGTTTCAATAACATCTAAGCGACTTTGACATTTTGGACAACAGTTCGGCTGTTCAGACATGATGTAATAAACAATATGAGGTACAAACTCCCGTACTTTTAAATGAGTCATTGTCTATTGTCCAAAAAGAGATTGTTTCTATGCCAGTCCAACATAGCCACATCTGGCGTAAAGCGATCTGGGCATTCAATTTTTTTGCCGTCTAATGATAGGAAAATTGCGTCCATAAATGGATCATTTCGTTTTTTTATTTGCTCTGAAATGATGATTGTGAAATCGTCGTTTAACGTAATCAGACCCTTATCAAACGCTCTATCATGTATTGCAGAAAGACAAAGTCCGTTACTTGGGTTTAATCGATTAGATTTGTCTAAACTCCAAGGTACGATATGACTAGCAATCAGAAGCCTTGACTCTGATAGGCCTGACATACAACAACGGCCACGATAGCCACTTAATACGGCGCGGCGGAAAAACTGTTGTTTAATGCGTTGAGTAGTAATAGCTTGTCTGGCTTCACCTGTAAAATCTTCCGTATTAAGTGAGCAATTTTCATCTTCAAACACTGTGGGTATTTCTTTATAAAGTTGCTGTCTCAGTAATTGAGACTCAACTGCTAACCTTTCCCAATCCTCATGAAAATCAGCCCATACTTCACGATCGAGCGCTGATGCGTTACCCAAACCTACTCGCCCAGTTATTGTGATTGCTGGGTCAAGACTGGCGATGTTAAGCATTTTCATTGCAACAGCGCTAGATGTGCGACCTATGACTTTTGCAAGTTCAATAATTTCCTTATTTCTGCTATCAATCTTGCCAAAAGGAATTTGGCAGTAAAGATGAAAGGCAAGTTGTACTTGTTCTCTTAGCCAAAGTTTTGAATTCGCCATATGCTATGGAGTCGAGAGAGTTTGAAAAACCAACTCCACCTAATCAGTTTTTAAGAATGTTGACATAAGTTTAGCAGTAACTTTTGTCCTTAGCACAACTAGTGTTTTAGCAAGTTTTTAATGTGTTTGCGTATCTCATAATGGAATCATAAAGATATCTGAGAAGGCCTTTAATCTTAGAAGCTTCCAAATAGTAAGCTTGCTTGGATTTTTATCCCGGACGTAAAAAAACGATATTTTATGGTCATCTTTGAAATACTTCGCAGACAAAGCGCTCGTAACACGCAAACCCGTCCTTAGGCCAAATTCATTGACTTTTAAACGATGCTTTTCACCATAATTTTTTAAGTATATTCATGAATGTTAGGTGAGTTTGTTTGCATATATTGCAATGTTGGTGAGTGGAAAATGAAAAAGGCTTCCAAAGTGTTTAATCACCTTGGAAGCCTTTAGATTTTTGGTGGTGAAAGAGGGACTTGAACCCTCGACCCCAGGATTATGAATCCTGTGCTCTAACCAGCTGAGCTACATCACCGTATTTGAAAGACCGCGATTATAGCAGTTGTCTCATACCTCGACAACCAAGACTGCCACCTTTTAGCTAAGTATTTTATTGAATTAGGTTTAGGGGATTTACGTTTGGCTTGAATTGGGAGTATGCTGGTATTCATTTACTACAATAATTAATATTACAATATGAATCGGGATCGGGTTCACGGGGGCGTGCTGAAGTTGAGCGCAGTGTTGGCGGATGCTTTGCGCCTGCGCGACGCTTATACCTGTTTGCATAGTGATCGTGTGATGTCACTTGCCAATGGCATTGGTGTGGCGTTGGGCTTGAGTGCTGACGACTTACGCGTGCTCGAGCTGGGTTCGGGCTTGCATGATATTGGCAAGATTGTGGTGCCGGATGCGGTGTTGATGAAGCCGGGTCGCTTAGAGGGCCATGAATTGGCGATTATGCAGCAGCATCCGGTGGTGGGCGGTAATTTAATTGCGGCTTATGAGCATCCGTGGGCACTGCGTGTGTCTGCGGTGGTGCGGCATCATCATGAGTGGTTTAACGGTGAGGGGTATCCTGATCGGTTCGCGGGGGAGGCGATTCCGCTGTTGGCGCGCATTGTAACTCTGGTGGATAACTACGATGCAATGGCGGTGCGGCGGGTGTATCAGGGCGCGCGGCCACATGCTGAGATTATGCAGGTGATGGCGTCAGAGGCGGGGACGAAGCTAGACCCGGTGTTGTTTGCGTGTTTTGCGAAGGTGATTGAAGACCCTGCCTACGCACGGTTTAAAGCAACGGGTGACCATTAGATAAAACAAAAAAGGCTGGAGATGCTCCAGCCTTTTTTATGGGTTTGGCGAATGTAATTAAACGTTGAAGCGGAAGTGCATGACATCGCCATCTTGAACGATGTATTCCTTGCCTTCAAGGCGCATTTTGCCGGCTTCTTGCGAGCCTTTTTCGCCTTTGTTTTTGACGTATTCGTCATAGGCTATGACTTCGGCGCGAATAAAGCCGCGTTCGAAATCGGTGTGGATGACACCGGCAGCTTGCGGGGCCGTCGCGCCTTTTTTCACGGTCCAGGCGCGTACTTCTTGCACGCCGGCAGTGAAGTAGGTTTGCAGGCCTAATAAGTCGTAGGCGGCACGAATAACACGGTTGAGACCAGGTTCTTCGAGGCCGAGTTCTTGCAAGAACAGCAGTTTGTCTTCGTCTTCAAGCTCGGAGATTTCACCTTCGATTTTGGCGCAGATGGTGACGACAGGGGCGTTTTCAGTTTTTGCCAAGGCTAATACTTTGTCGAGGTGCGGGTTGTTTTCAAAACCGCCTTCAATCACGTTGGTGATGTACATGACGGGTTTTACTGTGATCAAACACAGCGGTTTGAGCAAATTGAGTTCATCGGCATCGAGTGTGAGTGTGCGCACGGCTTTGGCATCGTTGAGACAAGGCACGACTTTTTCGAGCACTTTGATCAGAGCGATAGCGTCTTTGTCACCGCTTTTGGCTTTTTTGCCTTCGCGCTGCATGGTTTTTTCAACGGTTTCCATGTCGGCAAGCGCGAGCTCGGTGTTGATGACTTCGATATCTGCTAACGGGTCGACCTTGCCGGAGACGTGAATCACGTTGCCATCTTCAAAGCAGCGGACGACGTGGGCAATCGCATCGGTTTCACGGATGTTTGCCAAGAACTTGTTGCCCAAGCCTTCGCCTTTGGAGGCGCCAGCGACCAAGCCGGCGATATCGACGAACTCGACGATGGCTGGCTGCACTTTTTGCGGTTTGACGATGTCAATCAGCGGTTGCAAACGCGGATCTGGCACCTCAACGATGCCCACATTGGGCTCTATGGTACAGAAAGGATAGTTTTCTGCGGCAATGCCCGCTTTGGTGATGGCATTAAACAGGGTGGATTTACCTACATTGGGCAGGCCGACAATACCGCATTTCATAGTGGATGAACCTTAGCGTGAGTGTTGCCGCCATGTGGATGAGCGGCAAAGATTGAATAAAACCAATATTTTACCGTTAGTATGAAGATAGAGCCAGAATCAATGTTGATTTGCGGCTGCTTCCATACAAGATTTAAGTTTTATTATAAATACACAACAGGCATGACGTCGGGGGCATTATATTAAAAACGTCATGCGCCTTCCTGATAAAGGATGATAAATGTTTAGGTTGAATATGGCATCTTTGCAGCAGTTGTTGTCGTCACGATGGATCGCCGCCGTGGTGTTGTTTTGTGCGTTACAGACGACTTTTTTATTATGGATGAGTGAGCGCCATCATGCCGAGGCATTGCAGGCGGTCAAGTTCAAACAGTCGGTGCAGTCCGGCTCCGAGGCCATTCAGCAGCGGCTCAACGCTTATCGACAAATTCTCAAAGGCGTCGAGCAGCTATACATTTCGTCACAGTTTGTCTCGGCCGAGGAGTTTCGGCTCTATGTGGACGATTACCTGAAAAGCACGGAATACAACAGCCTGAACGCGCTCGGTTTTATCAAATATATTCACCTAGATCACCCCGAGACTTTCAAAGACCTTGAGATGCCGTTGCCAAAATTGCTTAAACATCTTGAGTTTATACATGGGGATCAAGAGCTGGCCCCGGTGTTATATGTAGAGCCGCGCAACGACGCCAACCGTGAATCCCTATTAAAAAATACTTTTTTAGATGCGCAGTTGCGGGCGGATCTGCTCGAGGCTGGCGATGATGACCGTCTGGTGTTATCTGGGCATTACACCGCCAATACCAGTGTGCAACCGTATAAAAACTATATTTTTCATGCGCCGGTGTATCGTGGGCAGCCAGAGCAGATTCCGCTGGCAGATCGTCGCAGCTTGCTCAATGGCTGGGTGTTTTTGCGTTTTGATGTGGCTGCGATGCTGGCCGAGGCCTTGCACCCGTTAGAGCAGCGGCTGGTGCATTTTGACGTGTTTGACCAAGGCCGCGAAGATGGGCAAGTGCCTTTGTACCACAGCGGTTCTGAAGATAGACATGTGCATGACGCAGACGCTGACTATACCGCAGCCTATACCCTAAATGTCAACGGGCAGGTTTGGCGCTTGCGTGCCAAGTCTACGCCAGCATTTGAAGCGGCCACTGACTACAGTGATGCGGATGATATGGGCTTGTTAGGGTTAGCCATCAGCTTGTTGGTGGCCGGTTTGGTACAGTTTTTGTTGGTGCGTCATCGCACGCGCACCACGCTCGAACAATATAGCCTTGCGCTCAATAGCAGCGAACAGCGTTGGAAAGTTGCCATGGAAAGCACCGGTGACGGCGTGTGGGACTGGAACGTGCTGGAGTCTAAGGTGATGTTTTCGGATCACTGGAAAAAAATTCTGGGTTTTGCGCCACACGAGTTAGACCATCATCCGGCAACCTGGCATCAACGCATTCATGCCGATGATGCTGCAACGGCGACGGATTTGCATCAGCAGGTGCTTGATGGCCAACGCGAGCAATATGCGAGCGAATATCGCATGCTTTGCAAAGACGGAAGCTGGAAATGGGTGTTTGATCGTGGCATGGTGTTGATGCGTGATGAGGCGGGCAAGCCCACGCGCATTTTAGGCACATTGGCTGACATATCAAAAATCAAGCAATCTGAAGAGGTGGTTTGGCAATATGCCAACGTAGATACGCTGACGGGCCTACCGAACCGCCGCTTATTTTTTGAGCGGTTAGATCAGGCACTCAATACGGTTAAAAATAATGGTCAGAAACTCGCGGTAATCTTTTTAGACCTAGATCGCTTTAAAGAAGTGAACGACACACAAGGCCATGACCAAGGCGATAAGTTGCTGTTGCAAGCTGGTCAGCGCCTGATGGCTTGCCTCGATAATCGTGATTTGGTGGCGAGGTTGGGCGGCGATGAGTTTGTGCTGATGCTCTGCGATGCGCATGCCAGCTATGTGGAAGCGCTGGCGCAACGTGTGCTGGATACGCTGTCACACCCCTTTCAATTGGATGATACTTATGCTTATGTATCCGCTAGTTTAGGCATTGCGATTTTTCCGGATGACGCGGGGAACAAAGAAGATCTGATGAAGCGTGTAGATCAGGCCATGTACGCCTCGAAGAAAAAAGGCGGTAATTGCTTCACCTACTTTACCCCACGTATGCAAGAACATGCCGAGTTTCGCATGGGCTTGTCGCATGATTTACGACAGGCACTTGGTAAAGAAGAGTTCTTTCTCGAATATCAGCCTGTGGTCGATTTGCAGACCAATATGGTGGTGAAAGCAGAGGCGTTGTTGCGCTGGAAACACCCAACCAAAGGCTTGATTCCGCCCATGGATTTTATCGGCATTGCCGAGGATAACTTATTGATTGTGCCCATTGGCGAATGGGTGTTTAACTCTGCAATTGCGCAGTGTCGTCAGTGGCGGCAGACTTTGCATCCGATGTTTCAGGTGGCGGTGAATAAATCTCCCGTGCAATTTGCAGCCGAGCACCGAAAAAAAGAGGATTGGTTGTTTGAGATGGCAAAAAATCACCAAGAGGGCAATATGCTGGTGGTTGAGATTACGGAGCGCTTGCTGCTTGACGGCAGTTCGCAGGTGAGTGAGCGTTTGGCGCAATATCAGCAGGCCGGGGTGCAGGTGGCGCTGGATGATTTTGGCACTGGCTATTCTGCGCTGTCTTACTTGAAAAAATTTCCGATTGATTTTGTCAAAATTGATCGCTCATTTGTGCGTGAACTGGGCACTTCAAGTCAAGATGCGGCGTTGTGCCGAGCGATTATTGTCATGGCTCACAGCTTGGGCATGCAGGTGGTCGCCGAGGGCATAGAAAACCAACGTCAGTTGCTGATGCTGCAAGAGATGGGCTGCGATTTTGGTCAGGGTTACTATTTTTCACCGCCGTTGGGTCCTGAGGCGTTCGCACTCTGGCACCACGAGTGGCACCAGCACCCGGCGATTTTGTCGCGCTAAGGCTTATTTGCTGTGCAGTTGCAGCATGGCTTTTTCAAATTGCCCCTGCGCCAATAAGTCGCAAATCGTGCTGGCTTTGATCAGGCTATCATCCAACGCATGTTGTTCTTCTTTGCCCGCGGCTTTCAACACAAAATTGACTACCTCGGCTTTGTTGCCGGGATGACCGATGCCAATGCGCAAGCGCCAGTAATCTGCCGTGCCCAACGCGGCATGAATATCGCGTAAGCCATTGTGGCCACCATGACCGCCGCCAAATTTCAGTTTGGCCTGGCCCGGTGGAATATCTAGCTCATCATGCACCACCAGAATCTCAGCTGGCGTAATTTTATAATAGTGGGCGAGGGCCGCGACAGACTTGCCACTGGCGTTCATAAAAGTGCTCGGCTTGAGCAACCATCGATCGCTGTGCGGCTGCCATTTGCCGGCGATGCCGAACCATTTCGGGTCTGAAGCAAGACGGCTACTCGATTGCTGCGCCAGTAGATCCACAAACCAGAAGCCGGCATTGTGCCGAGTCATGGTGTATTTGTCGCCGGGGTTACCCAGCCCTACAATCAATTTAATGCCGGTCATGGTGATTTTGTGTCATACCAAAAAGAAACGCGCACTCAAGAGTGCGCGTTTATTGTAGCGGATAACCGCTGGAACTGCTTAAGCGGCTGGTGTTTCTGCAGCGGCTTCGTCGCTACCGCCACGTGGCTTCGCAATTGAAACCACTGCTGCGTCATCACCGTGGGCCAGTTGTACGAATTCAACACCTTTAGGCAGTTTGATTTCGGACAAGTGGATTGAATGGCCTGCTTCTAATGTCGCCAAATCGACTTCAACGAACTCTGGCAAATCTTTTGCCAAGCAGCTGACGTCAGCTTCAGTTTGGATGTGGGAGATGTTGCCACCACCTGTTTTCACGCCTGGAGCGACTTCTTCATTGATGAAGTGGAAAGGCACTTTAACGTGAATTTTCTCAGTCGCAGAAACACGCTGAAAATCGATGTGTTGAATCGTGTTACGCACTGGGTGCAGTTGATAGTCACGCAACAAAACGCTTTCAACTTTGCCATCCACATTCAGGTTCAGGATAGACGCATGAAACGCTTCATGACGGAACTCCATGAACAATTCTTTGTGGTTTAATTCGATTGACAAAGCGCCTTGTTCACCACCATATACCACACCTGGCACGCTGCCGGCGCGACGCAGGCGGCGGCTCGCACCCGTACCTTTAACGTCACGTTTGACGGCTTTAATTTCGATACTCATAAGAAACTCCTAAAAACGCCACAAGGGCGGCACTGCACTAAAATCCACCTGCCGCGACCAGCAGGTGGTGTAAAACTAATCCATAAATAAAGAAGAAACGGATTCTTCTTGGCTGATACGCTTAATCGTCTCGGCGAGCAAGGTCGCTGCGCTGAGCTGACGAATCTTGCTGCAAGCTTGCGCGCTGGCATTGAGCGCGATGGTGTTAGTGACAACCAACTCATCCAGCGCTGAAGCCATGATGCGCTCGCCAGCACCACCCGATAACACTGGGTGGGTGGCGTAAGCAACTACTTTAGTGGCGCCTTGTTTTTTCAACGCGGCAGCGGCTTCGCACAGGGTGTTGGCGGTGTCTACCATGTCATCCATAATGACGCAGGTTCGGCCTTCGACTTCACCAATAATATTCATGACTTTAGCCACGTTCGCTTTTGGGCGACGCTTGTCGATGATCGCCAGGTCTGCATTAAGCTGTTTAGCCGCAGCGCGAGCACGCACCACACCACCAACATCCGGCGACACGACAACCAAGTTTTCGTGGTGTTGCTTGGCGAGGTCTTCGAGCAAGATGGGCGTTGCATAAATATTGTCGACCGGGATGTCAAAGAACCCTTGAATCTGGTCTGAGTGCAAATCCATGGTCAGCAAGCGGTTTACACCAACACTGGTGAGCATGTTTGCAACCACCTTGGCAGTAATAGCAACGCGGGCAGAGCGCGGACGTCTGTCTTGACGCGAGTATCCCAAATAAGGGATGGCGGCAGTAATACGGCCTGCAGAAGAGCGACGCAGTGCATCGACCATGACCATGACTTCCATCAGGCTGTCATTGGTTGGGTAGCTGGTGGATTGCAATACGAATACGTCGCGGCCACGTACGTTTTCCAGCAGTTCTAACATGATCTCGCCGTCAGAAAACCGGCCAACATCGGCACGCCCTAATTCAATGCCCAAATGCGTGGCAACTTCTTGTGCCAGTACCGGATTAGCATTACCGGTAAATACCATCATGTTGGCGTTACTCAACGTTGTACCCTTTTTTAGCGATGACGATGTTTTAACCTGGCTCCATACCAAAGGCTGGGGCTTATAAAAAACTTAAGCGTGTAAATCGTTAAATCTACACGCTTATATTTGGCTGAGGAGGAAGGATTCGAACCTTCGCATGCCGGAATCAAAATCCGGTGCCTTAACCAGCTTGGCGACTCCCCAAAAAACTTGTCTTACTCATTCGCTTTTATCGTTCAATCCTCATTGAGGAGTGTGTTAAAAAGCGGATGGTATTTTAACCCTTTTGCCCAAAAACCTGAAGTGTTTTTTGGCCTATTTTCAATCAAATCGTTCGCTTTTATTTCACTATCGACGGCTACAAATACCGACCCCCCAGAACCACTCATTCGCGCATCGCCAAACTGTTTTAGCCATTGTAGCGAATCGTTTACCTCAGGGTATAGCGAACAAACGATGGATTCCATGTCGTTTCTGGCTTGTTGCCAAAAGGCGGTGGAATTTGCCCCGTTTGAAAAGTCCGCTATTTTCAATGGTTTCGAGTCTCTTGTCAATGCTTGGTGCGCAAATATTTTTGCAGTTGGCACCTCAATATGTGGGGTAATCACCACATAGTATTTTTCTAAAATATCTGCCGGCATCATGACTGCGGATAGCTGTTCGCCGACGCCTTCTGCCCAGGCCGGTTGTCCGAAAATAAATACCGGTACGTCGGCACCGAGCGTGAGCCCGATCTGCATCAACTGTTGCCGGGTATAACCTAACTGCCATTGCTGATTGAGCGCCATCAGTACCGTTGCTGCATCTGAGCTGCCACCGCCGAGTCCGCCGCCCATGGGCGTGCGTTTCAGGCATTCAATCTCTGCGCCTAGCTGACAGCCACTGCTTTCTTGCAAAGCGCGCGCGGCGCGAATCGTCAAATCTTTGTCGGCAGGGACGCCCGGCAGTGGGTTCAGATGCTGTAATTGACCATCTTCGCGCACACGAATGCGCAGCGTATCGCCGTGATCGAGCAATAAAAAAAGCGTTTGCAAGCGATGGTAGCCGTCATCGCGGCGACCCGTAATGTGCAGAAAGAGGTTGATTTTGCAGGGCGCAGGGTAGCTGATAAATTTCATAGCCGTGATTGTAAAGCATGCCAGCAACGTTCAGGCGTGCAATTGCCGCGCGAGATGGGAAACTTATTCGAGGATCATGCGGCCTTGCGCATCCTGCACTGGGCGTTGATTTGGCTCGCCAATCGCCTGTTGCAAGGTGCCAATTTGAAATTTGGACACTTTAAGGGGTTCTTTCATGATCACCCATTGCACGCCCTCAGTACAGGGCGGTGCGGTGAGCGAGCCACTATATCGGTAATAGGCGGGTTTTGCAGGCATCAGGTCTCCTGGAGTGACGCGTATCGCCAACGCCTTGCTCTGTTCTTTTTCTTTGGGTAGGTTGCCCAGTATTTTCTCTAATCCCGCATGTGTGCTGCCCTCTTCAAGCATGATGGCAATAATCACGCGATGTCCTGCTTTGTCTTCATGCACCATTTGCAGTTCGGCAGCATATGACTTCTGCTTGATCTGGTGTTCGCTGGGGACGTGCACACTAATATATTTGAGTTGATACGGCTTTTGATCCAAGACCATCATGTTGCCGGTGCCTGCATCCAATATGAGGCTGTGGTCTTTCACTGCGACATTTTTAAGCGGAAACTTTTGCAATCGTTTGATCGGTTTGAGTGCGGCCGTGATGGTATTGTCGATATTGATCGGCGATTGCTGGCTACCTGCGTTGCAAACTGCATAGTCAGGGTTCAAGCTGCCCCATTTATCCGGGCCATGCGGGCCGCTGTAGGCCCAAGACTGATCATTCAGTTTGTCTGATTTTTCTTTTTTGGTGGCTTTGTCTTTGTCTGGGGTGGCGTCAGTGGCTCTGGCCGATTTACTGTTATCCGTGGCTTTTGCCGGGGCGACTTTTTCCTCAGCGGGTTTCGCCGCCGGTTTTGGCGCGGCGGGTTTTTCTTCTGGTTTGTTGTTCGTTGCCTCTGCGGCAGGCTCGGCGACTCCATCGGGCGCGGCTGGTTTGTCTTTATTGCTGGCAACCGCAGGCACCACCGGATTCGAGGCACGGCGGGCAGCTGCCTCTAAGCGCTGCTTTTCTTTGGCTTGCCACTTGCAGACATACTGCTGCGTGACTTCGACTTCTGACTCTGGCAAAGGCTCGATAAAGTCGGCCTGTTTAGCAGTGGTCCCGGCAGAATAGACCAGCTCTCCTTGATCGTATTGAAACACCTGAATAGTGGCGGCTTTGCGTTTGTCGCAATCAAAATACCACAGTGCCTTGGCGTGGTTATAGACGCGGTCGACCGACTCTACATTTTTTTGCGGAGTGCGATAATCTACCTTGACCCAAGCTTTGATGTAGGGTTTTTCTTCCAGCAAGGATTGTTTATCAATCATCAGCTGGTTGTCGTCGGTTTTTTTGATCGACAGCCATTGCGATGCATGGCTTTGCCCGGACCATGCGCCCAATAGCAACCACAGGCTGCAAGCTAGCCAAAATCGAACAGAATAGGGGGAATAAACATCACAGTGCATAGTGCCTTTATCGGCGCCTGACACTGAATCTTTAATCTGCCAGCGGGGATTCTGGCTTGCTTTTGTGCGCAGCTTACCAGTGCTGAATCACCAATTTAAGGCGGACTTCTTGCTGCTGGAGCTTGATGTTGTAGGGCAACTGTTCAAGTGCGCCGTTGAACGCCGTCTGACGGTAACCGTCATAGTCGATCTGCCATTGGTCTTGGTTGAGATTGGCCGGGCCGCCATGTGCAAGGTAGTTGGCTTGATACGGGCTATTCGCGTGTGGAATGCCTAAGATCCACTGCGTTAAGCCCGCCAGTGGCAAGCGCCAACCGAGCAGTTGCTCGGTGAGGCTGGCGGTGTCGGTCGCGCTATGCAGTTTGCCATTTTGATCAGTCAACGTCACTGTTTGTGCGGTGCGTTGAATCAGGGCGACTTGTTGTCCAAGCGGACTAAAAATGCGCATGGTATCTAATTGCGCTTCATGTTGCCATGCCATGCGCGCTGTGTAGCCCTTGCCGGCGTATTGCACTGCCAGCTTTGCCTCTAGCGCAAATGCTTGCGTTGCTTGCAAGCGTTGGGTTCGTGAAAGTGCATCGCTACTGGCTGCGGGCTGTGTCTGCGGGGCCGGCAAGGTGCTGCAGCCGACTGCTGACATGCTCAACAAACAAGACAATATGCGCAAACCAGCGCTGGGACGCCAGCGCCGAGGCAGCGGTTGCGACAGACGCATCACAATCACGATTTTAGTTTTTTCGCGGTCGCGACCAGCAGTTCGTTGTCAGGGTTGGCCGACAGTGCTTGCTCCAGAATACGCTGCGCTTCTTCACGTTGACCTTGTTTCCACAACACTTCGGCCAAGTGAGCAGCAATTTCAGGATCTTGCTGAATGCCATAGGCGCGACGGAGTTGTTCGCTGGCATGTCCTAAATCCCCCAGGCGATAGTAGACCCAGCCAAGGCTATCCATGATGTAATGATCTTCAGGCGCGAGCTTGGTCGCTGTCTCAATCAGGGTCTTTGCTTCCATTAATTTGATATTGCGATCGGCATAAGAATAGCCCAGTGCATTATAGGCAGGGGCCATGTCAGGTTTGCTTTTGATGACCTTGTACAGGGTCTCTTCCATGATGTCGAATTTGCCTTTGCGCTCGGCGTTCAGTGCAAAGTCGTACAGTAATTCAGGGCTCTCAGGAAAGCTTTGCGTGGCTTTTTCAAGCAACATATAAGCCTCATCAGTACGTTTGGCCTGGTTCAACAGCAGCGCTTGGTTTTGAATCACCATCGCTTGTTGCTCCGGGCTTAAGCCGTCGACATTGTCCAACATAGTGATCGCGGCATCGACGCCATCGCGGCGAGCAATGATCGAAGCGGCAGCGAGACGGCCAGCCAAAAATTGCTCACCATCGGTGATTTTGTCAAACCACTGCAGGGCGCGCGTGTCTTGCTTTTGTTCAGCGGCAGATCTGCCCAAATTAAAAAACACCTTGTTGGGCTCTTTAAAGCCAACCTGCAGGCCGTGCTCGAGTGACTGATCGGCAAATGCATACTCTTTCGCATCCAAAGCCAGCAAGCCAACAATCACATTCATCTCTGGATTATTTTGATGACGTTCTAGCAGCTTGGTAAATTCTACTTTAGCGTCTGTGGTATTTTTTTGTACCAACAACGCGCGGGCCAGCGCCAGCCGAATCTGGTCAGCCTCAGGGTAAGTCTTTAAAAAGTCGCGATAAAAAGCGATGCCTTTTTGTGGATCTTGTTCACTCAGCATTTGCCCGCGGATTTGTGCAGGCGGCTCCCAGCCTGGGCGCAGTTTAGAAGCTTCTTTAAGCTCGGTGACCATCAACGGTTCATTGTGCGCAAAGTAGGCCGCTTGTGAGATTGCAAAGCGCGCTTCTGGGAGTTTTGGGTAAGGTTTCGCCAGTAACTGAATCGCTTCCAATACACTGGTTTTGTCCGTCACCCGCATCATCAGGCTATTCAATTCCATAAATGCGTTTGGACGGATGTTGTCGTTCGCAAGCACCTTTTGAATCTGTGGGATGGCTTTTTTTAGGTTGCCATTGGCAATTAAAAGTTGTGTGGCAGTTTGTGCAGCAGGAATCGAGTCTGGCGCTAATTCTGACCAAAGCTCAGCCGAGGGCAGTGCGAGTTGCGGGGTGCGTGCAATGGTGGCGGCTTGCGTCGCGCGCTCTGCCAGCAGCGGGTCACGCGTTTGCTTGGCTAAATCGAGGAACAACTGACCCGCGAGTACAAACTCTCCGCGCTGCGCCGCGACTTCACCTAATAGATATTTGTAAACAAACTCAGCGGTCGGAGTGGTGATGGTTGGCGAGTTGCTGGCAGACCATGCTGGACTAGTCAATAACGCCAGACAAAGTGCTAACGTGCTGCGGCGCTTGGCGGTAGGTTTGCGCGTAAAACGGCTGGTTTGGGGCATGCTGAATTCCTGTGTAGGTGGACTGTTTAGGGACAGTGTCATGGCTAGGTTTTAGTCGTCGGGTTATGATGTTGAATTGTTGTTTAGTCCGTGACAGTTGCGGCAAGTTCATCCATAATGTGCGATTTGTAACTGAATTGTAATTAACAGTTCGGCGCAGGTGGAAACCTCAGTAACAAGAGTCGTTTCAGCACTATAACTTTTTGATGAAATCTTTGTCTAGGAATTTGCAGATTGACCTACACATGGTTAATACGAGCAAATGTCCCCTAGTCGGTAGGTGTGTGAAAGAATCATGGCAAATTTGACAGTTGAAGCAATCGAATTGACCCGCTTATATGGCGGTCGCGCGGCGGTCAGTGACGTGACCTTTAGTTTACAGCAAGGGCAGGTGCTCGGTTTTCTCGGCCCCAATGGCGCCGGTAAATCGACTACCATGAAAATGTTGACAGGCAATTTAGCGCCCAGCGCAGGCAGCGTGAAAATCTGTGGCATCGATATGATCGAGCAGCCCAAAGAGGCCAAAGCATTGATTGGTTACTTGCCAGAAATGCGTCCTTTATATAAAGAATTCACGGTGGATGAGTATTTAACCATCGCAGCCCGCTTGCACAATGTGTCCAGTAAACATATCAAAAAAGCAGTAGAGCACGCCAAAGAGCGCTGTGGTTTAACCCACATGAGTAAGCGTCTGATTGAAAACTTATCCAACGGATATCAACAGCGTGTAGGCATTGCGCAGGCGATTATTCATCAGCCAATGGTGGTGATTTTGGATGAGCCGACCGTCGGTCTAGACCCGATTCAGATTCGTGATATTCGTGCGCTGATTAAAGAGATCGGTGAGGCCCACAGCGTGATCGTGTCTACCCATATTCTGCCCGAAGTCGAGATGGTGTGTGACCATGTACAAATCATCGACAAAGGCAAACTGGTGTTTAATGGCGGCATTGAAGTGCTGAAACAGCAACGGATTGGTAACAAGTTGCTGGTCGGTCTGCGCCAGTCGCCAGACGCCGCCCAATTAGCCGCCATCCCTGGTGTGGCTGAGGTCGAACCCGCGGATGGCTTGTGGCGCATCCGTTTTCATGAGGGCAGTCAACCGCATGAAGCGATTGTGCAAGCTGCCGTACAGCAAGGTTGGGGCCTGTACCATATTGCACCGGACCAGACCAGTCTTGAAGATGTGTTTGTGCAACTGACTTACCACGAAACGACATCGACAGATGCCAAGGCTGCCTAGGCCGACATTGAGAGATCCAGTATGTTGAATATTGCAAGAAAAGAAATTAAAAGTATGTTCGCCTCGCCGATGGGGTGGATTATTTTGGCATTGCTTACCTTTTCGTTTGGCGCGTATTACTTAAACGGGGTGAATAATTACTTCGAAGTGATGTCCGGCTCGATTCGTCCGGCCGAACGCATCGGCGTGACGCAGTTTGTTGGCCAAACGGTCTATGGTTTAGCCTCCTTTATTATGCTGTTCGCGGTGCCGCTACTCTCCATGCGCTTGATTGCAGAAGAACGCCGCAGCCAAACCCTCCCGTTTTTGTTCAGTGCGCCCTTGTCTATTAGCGAGATTGTGGTGGGTAAGTTTTTAGGGCTGGTGGTGTTTTTGAGCATTTTGGTGGTGTACATCGCGGTGATGCTGTCTACCTTGAACATCTGGGCAGATGTGGATTTTGGCTATATTGTGGCTAACTCTCTTGGGCTGCTGTTGCTGGTCTCGAGCTTTGCCGCGCTCGGTTTGTATTTCTCCAGCCTGACTGCGCAGCCCATTATTGCCGGCATTCTGAGTTTTATCGCTTTGTTTGTGCTGATGATTCTGGACCGTTTTTTCGCCGGTGATCCGACCAGTACCATGCTCAAATTTTCGCTGATGCGACATTTTCAGTCGTTTGCCGGCGGCTTGATTGATACGGCGGATTTGGCTTACTTCGGCCTGTTTATCCTCACTTTTATTACACTGACGATTCGTCGTCTTGATGCAGATCGTTTGCGCGGTTAAACGCGAATTGTTTTGAGCTTGAAAGCATTATGAAAATTAACCGTAAATTTAGATGGCAACTGTTGGCACAAAATTGGATGTTTGTGCTGGTGTTTTTGGCTCTGGTGGTGATGTTGGGCTTTTTATCCAGCCAATACCGCTGGGCCAAAGATATTACCCAAGCTAACCGTAATATCCTGACGCAAGGCAGCGTGAATGTGCTCAAGCAGATGGAGGGCGATATCAATATTACGGTCTATGCGACCAACGACGACGCTAACAATGGCGACACTTTCCGCAAAGGAATGTTGGATTTTGTGGCGCGTTATCAGCGCGAAAAAAAGAATGTGTTCATCAAGTTCATCAACCCCTCAGAAGAGCCTAAGCTGGCGCAAGAGGCGGGCGTGAAAGTCGATGGTGAGACCATCGTCGAATATAACAAACGCAGTGAACATATCTCGCCGCCGTTTGCCGAGCAAGAAATGACTAATCTGTTGGTGCGGTTGTCACGCACCAACAATCAGCCAGTGATGTACCTCGACGGCCATGGCGAGCGGCTGTTGCAAGGCCTTAAAAACCACGATTTGGGTGAGTTTGGTAAACAACTGGAAAGCAAAGGCTTCAAATTTGCCAACCCTGATCTGACGATTGCGCAAGCAGTGCCGGCCAATGGCGCCATGCTGGTGATTGCTGCACCGCAAGTGGATATCAGCGCGGTAGAAGCCAAAAAAATCAAGGCGTATATCGAATCCGGTGGCAATGTGTTGTGGCTGCTTGATGACGATAACCTGCATGGGCTGCAAGAGGTCGCGGAATACCTTGGTATTAAGGTGTCTGCCGGCATTGTGGTTGACCGTGCGGCAGAACAATATGGCGCGGATCCTAAAATGGCGTTTGCCAGTTTGTATGGCGATCATCCAATTACGCGCAATTTCATGCTGCGTACGGTGTTTCCCGAGGCGCACCAAGTGGATGGTCAGGCCTCCGATGATCTCGGCTGGAAAGTCGGTCGTTTAATTGATGTGGCGCCCAACGGCTGGCTAGAATCTGACAAAATTCCAGCGGGTGCACAAAACCTCAAAGTGAGTTTTGATGCGGGCAAAGACAAGGCAGGTCCGATTAATGTAGGCGTGGCACTTGAGCGCACTTATGGCAAAAAAGGTCAGCGTGTGGTGGTGATTGGTAATGCCAATTTTCTGGCAAATACGTTTATTACCAATGGCGGCAATCTGGATCTGGGCATCAATATTGTCAACTGGTTAGCCGGTGATGATCGTCTGATTACTATACAGCCAATGCCACTCAAGGATATCAATGTCACTATTCCAGCGACAGATCAAGGCCGCTTGGTGGCTTGGATCGTCTTCCATGCCTTCCAATATTTGATTCCAATTGGGTTGTTTGTGGCGGGCTTTTTATTGTGGTGGAAGCGCCGCAAGGCCTAATGTCAAACGATCAGGCTGTCGGAGTGGTGTCATGAAAAAAAGATGGATATTAAATCTGTTGTTGTTGGCAGTGGTGGTTGGCATTGCGCTGTTCTTGCATTTAAAACCCCAAGCGCAAACTGGCGTGGGCAAGTTTGAAGTCTCTCAGCTCAAAATGGCAGACTTTAACCAAGTCAAAGCGGAGTTTCCAGCCAAAGCCCCCACCATCTTTGAAAAGGTGGATGGCTATTGGATGATGCGTAAACCCTATGCGGCACGGGCAGACCAAGCTTCGGTGCAACGCGTCATGTCGATTATTGCCGCCACGACGATGACGAAATTGCCGTTGCTGGACCCGGCAAAGTATGGCTTGGATCAACCTGTTTTAAAGTTGACCCTGTCAGGTAGCAAGGGTGAGCAAGTGTTTACATTCGGCACTTATAATCCGGTGTCTGAAGAACAGTATGTGGCATATGCCGGGCAAGTGTATTTATTAGGCGGTCAATATAGCGAGGCTGCGGCCACGCAGCCCATCGAGATGGTCGACAAAACGCCTTTATCCCCCGCCGAGCGTAAACAGCTGGCGGGCTTCGATTTGGCGCACCTTGAGCAATGGGAAGAAAATGCACTGAAAGTGGTGTTGTCTAGCCAAGGTCAATGGTCAGTGAATGTGACGAACGCGAAACCGACACAAAATGAAATGAACGAGTGGATGGATTTTAGCTGGTTGCAATCACAAGCCACCTCGGTTGAATTCTATTCACCTGACCGTAAACAAACTTATCCCTCATTTGAGGTGGTGTTGCGCAACGGCAAAAAAGTGCATTTTGATAAGCTGCAAGAGTCGCC